>DBDN01000006.1:35984-44936 GCA_002293615.1 Betaproteobacteria bacterium UBA931 | reverse complement strand
GACAATCTGACGCAACGGCTCTTCAATTGCACGCAACACAATTTTCACACCCGCTTCCTGTTCGGAATTGGTGACTTTCAGATTCTTCAGTGCAGCACGGGCGCGCAAGTAAGCAACGCCGCCGCCGGCAACAATGCCTTCTTCCACCGCGGCACGAGTTGCATGCAAAGCGTCTTCAACGCGTGCTTTTTTCTCCTTCATTTCCACTTCGGTCGCAGCGCCGACTTTGATGACGGCAACACCACCGGCAAGTTTGGCAACACGCTCTTGCAGCTTTTCACGATCATAATCGCTCGTCGCTTCTTCAACTTGCGTACGAATCGTTTTTACGCGATCTTCAATCGACTTTTTATCGCCGGCGCCATCGATAATCGTCGTGTCTTCTTTACCGATCTCAATCCGTTTGGCACGACCCAGATCATTTAATGAAGCATTTTCCAGCTTAAGCCCCAGTTCTTCCGCGATCACAGTGCCGCCTGTCAGAATCGCGATATCTTCGAGCATCGCTTTGCGGCGATCACCGAAACCAGGCGCTTTCACCGCGCACGCCTTCAGAATACCGCGGATATTGTTCACAACCAATGTCGCCAGCGCTTCGCCGTCAACATCCTCGGCAATGATCAGCAGCGGCTTACCCGCTTTGGCAACGCCTTCGAGCACCGGCAACAGATCGCGAATATTGGAAATTTTCTTGTCGTGCAACAAAACATACGGATCTTCGAGCACAACGCTTTGCTTGTCGGCGTTATTAATGAAGTACGGCGAAATATAACCGCGATCAAACTGCATGCCTTCCACCACATCCAGCTCATTTTCCAGGCCTTTGCCGTCTTCAACGGTGATCACGCCTTCTTTACCGACTTTATCCATCGCGTCGGCAATGATCTTGCCGATTGATTCATCCGCATTTGCCGAAATGGAACCAACCTGTGCAATTTCTTTCGACGTCGAACACGGCTTGCTGATTTTCTTCAGTTCGCCAACAACCTCTATAACCGCTTTATCGATGCCGCGCTTTAAATCCATCGGGTTCATCCCTGCGGCAACATATTTCATACCCTCGGTCACAATAGACTGGGCCAAAACTGTCGCTGTCGTCGTGCCATCACCGGCCACGTCCGAAGTTTTGCTGGCAACTTCTTTGACCATCTGCGCGCCCATATTTTCGAATTTATCTTTGAGCTCGATTTCTTTGGCAACCGAAACGCCATCTTTCGTAATGGTCGGTGCGCCGAAACTGCGCTCCAATACTACGTTACGACCTTTTGGACCAAGCGTCACTTTAACGGCATTTGCCAAAACGTTCACGCCGCTTACCATTTTGTTTCTCACCTGTTCGCCGAAGCGGACATCTTTTGCAGCCATAAGTATTCTCCTTAATCATTCGGGCGCATGATGCGCCGGAAATGGAAATCTGTTTATAAAATCTTTAATCTATCTATCTGCGCAAACCAATCAACCAATGATGCCGATAACATCGTCTTCGCGCATATGCAGATAATCCTGGCCACTCATCTTGAATTCCTGGCCGGAATATTTGCCAAAGAGAACCTTGTCGCCAACCTTAACACTCATTGCCACGACTTTCCCGCTGTCATCAACTTTACCCGGACCAACGGCGATCACTTCGCCCATCGAGGGTTTTTCGGCTGCGGTATCGGGAATGACGATTCCGCCGGCAGTTTTGCGTTCTTCTTCAAGACGTTTAACAACAATCCTATCGTTTAAGGGACGAAGTTTCATGTTAGTACTCACTCCTATTTAAATTTCGTATTAAATAAAAAAGCGCAGAAACAGGCGGAACTGTCCGCGCTGTTAGCACTCAATCTTTCAGAGTGCTAATAATAAGGGTGAAGAAACCAGAAATCAAGGGAAAGGCGAGAAATTTTTATACCATTTATCCACATTTTTGAAACAAATTGCTTTGCTGAACAGCCTAAAAGAGCAATAGCACCCAAGGCAAGAAAATAATTTATATTTTCGACAACTCCATCTTAGTACGTCCATTTTTAAAGTATTATTGACCAAAAATCTTCATTAATATAACATTTTAACCTGTGTTATCCCATATAAATAAAAATAAAGAATAAATACTTTGTTTTTATTTTAAGGCACGTAAAAAACTTTTTTGAATGATTAAGATTTAATTTGTCTAAACTATTAGGGGAGGAGATCATGTTATTTAAAAGCAACCCTAAGCTTGTTGCCATTGTTTTTATCTGTGCTGCATTAGCCGGTTGCGCAACGAGCCGTAGCGAAATCTCACTTGATGACCCAACCAAATCAATCAACACCGCAGCAGTGGCATCAGGACAAACAGTAATTATTCGGCACATTAAAGATGAACGTGTGTTTGAGCATGCTCCCAAAGATCCCAGTACGCCATCGCTTGGTTTTGAAGGCGCCAATAATGCTTCCGAAGAATTAAAGGCTCGTGCTGTTGGTCGAAAGCGTAACGCTTATGGAAAAGCTTTAGGCGACATTCTTTTACAAGATGGACAAACTGTAGAAAGCGAAATCCGTAAAAACCTTTCTGCCGCTCTTACACAAGCGGGTTACCGGATCGAAACTGAAAACGCTGGAAGTCCAGATGTATTGACAATAGATGTATATATTAAAAAGTTTTGGGCTTGGCTTCAGCCAGGATTTTGGGCAATAAAACTTAATACAGATATTGCTACCGATCTTCAGCTATCCGGCGCTGTAACACCAAACACCATCAGTGTACATACGGAAGAGTCGCGGCAAATCGCGACAGATAGTGCGTGGATAGAAATCATAGGACAAGCCCTTACCGATTATCGTGAGCAGGTAATTAAAGAGGCAGCGTCATTTCTGAATAATAACTAGACCTATTCAAAATTGGAAAAAAGGAAAGAGCCAGATAGCTAGAAAATGGAGAATACTTTTTGTTTTTTATCTCTATTAAATTTCAAACTTCTGCATTCCTTGGCGCCAGATAACAACGACAATTATTTGAGCGTCGTTTCGAATTCGTTTTCACCAAGAAAAAAATAAAACCGCCTGATTTTCTGGCGGTTTTATCACATTTGGATTTGGCAAAATTATTGTACCGGTACCGGTGTTTTTGCAGTGCTGGGCGGTAAATCAGGATAGCTCACCGTCGGTTTTTTGCCGGTTAATGTCTGTAAAAATGCGGCGACATCGTCAATATCTTTATCGTTCATCTTCGCGCCGAGCTGTGTTGTCGCCATAATGGCAATCGCATCGCGCAAGTCGCGAATCTGGCCCGTGTGAAAATACGGCGCGGTAATCGCAATATTACGCAACGATGAAGCGCGAAACACATAATCATCACCTTCGGTATTGGTAATGGCAAAACGTCCTTTATCGCCCGGCGGCAGCAACTTAGCTTCCGGCTTTTCAACTAGCCCGAACGGGAAATAATTTTGCCCACCCAAGTTCACACCGTTATGGCATGATGCGCAGCTTTGGTCGATAAACGTTTTAAGTCCGCGCTTTTGCTGTTCGTTCAGCGCGCTTTGGTCGCCTTTGAGATAATGATCAAAAGCGGAATCCGGCGTTATCAACGTCGCCTCAAATGCCTCAATCGCGCGCGCCACGTTATCAAATGTGATGACGTCGCCTTTGCCAAACGCCTTGGCAAAAGGTTCCCGATAACCCGGAATACTTTTCAGGGTTGCAACCACCAATTCCGGCGTACTGTTCATTTCAACACCTGCCTGAATCGGACCCTTGGCTTGCTCCTTGAGGTCCGCCGCGCGTCCGTCCCAGAATTGCGCCGCGTTGAATACCGAATTAAACACGGTCGGTGAGTTGCGCGGCCCTTTTTTCCAGTCATGCCCAATCGCAACGGGCAAACCATCATCACCGCCCAGCCCCAAATTATGGCAAGTATTGCAACTGATCAAGCCGCTTGATGACAATCGCGGATCAAAATAAAGCTGTTTGCCCAATTCAATTTTGGCTGGTGTAATTTCATTATCAGTAATTTTAACTGGCGGTTTATCAATCGGCTCAAATAACCCCTGCGCCTCTTTCAGTAATTCAGCTTCTTTATTCTGCGCTCCTGCGGCGAGCGGCAACATCAGCATCAGTAATGAGATCAAGCGTAATATCTTCATGGTAAATCCTCTTTTTTTGTTTAAGAAAAGCACAATTGAATAAAAACATAGCGGCATAGCCCTAGGATACATTACATGTCTTGATCATGTGATGTTCTTTTTTTATCACTGTTATAAAAGCAAAATATTGGAGAAACACAGTCGGGGAATAGTCACACCATCACCGGCAAAAAAACAATGAAATTTTGCAATACTGATCGAGGAAAAATTGCCAATATATTTGTATATCAAGCATAGGACGATTTTGGGTGGCTTTTCGGGGTAAACTATTCTTTTTTACGTATCAAAGTATCACCATGATGGCACACAACGACTGCGTTTTCTGCAAAATCGTGCACGGCGAGATTCCCGCTCAAAAAGTTTATGAAGACGATGATGTTCTGGCGTTTCTTGATATCAATCCGGTAGCGCCGATACACGTTCTGCTCATTCCAAAGAAACATATTGCGTCGCTGGCAAACGTCACAGAAACGGATGCCGCTCTTTTGGGAAAAATGATGGCGCTTGTACCAAAACTGGCAGAAATACAGAAAGCAGATAAAGGCTTTCGCCTGATCGTTAATGCCGGAAGTATCGGCAATCAGGAGGTTCAGCATTTGCATTTTCACATTATCAGCGGTCCGGAGCCGCTGGGCAGAATGTTGGCAAACTAGTTTCATTCATTGTTTGCAGTATATAGAGATCATCGGTAACCACATCGGGAAATAAAGGAGAAAAAATATGGGGTCCTTCAGTATTTGGCATTGGCTGATCGTATTATTGGTCGTTGTTTTGATATTCGGCACCAAAAAGCTGGCCAATCTCGGCGGCGATCTTGGCAAGGCCGTCAAAGGTTTCAAAGACGGCATGAAAGAAGCAACGGAAAATGAAAACGCGACAGATGCACCCAAGCAGAAAATTGCCAACGGGCAAACCATCGACGCCGAAGTTAAAAAAGAAAACGACAAAACCGAAGCCTGATTTCGCGCACGAATGCGTTTTTAGGTACCTATAATGTTTGATATCAGTTTTTCTGAAATCATGGTCATTGCGGTCGTCGCGGTGGTGGTGGTTGGACCGCAACGGCTACCGAAAACAGTGCGCACCATCGCTCATGTGATGGGGCGCGCGCAGCGTTACGTCAGCGACATCAAATCGGACATCCAGCGTGAAATGGAACTGGAGGATTTCAAAAAGGCCACCCAAACGATCAGCAATATCGGCAAAGACCTTGAAAACACTGTGCGTTCAACTGTTAACGATGCGCAAAAAAGTGTCCAGTCGCTCGGCAAAGACCTGCAATCGATGGAATCTGAATTAAAAAACATCGCTACGGAAAAAACAACGGCGCAGGAAAACCGCGAAAGCAACACCGAAACGAAAATGGCGTCAGAAACCTCCACTGCGGAAAAAGATGAGGTAATGCCAACTGCCATAAAAGAAAATACGCTTGTTGTTGAGAATAAAACAAACGATGGTTCCGGCCACAATCCCGATACCTTTGCCGCAAACCCCGCTGATTACCAGGTTCCTTCATTCTTGAAAGGGGACATCACTCTTAGTATTCCCGAGCCCGCCGAGCAAAAAAGCGACGACGAAAAACCACGTACCACGCCATGAACCAACCCGAGAAAAGCAATTCGCAGGAAGAAACGTTTATTTCACATTTAGTCGAATTGCGTACCCGTTTGCTACGTTCGATGCTGTCGATGCTCGTAGTGTTTCTGGCACTTTTTTATTGGGCGCGCGATATTTATACCTTTCTTGCCGCGCCGCTAATGAGCGCGCTTCCTGAAGGGTCGAGCATGATCGCTACCGAAGTCACCGCGCCGTTCTTTGTCCCGATCAAGGTAACGCTAATGGTTTCGTTCCTGATTGCATTGCCTTACATTCTTTGGCAACTCTGGGCGTTCATTGCGCCCGGACTTTATCAAAATGAAAAACGGCTGGTATTCCCGTTGGCGTTCTCCAGTTTTATTTTATTTTTTATCGGCATGGCGTTTGCCTATTTTGCTGTTTTCCCGGTAGTTTTCGGGTTCCTTGCCAAAATGACTCCAGACGGTGTCAGCATGATGACCGATATCGATAAATATTTGGGGTTTACGCTGACGATGTTTCTCGCTTTTGGAATTACTTTTGAAACGCCGGTAATCGTGTTGGTGCTGGTGTTCATGGGCGTATGCTCGCTTGAGCAATTACGCAACGCCCGCCCGTACATCATCGTCGGCGCTTTCGTCATTGCGGCAATTTTTACGCCGCCGGATGTCGTTTCACAATTATTTTTGGCATTTCCTTTGTGGATCCTTTACGAATTCGGAATGTTTCTTGCAAAGCTCTTCTTAAAAAAAGAACGGAAGAAAAATGAAGAGACGGAAAACCATGCGTAAGTATTCCTGTTGTTTTTTTTTATTTATATTTAAATCAGCCCCAGCAACGCCGATAGCCACAATCCGCCCAACGCGATCAACATGACAAACTGTGCGGCACTGCCGCAATCTTTGGCTTTTTTGGAAAGTGCATGCCGCTCTTCCCCAATACGGTCAATAGCTGCTTCAACAGCGGTATTCAATAACTCGATAACAAGCGTCTGCACATGAAAAAAAACCAGCAAAACTTTAGCGAGTATCGATAACGGAAGAAAAAGCGCCGCAAAAATACCCGCCAATGCCAACACCACCAGATTGCGAAATGCCGCTTCGTCATGCCACGTGGCGGTAAGGCCATCCAGCGAAAATAAAAAAGCGTTAATAATACGTTTCATCAAACGATCACTATATCGTATTGCTCTTGCGTATAAAGTGTTTCAACCTGCATTGAAATGGCTTTTCCGATACGATCGGCAAGCCAGACCAGGCTTTGCGAATCCTCATCAAGAAAACGATCAATCACTGCCTGCGAGGCAAGAATGCGAAATTCTCGTGCCGGAAACTGTCGCGCTTCGCGCTCAATCTCGCGAAGAATTTCATAACACACCGTCTGCGCTGTTTTCATTTCACCGCGCCCATGACACGTCGGACACGGTTCACATAACACATGCGCCAGCGATTCACGGGTGCGCTTGCGCGTCATCTCCACCAAACCAAGACGGGTAAAGCCGTTAACGCTCAAGCGCGTGCGATCTTTTTCTAAAGCGCGGTTTAATTCGTCGAGCACCGCTTCCTGATACGTCAAACGATCCATGTCAATAAAGTCAATAACGATAATCCCGCCAAGATTACGCAATCGCAACTGGCGCGCGATGGCATGTGCGGCTTCAAGGTTGGTTTTGAATACCGTATCTTCAAAATTTCGCCCATCAACGAAAGCACCGGTATTGACATCAACGCTGGTCAACGCCTCGGTTTGGTCAAAAATCAGGTAGCCGCCAGATTTGAGATCAACGCGCCGTGCCAGCGCTTTATTTAGCTCTTCTTCGACACCATAGCGCTCAAACAACGGCCGATCACTTTGGTAAAGAATAATCTTTTCTTCCTGAATTGCGGCGACATATTGCTTGGCAAAAGCGCGCATGGAATTCATTGTTTCAATATCGTCAACAATGATTGCCTGCGTTTCCTCGGAAACAAGGTCGCGCAATAAACGCTGATGCAAGCGAAAATCCTGATGCACAAGCGACGGCACCGGCAATGACATGCTCTTCTTCAGAAGATCACGCCAGAAACTGGTCAAATAATTGATATCTGCTTTAAATTCCTCTTCGCTGGCGCGTTCTGCCATCGTGCGCACAATAAAGCCACCGGATTCCTCCTGGTCCTCAGGCAGCAACGAACGCAATCGTTCACGCAAGGCTTCCCGATCGGTTTCATTTTCAATACGCTGGGAAATACCGATATGCGCATCCTGAGGCAAATAAACAAGGAGACGTCCGGCAAGGCTGATTTGTGTCGATAAACGCGCGCCTTTCGCGCCGATCGGATCTTTGATTACCTGAACAAGCAGTGTTTGCCCTTCGTGCAGTAAATGTTCAATCGGGCGACCTTCTTCGTTATTCGTGCGATTTTCAAAAATATCGGCAACGTGCAAAAACGCGGCACGTTCCAAACCAATATCAACGAACGCGCTCTGCATGCCCGGTAAAACGCGTACGATACGTCCGAAATAAATATTGCCCACGAAACCACGGGCATTAGCACGTTCAATATAAAGTTCTTCGACAGCACCTTGCCCGAGCACAGCAGCCCGTGTTTCATGAGGCGTGACATTCACTAAAATTTCTTGCGACATAAACGAAGCAATCCGTTTCTATGTTGGTTTTATAACACGAGACCCGCTTGTGTTGTAAGTATTTGCACCGTTTCGTATAAGGGTAGCCCGACAATCCCGGTATAACTTCCGGATATATGCGTAATCAGCATCGTACCACGACCCTGAATTGCGTAAGCGCCCGCCTTGCCGAACGGTTCATTGGTTTCAAGATAACGCATAATCTCATCATCGCTTAACGCTTTGAATGTCACCTGCGACACGACTATCCGGCTTGTCGTACATTGCGGCAAAGCCAGTGCGATTGCCGTCAGTACCTCATGTGTTCTACCGGAAAGCATCCTCAGCATTTCTTTAGCGCTCGCCGCGCTTTCCGGCTTGCCAAAAATACGCCCGTCAAGTACCACTTCCGTATCGGCACCCAATACCGGCAACGACGGTAAATGGCGCTGACGCATCCGTCGCCGTCCCATGATCGCCTTTGTGCGCGCCATACGTAACACATAAGCATGCGCCGGCTCTCCGTTGCGCGGCACTTCAATAACATCGTCTTCTTGTAGCGCTAGCACCGAAAACGATATGCCCGCTTGTGTCAAAAGCGCTTGTCGGCGCGGGCTTTGTGACGCCAGATAAATCAAGGGTATGGTTTTATTCATTCGGAAAA
>DBDN01000006.1:0-35903 GCA_002293615.1 Betaproteobacteria bacterium UBA931 | reverse complement strand
TAGCTCAGTTGGTAGAGCAGAGGACTGAAAATCCTTGTGTCGGTGGTTCGATTCCGCCCTTGGCCACCATTCTTCATTCTGATAAGTAATTATAACGACAGCCAGAAAGTCGCCGATTGGTCATGATAGAAATGACCGAAAGCGCTGGGCATCCAAATACTTTCATTGCTTTGTTTATCGGTTCATTGCCTATCAGCTAACTACGCCAGCAGACGCACTTGACAGCATTTTTCCTGAAGCGTCGCTTAAAGCAATTCCGGAATAGATACTATAATCCCTGATACGACAATAACGGATTATGAAACAATGGATCTGATTCTCTGGCGTCACGCCGAAGCGCTTCCCGGCGCAGACGATATGGTGCGCCCATTATCACGACATGGCGAAAAGCAGGCTAAATTTGCTGCCGCCTGGCTTTCCGACCATCTGCCCAATGATACGCTGATTCTGGTTTCGCCTACCCAACGAACGCGACAAACCGCCAATGCGCTCAATTACCAATATCAGGTCAGCGAAGCTCTGGCACCGGATAAAAGCGTCGACGACGTTTTGGCCGCTGTCGGATGGCCAAAAGCCTCAGGCATGACACTGATTGTCGGTCATCAACCGACGCTCGGCGATATTGCGGTATCGTTGCTGGACGGTTTTGACGGGCTGGGCTGGGCGCCATCTTGCGCGTCGTTATGCTGGATTCGTGCTGAAAAGAAGGAAAACGTGCTGGAAACGTCTTTGATAACGACGTTTACGCCGAAAGAATAATTATTCGGTAAAAAGGCTGCTGATCGATTCTTCGTTCGCCATGCGCATAACCGTTTCAGCGATTAGCTGCGCACAGGAAAGCTGGCGAATGCGTTCGCTTTTTTGCGCGCCCGGCGATAACGGAATCGTATCGACCACCACCACTTCATCCAGATCGGATTGATCAATGCGTGTTTCCGCGCCACCGGAAAGAACCGGATGTGTGCAATACGCCGAAACCATTCGAGCGCCGTTTTGTTTCAGTGCCGTTGCCGCCTTGCATAGCGTATTGGCGGTATCCACCATATCGTCAACGATGATACAGGAACGGCCGCTGACATCGCCGATAATATTCATCACTTCGGCAACATTGGCTTTGGGACGACGCTTGTCAATAATAGCCAAATCGCAATCCAGCCGTTTGGCAATTGCCCGCGAGCGAGCAACACCGCCCACGTCCGGCGATACCACAATAATATTCTGATAATTCTGCTTCCACAATTCGCCGAGCAGAATCGGCGTGGCGTAGATATTGTCAACGGGAATATTGAAAAAACCCTGAATCTGATCGGCGTGCAAATCCATCACAACGACCCGTGAAGCGCCGGCGGCGGTAAGCATATCGGCGACCAATCGTGCCGTAATCGGCACCCGCGCCGAGCGCGGACGGCGATCCTGCCGAGCGTAGCCGTAATAAGGAATTATGGTGGTAATCGATGCTGCCGACGCGCGCTTTAACGCATCGACAATCACGAGGATTTCCATCAGGTTATCGTTGGTCGGCGCGCAAGTGGATTGCAGTACAAAAACGTTCTGACCGCGAACGCTTTCCAAAATCTCCACAAAAACCTCGCCATCGGAAAAGCGGTTGACCACCGCTCGTCCCATGGAAACATTGAGATGACGGCACACGGCTTCTGCGAGCCTGGGGTTGGCGTTTCCTGTGAAAATGCGCATCCGTCTTATCCTCGTCAAGAAGTCCGCGTCTGAACCAGACTGTCTCTCTTTAAGAAAATGGCTGGGGAGGAAGGATTCGAACCCTCGAATGCCGGAATCAAAATCCGGTGCCTTAACCAGCTTGGCGACTCCCCAGTATTATTTCACTCTTTGCAAGGGCTCCATTCTAACAGCGGATGATGCATCATGGTACGAGCAACCACGCCGGAAATACCGTCCGGCAAGCTTTGGACCGCTCGATGCGCGCTTTCTTCATCGTCCACCAGCGAAAAAACCGCCGAACCAGATCCGCTCATCCGGGCATTTCCCGCCTGCTGTTGCAAACAGTCCAATGCCCGCCGCACTTCCGAATAGCGCCCGGCGACGACATCCTGCATGTCATTTCGACCGTAACCCCTCGGAAAGGCGGCTATTTTCTCCGACGGCGTGTTTCGTGTCAATTGCGGAGATTGAAAAATTTCTGCCGTCGATATTGAAACCGGCGGAAAAGCCAACGCCACCCACATCGGCAACACCACCACCGGCGTCAATCGTTCGCCAATACCTTCGACAAAAGCCGCGTGTCCCCCGACAAAGAAAGGCACATCCGCGCCCAAGCGCAACGCCAGCGTCTGTAAATCCTGTTGCGATAACCGCGTTTGCCACAAGCGATTGAGCACCATCAATACCGTCGCGGCATCCGAGCTGCCGCCGCCCAAACCGCTGCCCAGCGGGATACGCTTTTCGAGCGTAATGGTCACTCCTTTGGTGATCCCGGTTTCTTGCTGTAATAAATGCGCGGCGCGAACCGTGAGATCCTCTTCTTCGGCAATACCGGAAATATCGTACGTTCGTTTAATCACGCCATCGTCGGTTACCGTCAGACGCAACATATCGGAAAAATCAACAAACGTAAGCACGCTTTCCAACAGATGATAACCATCATCGCGCCTGCCGATAATATGCAAAAAGAGATTGATCTTGGCGGGCGCTGGAAATATATGCTCGTTACGGTTGCTCATATTGCCCATCGGTATTCCAATTATCGATACGCACGCGCAGAAAAACCGCATCACCATAACGCGCATCAAGCTGCAGCGGCAGTTGCGCTTCCGGCGACGCGTACCGATAATCGATCTGCCAGCCGTTCTGTCGCAGTTGTTCAACACGCCCGCCGGCATCGCGCGTTATGCCCGCAGGTATTTCCGGTAGTGCAAGACTACGAATCCAATACACCAATCCGTCCACCGGCAGCGGGAAACCCAATGCTTGTTGTGCAAGCGTCTGCCAGTCGCTGCCCTGCCAGTTTGTTTGCCCGTCCTCCAAAGAAACGGTTACTGTTTTATCGTCACGCATTAACAGTGCCTGTGTTACGCCAAGCGGAGAACGCAATGCTATCTGATCGCGCTCAGGAACATGCCGCCAATCGAACGCTGCGGAAAAAGCGTCTTGTTCTGCGCGCGCCGAAAAGCGTCCCTGTACTGAAAAAGGCGCATCATAAGCCGCCGTCAACAGCGCGTCATCGCTTTGCACAACCGGTTTCCCTGCGCATGCGGTTAACAACCACACTGCGCAAAAATAAAAAACGACGCGCCTCACGGTATATTAACGGGCAACTCACCCGCATTCAGCCGTTTGATGGTTTTTTCGATCAATGCATTTTCGGCATCGTTACCTCTGCCGTTTTGCCAGACATTGCGTGCGTCGTCAAAGCGCCCCAATTGCCAAAGCACTTCACCGAGATGCGCGGCGACCTCCGGATCAGGTTGTATTTGCATTGCTTTACGCAAATATGGCAACGCCTCTTCCATTTTTCCCTGACGATAAAGGGCCCAACCCATGCTATCGAGAATCGCGCCGTCCGCCGGCCGGCTCTTGAGTGCCTGAGCAATCAGTTCGGCACCTTCGTCAATAGCGATCTGATGATCCACCAATGTATAGCCAAGCGCATTCTGAATAAGCGGCTCATTTGGGCTGAGTGTTAACGCTTTACGTAATCGCGCAACCGCATCCCCCACTTTTCCCTGCTGCTCTTCAATCAACGCCAAGCCAACATGCAACTCCGCCGACTCCGGAAAATCTGTTACCGCCTGAGTTAAAAGCGCCAGCGCTTTTTCTGTCTCCCGCTGATTGCGGTAAAAAGATGATCGCCCCTGTATGACCGAAATACGCTCCTCCACTGTTACCGCAGGCAAATCGTTCAGCCACGGTTCCACTTCGGCCTGCAGGCCGGCGCGCTCCAACAATTGCGCAATGTGCAACTGAATATCCCACCAAAATTGGTCTTCGGTAACCTGCCTGTACCAATAAATTGCCTCATCAAGACGTCCTTCGTTTTCCGCGATACTGGCATACGTTTTGATCAATTCATTGGCTTTACCGGGAGCGCCCGATTGGCGCACCGCTTCAAGCAATTCTTGCGTCATGTGCTTATCCCGCATTTCCATCGATATGGCCGCCACGGCGACCAATGCATCGTCGGCACCAGTCTCCTCCCAGACTTTTAAGAACCACTCGCGCGCTTCGGCATATTTTTTTTCCTTGACATAAGCGCGTGCCAGAAATGGCCAGAGCGCTTTCTGATCCGGTTGCTGGGTCAGCGTATCGCGCAACCACGCCAACATCCTGGTCGAATGGGCGTTATCCAAAATCAGCGCTTTTAATTGCAACGCTTCCGTCCATTCCGGCTCAATCGTCAATGCCGCATTGATTGCCTCTTCAGCCTCAACCAAAAATTCCGCCGATTTCCCATCCTCTGTTTTTCGCGGCACTGTCGCCAAATACGCGGCAAGCGCCACCGCGTAATGCGCTTCGGCCTGCTTGGGATAAGGCAACGCCAGCCCGCGCACTAATTTATAGGCTTCAACTTTGTCTGTTATCTGGCGCAACGAAGTATTCAGCTGTAAAAATACCGTGCCCACCGTATCTGTAACCACTGCGTCGCGCAGCAACTGCGTCAGATTGTCACGGATACCTTGAATATTCGTTTCCTGTCCCAGCGGCTCAAGCGCAAAACGTACCAATTGCTGGCGCAGGCGTTCCGGCCGCGCAGCATTTGGATCGAGCTTTTGCCAAAGATCGAGCGATTCTTTGAGTAATTTACGATTGTGCGCCGCCAACGCGCTTTCCGTCGCTCGTTGCGCAAACCACGGCGAGCCTGTCTCCTGTGCAACACGTAAAAAGGTTCTCGTGGCCAACTCGGGATCGTCGCGTTGCAACGCGATGTCCGCAAGCATAATTTCATAAAAGTGTTTTTCCGTGAGCGACGGCAAAAATTGCGCCTTTTGCTGATCTTCGCCCGATCTCGTTTCCACCATGGTCGTATCGAATACCGTTTTTTTCTCCGGTTGGGCGCAAGCGCCCAGCAAAAACAAAGGCGCACAATACAATAGCATTGCGCCGATACGCTGCATAAATTTACATTGTGGTTCAGCGTCGGATAACGCCATCGTTTGCCCCCATGAGTGATAAAGAGATCTTCTGTGCCGACTGTCGTAAAATAGCAATTTGTAATGATCGCATATCGTCCCCGGATTGCTCCTTTTAAATTTTTGCGCGCCTGCAACAGGAAATAACCTTATTTACCATGCCGGAACTACCCGAGGTCCAAACCACCGCCAATTATCTGATACCGCGTCTCACTGGCCTTGCGATCACTTCATTTCGCTGTTTTAACCGTAAATTGCGTCAACCTGTCCCTTCCGGTCTGGCAAAACAATTGGCCGGGCAGACCATATGCCGTGTTTACCGGCGCGCCAAATACATTATCGTCGAATTAGACCACGGCGCACTAATTATTCATCTGGGTATGAGCGGAACGTTGCGTTTTACCAAAAAGAAATCACCGCGCCTCAAGCACGACCATCTGGAATGGCATTTCAACAATGACGCCATGTTGCGCTTCCACGATCCGCGCCGTTTCGGTCTTTGCCTGTGGACAAGCGCTCCGCCTTTAACGCACCCTCTTTTAGCGCGGCTTGGCCCCGAACCCTTGGACAATACGCTTGATGCCGTACAATTAAAGGCGCGTCTTGCCGGGCGTCGCATTTCGATCAAGAACGCATTAATGGATGCGACAATCATTGCCGGTATCGGCAACATCTACGCCAATGAAGCATTGTTTCGCGCCGGCATTCGCCCAAGCGTTTCTGCCGGGCATTTAACCGAAAAACGTCTGGCACGCCTGCTTGACGCCGTGCGCGCTACGTTGAATGACGCGCTCGCTGCTGGGGGCAGCAGCTTGCGTGATTATGTCCATGCCGACGGCGCGTCAGGATGGTTCCAATTGCAGGCTTTCGTCTATGGCCGTGAACAACAGCCATGTCGGATTTGCGGCGCCGCAATCCGTTGCATGCGGCAAAACGGCCGAGCCAGTTATTATTGCGCGCGGTGTCAAAAATAAAACAACTTAATCAGGCCAAACTCGAAATAATGCGCATTTTTATATAGGAATTGAACGACAATGTCGTTGTTATGATACATTACCTTTGTATACAAAAACACGCTGATTCATGAACGGATTACCGCAAAATCTTGCCTCTCGTTTTGAAGCTTACAGCCACTGGCGCATGCAGCTTGCGGCGCGTATTGGCTCGCTCGAACAATGGTTGGTCACGCAAACGCTTCTTGACCCACAATCACAAAAAGCCATCAATCAAGTACGCGCTCGTTTGCATGAAGATAAACTGATACTGGCTTTTGTCGCCGAATTTTCGCGTGGCAAATCAGAATTGATCAATGCCCTGTTTTTCTCCAGCTACGGGCAACGTTTGCTGCCTTCTTCGGCGGGGCGCACGACAATGTGCCCGACCGAGCTGCTTTACAATCCGCAGGAGCCACCGTGCCTGCATCTCTTGCCCATCGAAACCCGCAAGGATAAAACTTCTGTTGCCGATTTGAAGCACAACATGGCTCTGTGGACAACACTGCCGCTTGACTTGTCCACACCTGAAAGTATGGGGCAGACACTTGCACACGTTTCGCAACTTAAAAAAGTGCCGCTTGATACAGCACACCAATATGGCTTTTTCGATACAGACGAAGACGCATCCAAAATTTTAAAAAACGGCGAAAATGAAGTAGAAATTCCGTATTGGCGTCATGCGATCATTAATTTCCCGCACCCGATGCTCGAGCAAGGCCTGATTATTCTCGACACGCCGGGGTTAAATGCCATCGGTACAGAACCGGAGCTTACTTTTTCATTGCTGCCCAGCGCGCACGGTGTGCTTTATATTCTTGCCGCCGACGCCGGCGTCACCAAAACAGATCTTGATGTCTGGGAAGAACACCTGATTTCGAGTGATCCTGCATCAAAAAACGGGCATATCGTTGTACTCAATAAAATTGACGGACTTTGGGATGACCTGAAAACATCGCAAGCAATTCAGGCGGAAATCGACAAACAGGTGTTATCAACGGCAAAAACCTTGAACATATTGCCCGAACAGATTTACCCGCTGTCTGCGCAAAAGGGATTGCTCGCCAAAATCAACAACGATCAGGCCCTGTTGGAACGTAGCCGGTTACCCGAGCTTGAACATGCGTTGACCGATCGTGTATTGCCGGCACGACGTGAAATCGTTGCCAACTCCACACAGGCCGACCTTACTGCGCTGGTGCGCGGTATCCGTGATCTGCTTGATATGCGTGAAAATGGTGTGCATGAGCAGCTTGACCAGCTGTTCATCATGCGCAGCAAAAATAAAGATGTGGTGTTGCGCCTGCTGGAGCAAACCAAAGAAGAAAAGCATGCTTTCGAGCAGGGGCTGGCGCGCTATACTGCGATGCGCCGCATCTTCACCAACCACACCAACGCCTTGCTCGACGCTACCGATATGGACGCCTTGCGCGCCAACGCCAACCGCACACACCTAGCACTTGAATCGGCAACGCAAACCAAAAACGTGCGCCGCGCCATCGACACCTTCTTCATGACCCTCAATGAAGATCTATCCGAAGCCGAAAGACAGGTCATGGAAATATACGAAATGATCAAGGGCATGTCCACACAATTCGCGCAAGAATTCAAAACGCGCCCATTAACTCCAAAGCAATTTTCATTCGATAAATGCCGCCGTGAAATTTCCCGTTTGCAAATTGCTTACGAACATCGCTTTGATGCGTTGTGGGGACGCACCGCTCGCGCCAAACTGGAGCCGATGCAGCGTTTCTTTGAGGCCATCGTCACTCGCGCCAAACAGGTATACGGCGTTGCCAATCGCGATGTCGAAAACTGGCTAAAAAATGTTATGGTACCGATGGAAGCGCAAATTCGCGAACGCAACCAACAACTGCACCGCCATCAGGAAAACACCCGCCAGCTTGCAACCGCTACTACTGAAGTTGAGGGACACGCCCGCGAACTGAAAGAAAAACTTGACGCCATCAAAGCGCAACAAAACGTTCTGGAGGCACACCTCAAAATCATCAATAACTTACTGATGCAAATAGAACCGACTGCGCAGCAGCACATTGAGACGCCCGCGGTGATTCAATAGCGGTTCCACTACAGTCTCTCCTCAACGTATCGTCCGTTTCACTTTCAACGGGAATACGTCCGTCACAAAGATACCCGCGTTCACTTCTTTGGCAATATTCCGGACAATGCTGATGCATGGCTCCCAATCGTCTTCTATAAGGCTCCCCGCTCTTGAGCATCGCAACCAACTTGCCAATCGAACATTGCGTTGCGGCCATGATAGCTTCCTTTTGAATTGCTGGTTACCGGACTGTTTCATTAACGCTCACATGCCACCATGCGGCTTGTGGCAGAATCGCGCAAACGTACATCACTCATCATCCAGAAGATTAAGATCCTCTCCTTCAAGAATCTGAGCTCTGTCGAGATAGCGGCTTATTCCTGCTGTTTCGATACCATCAAAACCCGTTTTTGTAGGCGCATCATTACAAAACAACGGCCGGGCACTTGCGCCGCAACGACATAACGCGTACTCATTGGGTGGATTCAGTTTTTTAATCGTTTTCAGTAAAGACAAGAGCTGTTTTTTGAAACGATTATTTTCATCATTTGTATTTCTCCTTATGTCTGAATGGCGTTATTTTTCCCGATTTATATAACCTATTTTCTTTTGAGGAGCGGAAACCTGTTATGCCATCACATCTATTGCTATTGAAGAATACTCTTGGGCTTCGGCGATCCTTACCGATACGCTTATAGCATAGCATCTACATACATGTTGAAACAGCAAGCTGTCAAAGGTGACCATCTTAAAATGCGCTGCCGGTATCGCGCGACAGAGCTGCCAGCATCACCCGTTTCCCTAAACCGACAAGCTTAAAAAGCTTTTCCATGCCTGCCTTAACAGATGGGAGAAAAGCACAAAAACACAACAAAGACGTTCGTTAAACGGCTATAATCACCTCCCTGCGGAGAGGTGGCCGAGTGGTCGAAGGCGCCTGACTCGAAATCAGGTATACCGCAAGGTATCGCGGGTTCGAATCCCGCCCTCTCCGCCAGGCGGCATAATCCGTTGACGCTGCGGTCATCATCGCTTTTGGAAGCGCCACACGTACTTTTCCATCCGTGAAGAGGTTGGTCGTAATAAAAATACTTTCCATCAAAGGCGGTGTTGGCAAGTTTAAAGAGCTCATGCCCTCGCATACAGGTTATTCGCCTGGTATCTCAACGAGACAATTCCCACGCCAACTTGATTGTGTCGCCGCACAATCACGCTTACAATAATGCATGATGGTCGGGCAATTCCGGCCATCGCTTTGCGGGCGTGGTTCAATGGTAGAACGGCGGCTTCCCAAGCCTCAAACGTGGGTTCGATTCCCATCGCCCGCTCCATTAGCTGGTTCGCGCTATGGCTTTCCCGCTTTTGAGCATAATTATCCTTTTGAGAAAGCAGAATGCTTACTTTTCAGCAGCTGATTCTGAATTTGCAGAATTATTGGGGCCGGCATGGTTGCGCGTTATTGCAACCGATTGATATGGAGGTCGGCGCCGGCACCTCGCATACCGCTACTTTTTTGCGGGCGCTCGGGCCGGAACCTTGGCGCGCCGGTTATGTACAACCATCGCGACGCCCGAAAGACGGGCGCTATGGAGAAAATCCAAACCGACTTCAGCATTATTATCAATATCAGGTTGTATTAAAGCCTGCGCCGGAAAATATCCTCGATCTTTATTTCTGCTCGCTCAAAGAACTGGGGTTTGATCTTGCCGTCAATGATGTGCGCTTAGTGGAGGATGACTGGGAAAACCCGACGCTTGGCGCTTGGGGGTTGGGCTGGGAGGTCTGGTTGAACGGTATGGAGGTCACACAGTTTACTTATTTCCAGCAGGTCGGCGGCCTCGACTGCAATCCGATCACCGGCGAGATCACTTATGGTCTGGAGCGTCTGGCGATGTATCTACAGGGTAAGAAAAATGTGTTCGACCTGATCTGGACTGAATATGAGGATCGCGGCGAAAAGCGTATGTTGACTTACGGCGATGTTTATCATCAGAATGAAGTCGAACAATCGCGTTACAACTTTGAATACGCCAACGCTGAAAAACTGTTCGATTTTTTTAACTTTTATGAAAACGAAGCCAAACGATTACTCGAAGCGCAATTACCGTTACCCGGTTATGAAATGATCTTAAAAGCGGCACATACCTTTAACCTGCTCGACGCCCGTGGTGCCATTTCAGTCACCGAACGCGCCGCTTATATTGCCCGTATCCGTAACTTAAGCCGTATGGTCGCACAAGCCTACGTTGATTCACGAGCCGCACTTGGTTTTCCCATGTTGCCCGAAGCGTACCGGCAAACATCCCGGGAGACAGCATGAGTAAAACACTTCTCATCGAGCTCGTCACCGAAGAGTTGCCGCCGAAAGCATTGAAACGCTTGAGTGAAGCATTTGCCGAACTTTTCACGCAATCACTGACCGCCCAAGGATTTGTTTCGGAAAATAGCGAAATTCTTTCATGGGGAACACCGCGTCGCTTGGCGGTAACGATCAAAAACGTTGCCGGGCATTCCCTGGATTACCGGAAAATGCAAAAAGTACTGCCGGTAGCGGTTGCCTTTGATGAAAAAAATCAGCCGACAACGCCTTTGTTGCGCAAGCTGACTTCGCTTGGTTTGAGCGAAAGCGACATCCCAAAACTAAAGCGTATGCCTGACGGCAAAACTGAAGCCTTGTTTTTCGACAGCGTGATTCCAGGCAAATCGTTGACGGAAGGCGTGCAGGAAGCGCTTGATGCCGCGATTGCCTGCTTGCCGATCCCCAAAGTTATGCATTATCCGCATCGTGGCGGTTATTACAACGATGTCAGTTTCGTGCGGCCGGTACACGGCTTGGTAGCGTTGTATGGCGGTGATGTTTTACCTGTCAAAGCG
The DNA here is from genome assembly GCA_002293615.1 of Betaproteobacteria bacterium UBA931. Classification (GTDB taxonomy): domain Bacteria; phylum Pseudomonadota; class Gammaproteobacteria; order Burkholderiales; family Casimicrobiaceae; genus UBA931. The sequence goes on along the minus strand of DBDN01000006.1, from coordinate 24,873 downwards.
TTTGGGCTGGACGCCGATCGCGTCACGCAGGGGCATCGCTTTTTGGCAACATCGCCCACCATTTCCATCGATGATGCCGACCATTATGAGCGGCTTCTTGAGCAAAAAGGTAAAGTCATCGTCTCGTTTGCCAAGCGCCGGAAAACCATTGAACAAGCACTGAAAAAGACGGCACAACAAGATCAGGCGGCGAACGAGGTTATCGCGCCTGACACATTACTCGACGAAGTCACATCATTGGTTGAATGGCCGACGGTTTATTGCGGCACATTTGATCCGGCGTTTCTTGAAGTGCCGCAGGAATGTTTGATTCTGACCATGCAGCAGAACCAGAAATATTTTGCGTTGACCGATATCGTCGGCAAGCTCGTCGAGCATTTCCTCGTGGTTTCCAACATTGAAACCGAAAAACCCGAAGCGATCATCGACGGTAACGCCCGCGTGCTGCGGGCACGGCTTGCCGACGCCCGTTTCTTTTATGAGCAAGACGCCAAAACGCCGTTGGCGCAACGCGTCGATAAGTTGGCGCATATTATTTATTTCAAAGGATTGGGCAGCCAGTATGATCGGATTCAACGCATCAAATCCATTGCGCAAACACTGGCAAAACGTTTACAAGCCAATTCTGACCAAACCGGGCGTATCGCTTTTTTAGCCAAAGCCGATTTGACGACCGATATGGTCGGCGAGTTTCCGGAATTGCAAGGTATTATGGGACGTTATTACGCGTTACATGATCGGGAGCCGGAAATTGTCGCCAACGGCATCGAGCAACATTATTGGCCACGTTTTTCCGGCGATACCTTGCCGGAAAGCATGGAAGCGATTGCCGTAGCCATCGCCGATAAAATAGAAAGTATTTTCGGCATGTTTGCCATCGGCAACACCCCTACCGGCGACAAAGACCCGTTTGGTTTGCGCCGTGCCGTAATCGGTATTTTGCGCATCATCATGGAGCGCGCTTTACCGTTGTCGATTACGGAATTACTTGCCGATACTCGCGACATTTTCGAGCGCGTATCGATCCGTGTCGTGGATAAAAAAGGAAAAGAGTGTCCCATAAACTTAATGCAAACTGCCACACAAGCCGAAGCATTTTTCTATGACCGTCTGCGCGGCTTGCTCAAAGAACAAGGTTACGGCATTTCCATGATTGAGGCCGTGCTGGCGCAACGTCCAGACTTGGCTTCTATTCCGAAGCGCCTCGAAGCGGTACGTTCGTTCTTGGCATTGCCGGAGGCTGCGGCATTGGCCGCCGCCAATAAACGTATCGTCAATATTCTGAAAAAGAGTGGCGACATGGCCGTTCCTGCCGCCGTGTGCGCGGATCTGTTCCGCGACGCAGCTGAAAAAGCGCTATACGACATATTTGCGAATACGTTGTCCGCTCAAGTCGAAACTGCCATGCGCGACGGCAATTTCACGCAGGCGCTTTTGGTGCTGGCAACCGCGCGCGATATCGTCGACCGCTTCTTCGATGAAGTTATGGTCATGGCCGATGATGAGGCTGTACGCAACAATCGCCTTGCGCTTTTAGGCCATATTCGCACGACGATGAACGGTGTTGCCGAAATCGCGCTTCTGGCCGGATAGCCGTGAACAACACCATCGCTCAGGACATTGCCGCCACTCGCCGCCCGAAGCTGGTGGTACTTGATCGTGACGGAGTCATCAATGACGACAGCGACTCATATATCAAATCGCCGGATGAATGGCGCCCGCTGCCAGGCAGCCTTGAGGCCATCGCGCAGCTCAACGCGCGCGGTTTTCACGTTGCGGTCGCCACAAATCAATCCGGTATCGGCCGCGGACTCTTCGACGCGCATATGCTCGCGGCGATTCATCATAAAATGCATCAGGCACTGTCACGCTACGGCGGGCGCATTGACGCCGTTTTCTTTTGTCCGCATACCGAGCGTTCCGGCTGTGACTGTCGTAAGCCAAAACCGGGGTTGATGCACGCCATTGAGCAACGTTTTCGCGTTTCGTTGGTTGGCGTTTCCTGTGTTGGCGATTCATTGCGCGACTTGCAGGCCGCTGCCGCTGTGAGCGCGCAACCGATTCTGGTGCGATCCGGCAAAGGCGAAAAAACCTGGCGCGAACAACAAAACGCCTTACCGCCTGATATCCAGGTCTTTACCGATCTTGCCGAATTTGTCGGCGTATTCCTTGCCGACCCGGCCAATAAAAATATTTAGGCTTATGCGCTCACTTTTGGGGTCTTTGGCTTTCGCGCTGTTTCAGGCAACCTTCACTTTCTTTTTTGTGCCGTTGGCGCTTTGCCTTTTTTGGATGAACCCGATCAGGCGCTACCGTTTTCTGCTCTGGTGGCCACGACTGAATTTATGGGCAGCGCGTTGGCTGTGCGGTATTCGCCATCGCGTGATCGGTCGGGAGAACATTCCCGACGGCGTTTTGCCGCACATTGTTTTACCAAAACACAGTTCAACGTGGGAAGTCTTGGCCATTCCGCTCTTGATGCCGCGTCCGTTATGCTTTGTCGCAAAAAAAGAATTATTGAAAATTCCGTTTTTTGGCTGGGGCTTCTCGCTGATCAAGCCGATCACGATTGACCGAAGTTCCGGCAGTGAAGCCATGCAACAGATTTACACGCAAGGCGAAATACGTTTAAAAGAAGGCTTCTGGATTATCCTGTTTCCTGAAGGCACCCGCGTTTCGCCCGGCGTAAAACAACGCTATAAAACCGGCGGCGCCCGACTGGCGTCAATGCTGAACACTCCGGTGCTGCCCATCGCTCATAATGCCGGATACTTATGGCCGCGCGGCATTTTCGGCAAACGCGCCGGCACAATCACCGTTTCAATTGGCGCGCCGATTCCGTCAAAAGACAAAGAACCTCACCAATTGATGAATGAGGTCGAACAATGGATTGAGGATGAGCTTGCGCGCATTGGTGCACCGGGGAAATAACACTGCATGTCTTCCGCGTTATCATCTGCGCTATGCTTTCTTGACCTTGACGGCAAACCGCTTGCCTATCGTTTGGTTCGTGGGCAGCGCCGCTCTTTATCGATCCATATCGACCACGACGGCATCCAGGTTCGCGCGCCCCGCCGCCTACCTCTGTACGATATTGAAAGCGCCATGCGAGAGCGTGGTCAATGGATTTTCCAATCACTGCACTGGTGGCAACAGCATCGCCGTCTTCTCGCCGATCCTGGCTGGCAGGACGGTGCAGTCATTTTTTATCGCGGCGAAAAATTGGTTTTGTCTGTCCAAAAAAAACATGCCGTTTCCGTTTCCCACGATTTATTCGGCTTGTCGCTTGCTATCAAAAACGACAACGCCGCTGATATTGCCCGCGCGGTCATCTCGTGGTGGTGGCAGGAGGCCGAACAGGTTTTATTGCCGAAAGTACACCATGAGGCAAAAAAGTTGGGATGCACCCCGACGAAAGTTTTGCTTTCCAAAGCGCGGTGTCAATGGGGTAGTTGTAACGCGCGCCATGAAATTCGCATCAACTGGCGATTGATCATGTTGCCGCCACCATTGGCTTTCGATGTCATCGCCCATGAAGTCGCTCATCTTTGCGAACTGAATCATTCTCATCGTTTCCGGGCGATACTCGAACGACTGCGTCCGGGTATTCGTGAGCGCGAGCACGCGTTGGCGGAATGGCAAACGCTGCTGGCTGCCTAAAAAATAATGCGGTAAAGTGTCGTTTTGAGTAAAAGCGATAACCTATGTTTACCAACCGTTTAATCCGTGCTTTGCCCTTATTGCTGATTGTTTTTCTCAGCGCTTGCGGCATTAAGGGCGACCTTTACATTCCGCAAAAACAACCGTCCGAAACACATACACCCGCCACAAACGCATCTCGGACGTCGGAGAAATCATGATTTTTTTTACCATGCGCCAAAATGTGCTTCACGTCGAAAACGTTTCGCTTGTCGATATCGCGCAACGTTACGGCACGCCTTGTTACGTCTATTCGCGCGCCGCGCTCCGCTTCGCCGCACAAGAGTTCCAGGATGCCTTTCACGCGCAAAACACGCTAATATGCTATTCCGTTAAGGTCAACAGCAATATCGCTATTCTCAACGAATTTGCCCGGCTCGGTTTTGGTTTTGATATTGTTTCCGGTGGCGAACTGGCGCGCGTTTTGGCCGCGGGCGGCGACGCGCGCAAAGTGGTGTTTTCCGGCGTTGGCAAAACCGTTGAAGAAATGGAAGCTGCGCTCAACGCAGGTATTAAATGCTTCAACCTCGAATCCGCCGCCGAAATGGAGGCGCTTGCAACAACCGCTCAGCGTTTGGGTAAACAAGCGCCGATCAGCTTCCGCATCAATCCCGATGTCGATCCCAAAACACATCCTTACATTTCCACTGGTTTGCGCGAAAATAAATTTGGCATCCCGCTAAAAGATGCACACCCCCTTTATCGGCGCGCACGGCAGATGTCATCGCTGCGTGTTGTCGGCATCGACATGCATATCGGCTCCCAGATTACCGATATTGCGCCTTATCGAGAAGCGGCACAAAAGCTGGTGACATTACTCGACGTATTAGAAAAGGACGGCATCGCGCTTGAACACGTCGATATTGGCGGCGGTCTGGGTGTGCGTTACCGCGATGATGATCACCCGCCGGCAATTGCCGATTTTGCCGCAATGTGCCGGGAAATATTTTCCGAGCGCCACGAACAGCTGATACTTGAACCGGGGCGGCGGCTGGTCGCCGAAGCGGGCATATTATTGACGCAAATCCTTTATTTAAAGCCGGGCGAGCCGCGCAGTTTTGCAATCGTCGATGGCGCGATGAACGACCTGTTCCGTCCCGCGCTTTATCAGGCGTGGCATCCGGTGCATCAGGTAACCATTACAAATGTGTCTGACCAAACGCGTCTATGGAATATCGTCGGACCGATCTGTGAAAGTGCCGATTTTCTCGCGCAAGACCGTCAGCTGGCTTTACGCCAAGGAGAATTATTGGCTATTGGGGTTGCCGGCGCTTATGGAATGGCCATGAGTTCAAATTACAACTCGCGCCCGCGTGTATGTGAAGTGATGGTCGATAACAACCAAATTTTTGAAATTCGTAAGCGTGAAACGGTTGCGTCGCTGTTTTCCGAAGAGAGAATACCGAGCGATAAAAATCAAAACGCCTGCTAATTGTGCGCGAAGCGCAACATGTTTACATTTCGCGCGAAACAATCGTCGTTATTTATTTGCAAAAAATAGAGATATGGTTAGAATGCGATCAGCGACACTGGGTTTTGTCAAGCGCTTTTGAAACCCGATGTGCGCAAAGAAGGAAATACGATACGAGATATCAATAACTCAGACAGGAGAAATGAAAATGGCTGAAAAAATGTTATTCCGCGCAAAAACGCCGAAGAAAAAAACAGCTAAAAAAGCTGTTAAGAAAACCNNAAAAACGGCCAAAAAAGCAGTAAAGCGCGTTGTTCGTAAAGCGCCGGCCAAGAAAGTCGCGAAAAAAACCGCCAAGAAGGCCGTCAAGAAAACCGCTAAAAAAGCAGCTAAAAAAGTGGTGAAAAAAGCGGTCAAGAAAACCGCTAAAAAAGCGGTTAAGAAAACAGCAAAACGGCGCAAATAATCTTTTGCGAATGAACCAAAAAGGGCAGCGAAATCGCTGCCCTTTTTTACGGAGCGCTGCTCGTTAAAATTGTTTCATGGCCATGCCCGGCCCCAGTAAAGGAGAGTAAATCATGAATTGCGTATCATCTTTTGCGCGATTTTTGTGATCCTCGCCATCGCGCAAGGCACGAATAAATATTTCATCGGATTGTACTTGAACGCGCGCACTGTTTGCCAAGCGCTCCCGAATCAACGCTGCGGCATCCGCATCGCGCGTTGAACCGATGCCATCCATGACATTATCGGTAATTTGCAATTGTATCCGCGCATTTTTCGGCGCACATTTTCGGTCTGAATACACGACAGGCTCGTTGGGCAACGTGCATTTATAGATCTGCGCCTGCACAGCCATCGGTATCCATAATAAAACTACCGCGATCAAAAAACAGCGCATCATCTTAACTCCATACCGGTAACAAACAGCTGCAATGCGTATGAGCGACGATCATTGAATGAATATCGGAGCAACTCTGCCATTGCCGCCCGCATGGCAATAATGTTACGCCAAGCATGGTGGCAGAGCAATCGCGCCAAAACAAAATAACGCCGTTTCATCGCCTCCTCCCAACAATAACCATATGAGGTTTTCTTTGTTAAACAGTAACTTTCGCTGCATATTTGGTATTTCGGCTACGCTTTGGTACCAAAAATACGATCGCCCGCATCGCCCAATCCCGGCAAAATATAGCCGTTTTCGTTCAATCGCTCATCAATCGCTGCGGTATAAACAGCAACGTCCGGATGTTTTCTTTCAAGCAATGACAAGCCTTCCGGCGCCGCCACCAAAAAAATACCGCGGATTTGCTTGCATCCTGCAGCTTTCAACATATCGATCGTCGCTACCAGCGTCCCGCCCGTGGCAAGCATCGGATCAACAATCATCGCGATGCGTTCATGCATGTCTCCGGTCAGTTTTTCATAATATGTGATCGGCGCCAGCGTTTTTTCGTTACGCTGAATGCCGACAACGCTTACTTTTGCTGCCGGAATTAGTTCCAGCACGCCGGTCAGCATTCCCAAACCGGCGCGCAGGATCGGCACAATGGTGATTTTTTTCCCTTTGATTTTCTGTACCTGTACTTCGCCCGCCCAACCGATACGCTCAATGGTTTCGGTCGGCAAATCGCGTGTGGCTTCATAAGTAAGAAGCATCGTCACTTCAGCGGCCAGCTCACGAAATCCTTTCGTGCTCAAATCCGCTTGGCGCATCAAACCCAATTTATGCTGTACTAAAGGATGCTTGACCTCGACAACTTTCATTTTCCGTTTTCCCTGATTATTGTTTTTTCTTGCACGTCGTTTTTTTCGCAGTTCTCCTGACCGCAACATGTGTCTGACTTTGCGCGGCAACAGCTTCGGCAATTTTATTGGGCCTCATCAGCAGCACGGGAACCGGACGTACCGGTTTTATCTGGTGTGCATGTTCGACCGCTGCCGCTACTTTCCTGCGTTTCGGCAACGGTTGGTCCGGGTTTTTTGCATATGCTGCCTCACGCTCATCGCGCCGCAATGGCCTCGGCTCCGACAACGGTCGCCGAGATGACGTTTGCCGTTTTTCTTCTCCTGCCGGCGCGATCTTGGCGATATCCGCGGTAACCCGCTCAAGTTTCTTGCCGATCAGTTTTTCGATTTCGGCCAGATATTTTTCTTCGTCTGCCGTAACAAACGACAGCGCCTCGCCTTCCGCGCCGGCGCGGCCGGTACGACCGATACGATGCACGTAATCCTCGGGAACCGTTGGCAAATCGTAATTGATTACAATCGGCAGTTCTTCAATATCCAATCCGCGCGCTGCAACATCGGTCGCCACCAGTATTTGCGTTTGCCCTTTTTTGAATTTATCCAGCGTTTCGATACGCGCCGATTGCGTTTTATCGCCGTGAATCGCATCGGCGGCAATCCCGTTTTTTTCCAGCGCTCTCGCCAAACGCGAAGCGTTTTGCCGTGTTTTGACAAAACATAACGCCTGCCACAGATTGCGCGATTGAATAAGATGCTCAAGCAATTTGCGTTTTTGCAATGCAGGACAAAGATAAACCTTTTGTTTCACTGTATCGGCCGTGGTATTGCGGCGCGCCACCTCGATGAGCTGCGGTTTGTTCAACATATCATCCGCAAGTTTTTTAATGTCCTGCGAAAACGTTGCAGAAAACAACAAGCTTTGCCGTTTTTTCGGCAGCAGTTTAATAATACGGCGAATATCGGGAATAAACCCCATATCGAGCATGCGATCCGCCTCATCCAACACAAAGAATTCCACTTGCGCCAGCGATACCGTTTTTTGCTCCAGATGATCCAGCAAACGCCCTGGTGTCGCAACCAGAATTTCCACACCTTTCAGCAACGTCGGCGTTTGTTGTTTAATATTGACGCCGCCATACACCACCGTGGAACGCAGTTTGGTGTGTTTGGCATATGTTTTCATGGACGCTTCCACCTGAATGGCCAGCTCTCGTGTCGGCGCAAGAATCAGCGCGCGTACGGGGTGTCGCGCCGGTGACGGGCTGTTGCTGGCATACGCCATCAGTTTTTGCAGAATCGGCAAACCGAACCCGGCTGTTTTACCGGTCCCCGTTTGCGCACCGCCCATGACATCGTGCCCGGCAAGCACGACCGGAATTGCCTGCGTTTGAATTGGCGTCGGATGTGTATATCCGGCATCGGAAACCGCCTGAAGCAATTCCGAGCACAAGCCAAGATCGGCAAATTCTTTCAATGAAAACTCCTTTATTTCGAATAAAGCCTGTCTTATCAAAAAGTAAGCTTTGGCAAACTATACAGGAAACACGTGCCATTACGAAAAAACATCGCGTCAGAACGGCAGAAAATGGTACGATTTGCCCCCTTTGGCGAAAAAGACCGCCGTTTCTCCCTGTTTGCTGATTGATTTAAATGTATGATTTTTGATCGAATTCGGAATATTGCCATTATCGCGCACGTTGACCACGGAAAAACCACGCTGGTCGATAAATTGCTGGCCCAATCCGGGACTTTTGCCAAGCACCAGACCATCGGCGAACGCATCATGGACAGTAATGATATCGAGCGTGAGCGCGGCATCACCATTTTTTCCAAAAACTGTTCCGTTTATTATCAGGATGTACGCATCAATATCATCGATACGCCCGGACATGCTGATTTTGGCGGCGAAGTTGAGCGCGTGCTTGGTATGGTCGATGGCGTATTGCTGCTGGTCGACGCCGTCGAAGGCCCAATGCCGCAAACGCGCTTTGTCACCATGAAAGCGCTGAAAAAAGGGCTGCACCCGATTGTTGTCGTCAACAAGATAGATCGTTCGGGCGCGCGGCCGGATTGGGTCGTCAATCAAACCTTCGACCTTTTCGACCGTCTCGGCGCTTCCGAAGAACAGCTTGATTTCCCCGTTGTTTACGCATCCGCGCTCAACGGATGGGCAACCGAAGATATCAATGCGGTAAACGATGGCAATGCGGCGCTTGGCGACATGCACAGCTTGTTCGATGCCATTCTCAAATACGTACCCAGACCCGAAGGTAACGCCAAGGCGCCGTTGCAATTCCAGATCAGCGCGCTTGATTATTCGAGTTATCTGGGCAGGCTCGGCATTGGTCGCATCCGCCGTGGTTACTTGGAAGCGCCGCAGGAAGTAATCGCGTTGACACCAGGCAGCGAACCCAAACGCGCCAAAATCACACAAGTTTACGGTTTCTCCGGCTTGGAGCGTGTTCCGTTGCAAAGAGCTTCCGTTGGCGATATCGTGCTGATCAGCGGTGTTGATGATTTGTCGATCGGCGCTACGCTTGCGGATATTTCCCAACCGGAAGCGTTGCCGCCAATTGCCATCGACGAACCGACGTTGGCAATGCATTTTCAGGTCAACACCTCACCGCTCGCCGGACGTGAAGGCAAATACATTACCTCGCGCAATCTGCGCGACCGTTTGCATAAAGAGTTGCTGACCAATGTGGCGCTGCGTGTTGAAGATACCGGCGATACCGATATCTTTCTTGTTTCCGGTCGCGGCGAGTTGCATCTAACGATTCTCATCGAAAACATGCGCCGCGAAGGTTATGAATTGGCGGTATCGCGCCCGCGCGTCGTGTTGCGTGAAATCGACGGCGTTACTTGCGAACCCTATGAATTCCTTTCCGTTGATGTTGAGGACCCACATCAAGGCGGCGTCATGGAAGCGCTTGGGCAACGACGCGGTGAAGTCGCCAATATGGAATCGGATGGCCGCGGCAGAACGCGTATCGATTATCGTATCCCCGCCCGAGGCTTGATCGGTTTTCAAGGAGAATTTCTCAACCTGACGCGCGGCACCGGCATCATGAGCCATGTTTTTGACGGCTATGCGCCGGTAAAAGGCGACATCCCCGAACGGCGCAATGGCGTATTGATTTCGCAAGAAGACGGTGAAGCCGTAGCGTATGCGTTATGGAATTTGCAGGAGCGCGGCCGCATGTTCGTCGCGCCCGGCGACCAGCTGTACGAAGGCATGGTGATCGGCATTCACAGCCGCGATAACGATCTCGTCGTCAACCCGATCAAGGGCAAAAAGCTTACCAATATCCGTGCCTCCGGCAAAGACGACGCGATTTTGCTCACTCCACCCATCAAATTAACGCTCGAATATGCGGTGGAATTCATCGCCGACGACGAGCTGGTCGAGGTGACCCCGCAATCGATCCGTATCCGCAAACGCTTTTTGAAAGAACACGAGCGCAAACGCGCGACGCGCGAAAGCTCATGAACGCGCTGATTTGTGATGCGTTTCGCTCTCGATAAATGAGACCGGCGTGTTCTGCTCCGCCCAAATCCACACACACCACACCATCAAAAGCGGCATCATAATCAGCACAATTCGTCCGGCGTGAACCGGACCGACGATCAGCGTGCCCAGTTGCGGAAAACCGATCGTTGCAACACATGCCAGCGCCGCCGTAAGCACAAGCACGGTAAGTACACTGCTGCAAGTATCGTTGAACCACTGTCGCCAGCTGAAAACCGTCACGGCAAGCACGGCAATCCATGCCACATGCCAATTTTTACCCTCAATCAGTAAGCTAATCCATTGTTGGGCACTTTCATCAGGCATAAACGCGATACCGGCAAGTTGCGGCGAAATCAATTGTCCGAATTGCGGCAAAAGCAACATGATCAACACGATTGCTGCCAGAAGCCCTGCCGCCGAACGTCCGCGCCACTTGGGGATAAAAACAAACGGTACCGCGATCAACAGCGTAATCAACCACAAATAAGACGCCTGCCACAATAACCCCGCGGAAAGCGTCAGCACGACAAACAACAACGCATCAAACGGATTTTTTTCATTTGCCCAGCTGGCCAGCGCCAGCGCCGCCAAAGTATAGAACACTGCCAGCGGTAAATCGGGCAAACCGGCCAGCGCAACATGTACATTCAAAAGCGGTAGTGATGTCGCCAACCACGCCGCCAACAGCGACATTAAAACGCCGGCTCTTTGCCGGACAAATCCGTACACACCAAAACCCAGCGCCGCCAACAGAGCCCACCACGGTAAATTGATCAGTGTATCGTTCCATTCTCCCACGCCATATGCCATCCAAGCCTGCAACAAAGGCAGTGTTGACGGCAACGTCGGCAACGTACTGAAATAAAGCGCATGATCGGGCTGCGTTAACCAGGTTTGTGCGTCAACAAACGGTACAATCTTTCCATGCACAAATAAAATATGCGCTTGTGCGCCGCTTTGCAACATAGCCTCCCAGGGAAAAAGCGGTTGCGCGCTAACTTCCAGCCACAGCAATACAAAACGAAACGATAACAGCAACAACAGCAAAATAAAAATTATTCTTGCCGACAAACTTAATGTACGCAACGTGCAAACCGGACAAGAAAATCCCGTGCGCCGTATCCGCTGTATTACGATTACCGCAAAAATGATCGTGGCGACAAACAGTGGGAATGCCAATGCTGTAAATGAGAACACAACACCCAGCGCGGAATAAACGCGCATCAACAACGTCAATGATATGAATCCCAAACACGCACCCGCACCGATCATCCGGAAAGGCAGGCCCGGCAACTGTGCGGGGAAAAAACCGGCGACAAACCAAAGCGCGGCAATGCCAAAAAGCCAAGGTAAACATAAAGCTACTATCGCCATCAACACGATTCTTCTCTTATAAAATTTCGATCAATGCCGAACCTGCTTCCCATATTTTGATTTCGGCAGTAATTTCGGTGCCATCCGGCCAACGCATCTTTTTTTTCGCCGCATCATACTGAATGCCACTTTGCCGAAACGCCAGTACATAATCTCCGCGCCGCAACATGTGCCCACCGGACGGCGCCGCCTGATAAAAATCAAAATAAACGTTATAGGNNAAAGCAGATAAGCGATACGACTGCGCAGATAAGGGTCGGGCGCCAGCGCAAAAATGCGTGTCGTGTTTTTTGGCAACAGCAAACGCACTTTATCGATAAACGCATAAAGCGGCGCGTCAACCGCCGCCAAGTGTTTTTCCACAACACCCTTACCACCATAAATACTGCGGATCTGCTCTGTCTGCTGCGTCAACTGCCACAGCCAGCGCGCGTCAAGCGTCAACCAACCCAATACGAATAGTACGAGACCGACACGTTGCCATTGTATATTCTTTGCCGGTATTTGATGGGGTGCGTGACGGTGCTGCCGCCAGAAAAAAATTGCCGCCCCCACAAGCATCGGTAAAAGCAACAATGCGGCAATAAAAAAAGAAAGCGGCGGTTGTACATCATCCAATTGTGCGATTGCGGTTCCTGTCCACGGAGAAAATCCCAACCAGTTGCCAAGCAATCGCGACAACGATTCGTCCAACCCCATCGGATGAGCACTGATCGCACGCACTAAAAACTCTTGCCTGCCGGAAGTCTGCACCACCAGCGCCAGCCCGAAAATTTGGCTGATCCAGGCGTTATGGCCGGCCATTGTTATCGGTTGCAAGCGCCCGTCAACCACATCGATATCGGCCATAGCTCGTTCATTCGGGCGGAAATCGTTCCGCCACATCAAACGCGCTGCAGTACCTTCAGGCAGCGATGCCACATCAAAATCAATCACCGGGTATTGCGCGGCAGAAAACCGAGGGTTAAGGGCAAGTACCGCCATACCGGCTTCGTCGGTTTGAAAAGCCCGCTGCTCCGCGTTGGACTGGTCTGCAATTAGTACGCCGCGCACAAGTTGAATTTCCGCAGCCCCCCAATTCAAAATATCGTTTTTTGGGAACCAGGCGCCCGGCAATGTTTTACCAAAATAAATACCCAGCACCAGCAACAACAACATGATGAAAAGTGCCGTGCCAATTATTAACGCATGAACAAAATAATTCTTTTCCTCTGAAATTGGCGCCGACGATAATTGCGCTTGCGATTTCTCTTCAGCAACCACCTCATTTTCCGCAAAATTTTTATCAGGAAGAAGAGGTGTTGCCATTATTTATCTTCTTTAAGCGTCACAATGACAGGCGCGTGATCGGATGGCTTATCGCCTTTTCGCTCTTCGCGATCGACAATACTGGCGATACACGTTGCCCCCAGTTTTCCCGAAAGCAAGATATGATCAATACGCAAGCCATGGTTTTTGGCAAAGCCCAGCTGCCGATAATCCCACCAGCTGAATACTGCAGGCGGCTGGTCGAACAAGCGAAAACTGTCCTGAAAACCCAGCGTCAACCACGATTGAAAAACGGCGCGCTCCTCATCCGAACAGAGAACCTGGCCTTGCCAAATTTCAGGGTCATAAACATCTCGGTCATCAGGCGTAATATTGAAATCCCCTGCAACCGCCACATACGTGTACGCGGCCAGCGTTTCCTGCAAATAACGCGTGGCTTGCCGACACCATTGCATCTTATATTCGAATTTTTCGCTGCCTATCGCCTGCCCGTTTGGCACATAAAAACATACGATTCGTATATTGCAAACCGTTGCCGCCAGCACCCGCGCCTGCGGATCAGCATAGTCGGGGACGCCATATTGCACCGCCCCGATATCAAGACCGTTACGCGCCAAAATGGCTACCCCATTGTATGTTTTTTGCCCGTAACAGCAGCTTGCATAACCCGCTTCCCGTAACACCTCTTCCGGAAAACGACTGTCTTCCATTTTTGTCTCCTGCAAACAGACGACATCCGGACGCTGACGATCAAGCCACGCGAGCAAACGCGGCAAACGTACATTGAGCGAATTGACATTCCAGGAGGCGATTTTCATTTTTACCGGTATAAAGCCAAGCGGATCAAGTATACCGGAATTGCTTTTCTTCACAAAAAACGTTTTTTACGGCCGGTACGGCGATGAAAGAGGCAGTATCAATATCGCCGAGAAACCTTGTCCGTCAATACCTTTGTCGAAAGACAACGTTCCATGATGCAATTCGGCGATACGGCGCACGATAGACAACCCCAGACCGCTTCCCGGTTTACCCGAACCCAGTACGCGGAAAAAACGCTCCGTTAAACGTTGGAAATACTCAGGCGATACCCCGGGTCCGTTATCGGCAATACGCAGTTGCCACTGCATCTTTTCTTTTATACCACTGATGGTAATGGCGCAACCGTCATCGATATAACGCAACGCATTATCGATCAGGTTCCGCAACGCCACAATGAGCAAATCCTGATTAACGCAAACATTCAGATCCTGATCAACAATAACGCTCAACGCAATATTTCGTTTTTCGGCAATATTTTCATATTGCGCTATCTGACTCAATATCAGCTCATGTACATTTATTTTTTTAAGCGGCAATGCCTGCGAATCTTCCGGATTGAGCGGGTCAAGCCGCGCCAACAATAAAAGTTGCTCAATCAGGGCGGTGCTGCGCTGAATATCGGAAGAAAGCGCCGCTAATGCAGGCGCGAGTTCCGGCTGCTGGCGTTCCAGCAATTGCGCTTTCATACTGAGTGCGGCAAGCGGCGTACGCAATTCATGCGCGGCATCGGCGGTAAAGCGGCGTTCTGCCTCAAGTGCGCTTTCCAAACGCGCCAAGACGTTGTTCAATGACTCGGCCAGCGGCAGCAATTCGTTCGGCGCTTTATCAATATTAACCGGTGACAAATCATCAGGTGATTTTTCCGCCAAGATCTGTGCCGCTTGATTGAGCGGTGCAAATAAGCGGCTGATGATCCACCAGCTCATCGCCGCCAATATCAGCAATAACAGCAATGCCGGAGCAATCATATGTCCGGCAATTTTCCCAAGAAGAAAAATATATGGCGCGATCGGGCGACCGACCTGCACTTCGAAGTTCTCGTCATGATTCTTGATAACAAAAACCCGCCATTTTCTGCCTTCATTATCAATATCGACGAAACCGCGTCTTTGTTGAAAATCGGCAACAAGAGGCCTTTCCGGTGCAAACGGCGTTCTGCTGATGACCTGTCCGTCCACCACTATTTGATATTGCATACCGCGTATTCGGCCATCCGGTGAAGGCGCCGGCTCCCGGCGAATCCGTTCAGGTAAAAACCCGTGCTCATGAAAATCGCTGGTTTCCGCTGAAATCAGCATTCCCGCCTCTTGCAACGCCTGATTCATCAAACGATTGGTAACGTGCCAGCTTGTGCCAAAAATTACCATCAGTGCAATAGCCCAAAACACCAGCGTGGTCAACAGAACTGAAAACCAAAGGCGTTTACGCAGTGAATATGGTTTCATGGCGCGATAGCGTAACCGGATGGACGGACGGTAACAATGCGCTTACCACCCAGCTTCCGGCGCAAATGATGAATGTACACTTCAACGGCGTTGCTGCCGATTTCTTCGCCCCATCCGTACAAAGTCTCTTCCAACTGCGCGCGCGATTGCGGGCGACCTTTGTACAGCATCAAGGCATGCAGCACAGCAAATTCACGACCGGTAACCCTTATTGGCATGCCGTTTAACCAAACCTGCTTGGTCGCCGGGTTAAGCGTGATATCGCCTTGCGTTAATACGGTTTCCGGTTGTTGATGATGGCGGCGCAGCGCAACGCGAATACGCGCCGATAATTCATTGAGATCAAACGGTTTTACCAGATAATCATCGGCGCCGGCATCCAGACCCTCAACGCGATCCGGCAGCGCATCACGAGCGGTAATATATAAAACCGGCGTTGTGTCCCGCCGCTCACGCAGCCGCTGCAACACAGCGTCGCCGGACAATTCAGGCAAGCCGCGATCAAGCAAAACGCAATCATATGTATGTGTTTTGAGCGCGGTATCGGCATGATCGCCGCGCATCACCCAATCCACCGCATAACCGTCGAGCTTCAGCCATGAGGTAATGGTATCGCCCAACGAAGTGTCGTCTTCGACCAAAAGGATTCGCATGGTTCTTGCGCTTAATAAATCATGAGTGCATCTGAACGGGATGATACGCTTTTTTGCTTAAACGATTCTTAAGTCGACGTTAATCGAAAATTAATCCGATCCTTGCATAATCTGTCCATCAAAAAACCTTTTCCGGAGTAGTTATGAAACGTTGGATATTGGGAACGGCTGCATTGGCTGCTTTATTATGGATCATCAGCATTCCGCAGGAAACACTGATCAATTTAAACTTTTTCGGCATCCGTCGGCAAGTTATGGGCTTAACCGGCTTTATCACATACGTTATGATGGCTTGGACGATGGTGCTGGCTCTGCGCCTGCCTGTTGTTGAGCGACTGGTCGGCGGACTTGACCGTGTTTATTTGCTGCATAAATGGACCGCCATTTCCGCTACCGTGTTGGCTTTGACACACTGGGCAATGGGACAAATTCCCAAATGGCTGGTGCAAGCCGGATTATTGGTTAAACCGGAAAAACCGGCGTATGTTGTTACTCATATTGCGCCTGCAAACTGGACGCATTTTGCCGAAAGCGCCGGGGAGTGGGCCTTTTATCTTGCTCTTGCTTTGATCATGATTGCGCTTCTGCGAAAAATCCCCTATCACTGGTTTCGCCGTTCACACAAATTGATTGCTGCCTGCTTTCTGGCACTGACATTTCATTCGATCATACTCGTCCCTGCCGATATGTGGCTAACGCCCGCCGGTCTACTTGGCATACTTGTCGTAGCAACCGGTTCCGTCGCCGCGCTGCTGTCTTTGTTCAATCTCATCGGCCGACAACGCAAATATCGCGGCACCGTCAAACGCATCGAGCGTATGCCCTGTAACTTGATGCGTGTCCATTGCGTCCTTGACGGCAAAGGCATGCCATACCAGCCCGGGCAATTTGCGTTTGTCCGTTTTCGCGGCACCAAAGATGCGCACCCGTTTTCAATCAGCGCGTATGGCGAAAACGCCAACGAAACAGTTTTTTGCATCAAAGCGCTTGGCGACGATACTGAAAATCTTTTGCGCCATCTTCATGAGGGAAGCCCTATTGAAATCGAAGGCGCTTATGGCCATTTTGACTTTTCTCCCGCACAAAACATCAAAGAAGAAATATGGGTGGCAGGAGGCATTGGCGTCACGCCGTTTCTTGCCCGCCTCGAATATCTGGCACAGCATAAAGAAAAGCAAATCACGCCCATTCGTTTTTACTATTGTTCGCAACAGAATAATCCGCTGCTGATACGCATTACCGAATTATGCGCCAAAGCCGGTGTGACACTGCATATTTTCGACGAAACCAAAGACGGCTCACTGACCCTGGAAAAAATATTGGGGAACGCGCCGCCGCCTGTGCAGCTCTGGTTCTGCGGACCGAGTAGTCTGGGCAATTTGCTGCAACAGGCATGGCGCGCCATGCGTTTGCCCAAGCAACACTTTCACCGTGAGTATTTTCAGATGCGTTGAGGTTGTTACCAGAGCTCGAGAAAAGGGGAAATACTTCGCAAAATATTGCCGCACAGCGAAATTTCTCCGATATACCTATGAAAAACCACACTTTTCTGTTTATTGATCATTATCAAGGAAGTGATAAGCGCATTGCTAATGTACACATAGTATACTTTTTCATTTACTGTGTAATTTGGAGAGCTTATGAAAATACTCTTCGCTTTTTTTCTGGCTTTTTTATCGGGAAGCGTCGGCGCGCAAACTGTTTTTAACGGCCATTGGTACGATCCTTCGCAATCCGGGCGCGGAATGAATGTTGACCACCAAAATGACGTTATGGTCGTTGATTTTTATGGTTATAACTCCGACGGTTCCGCGCAATGGCACCAAGCTTCCGGAAAAACCTCGTTTGATAAAAACACTCTAAAAATAACCTTTTCCGCGCCGATGCTTCGTTACCGCAATGGGCAGTGCTTAACTTGCAATTATTCGGGTGCGCCTGTTTCCGATGGCGATGACGGCACGATCAATATCACTTTCCTTTCCCCGACACAGGCAGAAGTTACTCTGCCCGGCGGGGGGAAAACAATCATGACTCCCTACTATTTCGGTATTAATCGAGGCGCAAAAGGAATGGCAGGCGGCTGGATTTTCTCTTATCTTAAAGATAATAAATTCAATTACGCCAACATGTTTTTTAGTGAAAAAATCACTGAAAACGGCGTGGATATTATCTTTTCTTCCGACGGCAAATTTGCGTGTAGCACCGAAGTCAACACTAAAAATAATCTCATGGTTTGTTTCGAGATTAACAACAGCAACAGAATCGTTACTTACTTTCGTGCCTATTTGGCACCTGATAAAACATATTACGGGATGGCCTCGGCAAATCAAGACTTTACGAATTCTGGCTGGTTTACAGGCTACCGTGCATCCTGGCCAAACGGATCCGATAAATCATTATTGTCTGAAAAAAGCGACATTATGCTGTCCCAACAATCGCTCGATGAAATCAAAAACGCGCTAAAAGAAATTGTACTGCAATGATTTTTTGCGCTCAAAAACCTTCCGGTTTTTGAGCGCTTTCCGTTCCTTATCCGAAATGACAATAAAAAAACCATTTCCCAGCCAAACAGATAAAATAATCCCTTCCTTAAAAAACCAGAACCGTTATCTGTGTCCGCTACAGTTACATCTTCACAAGACTTAGTCGCCTCGCTGACAAACGTTCGTTTTGGTTATACGCCCGAACAGTCGGTACTCGACAATATCACCATGCGCTTTCCTCGCGGCAAGGTCGTTGCGATCATGGGTGGTTCGGGGTGCGGAAAAACGACGATTCTGCGCCTGCTCGGCGGCGAAGTACATCCCAACACCGGGCAGGTAACAGTCAACGACCAATCCGTTCCCGATCTGAATAAACGTGCGCTCTACGCGATGCGCCGCAAGCTTGGCTATCTTTCCCAGTTCGGCGCGCTATTCACCGATATGTCGGTTTATGAAAACGTTGCGTTTCCGCTCTGTGAACACACCGATTTATCAGAATCGATGATCCGTGATTTGGTATTGATGAAGCTCAACGCCGTCGGTTTACGCGGTGCGGCGTCTTTGCGCACCAATGAGTTGTCCGGAGGCATGGCGCGGCGCGTTGCGTTGGCGCGCGCGGTTGCGCTCGACCCTTTATTAATGCTTTACGATGAGCCGTTTACCGGACTTGACCCGATTGCTCTCGGTGTCGTTGGGCAATTGATTCGCCGCCTGAACGACGCGCTGAGAATTTCCTCGGTGTTGGTAACACATGATATTTATCAATCGTTAAAAATCGTTGATTATGTATATTTTGTCGGCCAAGGACGCATCATCGCGGAGGGCACGCCGGATGAAATCCGCAACACCTCCGATCCTTTTGTCCGCCAGTTCATTAATGGCGAAGAAGATGGTCCAGTACCGTTGCACATGAAGGCGCCATCGCTGACACAGGATTTTCTTGCCAGGAGTGCGTCATGAATATGGCGCTCAACGCTCTACGTCGTCTCGGCAATGCCACGCTCAAGACTTTGGTACATCTCGGCTTTATCTGTCGCTTCTTTTTTGCCGTGCTGCGTCACTCGCCTGCGGCATTTTTCCGTTTTCCGTTAACGATGCGCGAAATCTATTTCGCGGGTGTTTTATCGCTGGTCATTATTCTGGTGTCCGGCTTATTTATCGGTATGGTATTGGCCCTGCAGGGTTACGATATTCTCAGCACTTACGGCGCCAGCGAATCGCTCGGTGTGCTGGTGGCTTTGGCGATGTTGCGCGAATTGGGGCCTGTGGTTGCAGCCCTCCTGTTCGCCGGACGCGCAGGCAGCGCCATTACCGCGGAAATTGGCCTGATGAAAACCACCGAGCAGCTGCTGGCGATGGAGATGATGGCCGTCGATCCGCTGGCGCGTGTGGCCGCTCCGCGTTTCTGGGGCGGTGTGATTTCAATGCCGCTTTTAGCGGCGCTTTTTTCCACCGCTGCAATTTTCGGCGCGTACCTGATCGCCGTACAATTGATCGGCATGGATAACGGCGCGTTTTGGGGCAACATGCAGGCGGCGGTGGACGTTCGCACCGACGTGATGAACAGCATGGTCAAAAGCCTGGTGTTCGGTGTTATCGTAACGCTGACCGCCGTATTTGAGGGCTTTGACACGAAACCAACCGCCGAGGGCGTGTCCAGCGCGACGACGCGTACCGTGGTTCATGCCTCGCTGGCGATTCTTGCCGCAGATTTTATTATGACTATTTTTATGTTTCGCGGAGTTTGACCTATGAAACGAGCGACGATTGATTTATGGGTAGGTATTTTTGTGGCTATCGGTTTAGTCTCACTCGTGTTTTTGGCACTGAAAGTCGGTAATCTGATGACTTGGTCTCGTGCGCCGGGATACCACATTGAAGCCTATTTCGATAATATCGGCGGCCTTAAAGTGCGTGCACCGGTGAAAGCCGCCGGGGTTGTCGTCGGGCGCGTCGAACAGATCTCGCTTGATCCGACGCTTTACGAGGCAGTGGCCACGCTGAATATTCAACAGCAATATCGGTTCAGCCGCGATACCATCGCTTCTGTTCTTACCTCCGGCCTACTTGGTGAAGTGTATATCGGGCTGGATGTCGGTGGCGACGAGGAAATGCTCGGCGAAGGCGACCGTGTCGGCAAAACACAATCGGCCATCGTTCTGGAAAAACTGGTCGGTCAATTCATGTTGAATCAGGCATCTTCTTCGGCCACCAAGGACCACTAAATGCGTCAATACTTTTTCTTTCTTGCGATTCTTCTTATTCCGCTTCTTCCGGGATGCGCAAGTACCGGCTCCATTGCCGATGACGATCCGCTGGAGCCGATCAACCGCGCAATGTTCGCGGTACACCAACCGCTGGAAACATACGTCGCGCGTCCGATCGCCGATGTTTACGAAACGGTGACCCCGAGCGTTGCTCGTCAGGCGGTTACCAATTTTTTTAATAACATCGATGATTTTTTTTCCGGGGTTTCCGGCTTGCTGCAAGGCAACCTGGATAGTGCCGGACACGATTTTGGCCGCGTCATTGTCAATACCAGTTTCGGCCTGGCCGGGCTGATCGATTTTGCGTCCGATGCCGATATTCCGCGCGGCGGCCAGGATTTTGGGCTGCTGCTGGCGCATTGGGGTATTGGCCCGCGCCCATATCTTTTTATTCCACTGTTGGGGCCGACTACGTTGCGTGATGGAATCGGCGGTTTTGCACAAGGCTCGGCATCACCGATCAGCTGGTATGTCGATGATAAAAGTATCCGCTGGCGCAATGCGCTTTGGGGATTACACGCCGTCGACGGCATGTCTTCCGGAATCAAGCTTTTGAACACTGTCGATAGCGCGGCGATTGACCGTTATACCTTTATTCGCAGCGCGTACCTGCAACGGCGCGCACATCAAGCCAACGACGACAGTTACCGCCGCGCCATTTTTGATGATGTCGATTTCGATCATGAATAACCATAAATTTTAAGGATTGGCCATGAAACGTTTTATTTTGCTTTTTTCTTCGCTTTTTTTTCTATCCGGTTTCTGGGCGTTGCCTGCTGACGCGCAAACGCCGGAGGCTCCTGACCAATTGGTACAAAGCGTCGTCAATGAAGTACTCGAAGTTATTCGCAACGACCCCAAAGTTCAGGCAGGCGATCCGCAGCGTGTTCGTGAATTGCTCGACGGAAAACTGCTGCCGCATTTTGATTTCCGGCGCATGACTATGCTCGCCATGGGTCGTAACTGGCGTGCAGCAACCCCTGAGCAGCAAAATGAATTGACTGAACAGTTCAAAAATCTATTGATCCGCACTTATTCCAACGCGTTGTCGCAATACCGCAATGACACCATTAACGTTAAACCGTTGCGTACTCGCGAAGGCGACAAAGAAGTGACCGTGCGCTCCGAGGTCGTGCGTAAAGGCGAATCGCCGGTCGCCGTTGATTACAGTTTGGTCCTCGGTAATGACAGCGAATGGCGCTGTTACGATGTCACCGTCGGAGGTGTTTCACTGGTCACCAATTATCGCGATGAATTCAATCAGCAGGTAAAAGCCGGAGGGATTGACGGGTTGATTCAGTCAATTGCTCAGAAAAACAAAGGCAGCGCTTAATGCCTGCGCACACGCCCGCCGCTTTCTCTGCGGATAATCGTGTCTGGCTCTGCCGAGGCGCATTGACACTAACCACCGCCGACGGCGCGCTTGCGCAAAGCCGGTCGCTGCCGCTACCCGCATCGGGCATTGTCGATTTTCAGGACGTAGGCGAAATTGATTCGGCAGCGCTTGCCGTCATGCTGGCGCTACTGCGACGCGCGCAGAATGAAAATAAAACGCTAGTTTTCCGTCATGTGCCGCCGGCGTTACAGACATTGGCACACGTTTACGGCATTGACGGGTTGCTGACCGCCCAAGTCTAACGAGACTTCCGCATGATGTGCGGCACCCAGGCTGTTATCCTGGGTTAAAGCGGCTACAATTCAGACTTTAATGCCGCGCTCAAAATTGTATGACTACTGAAAAAACGCCCCTTGCGCCTAATTTTCTGCGCACCATAATCGCTCAGGATAATCAAAGCGGAAAATACGCCGGGCAAGTGGTTACCCGCTTCCCGCCGGAACCTAACGGTTATTTACATTACGGCCACGCCAAATCCATCATCATTAATTTTGGACTGGCCGAAGAAAACCACGGGCGTTGCCATCTGCGCTTTGACGATACCAACCCGCTCAAAGAAGATGTTGAATTTGAAGATTCAATCGCCGATTCGGTGCGTTGGCTCGGCTATGATTGGGGCAAGCATCGTTACCATGCTTCCGATTATTTCGATGATCTTTACCGTTTTGCCGAATGGTTCATCGAACAGGGCTTGGCATATGTCGACAGCCAAAGCCCGGAAAAAATGCGGGCCATGCGCGGTACGCTCACCGAACCGGGGGTTCCCAGCCCGGATCGCAACCGTCCGATTAAAGAAAATCTTGTTTTTTTCCACGCCATGAAAAGCGGTATGTTTGCCGATGGCCAATACGTGTTGCGCTTGAAAATTGATATGGCCAGCTCAAATCTCAACATGCGCGACCCGGCGATTTACCGCATTCGCCATGCCACGCACCACCGCACTGGCGATAAGTGGCATGTTTATCCGCTCTACGATTACACGCACTGCATTTCCGACGCACTGGAACGTGTGACGCATTCCATTTGTACGCTTGAGTTTCAGGACCATCGCCCGCTTTACGATTGGATCATCAACAAACTCGCCGACGGCGGCATGCTGGCACGCCCGCTGCCGCATCAATATGAATTCGCGCGTTTGAACCTAACGTACGTGGTACTGTCCAAACGTCGCCTGATCGAACTCGTCGAAAAAAATCATGTTGACGGCTGGGACGACCCACGTATGCCGACACTGGTCGGTGCGCGTCGACGCGGTTTTACCCCAGCCGGTTTTCGCTTGTTTGCCGAGCGTATTGGCGTTTCCAAAAGCGACTCATGGCTCGACTTTTCCCTGCTCGAAGCAGCAATGCGCGACGACCTCAACGAAAACGCCGAACGTCGCATCGCGATTCTCGACCCGCTCAAGCTGATTATTGACAACTACCCCGAGGGACAAAGTGAGGATTGCCTTGCTCCCAATCACCCGCAAAAGCCGGATTTGGGCAAACGCGCTGTGCCTTTATCGCGCGAATTATGGATTGAGCGCGAGGATTTTATGGAAACGCCAAGCAAAGGTTATTTTCGTCTGGCGCCCGGCCAGGAAGTACGTTTGCGCTACGCCTACATCATCCGTTGCACGCATGTTGACAAAGACGATAACGGTAACATCGTCGCCGTGCACGCCACTTACGATCCCGACACCAAGAGCGGTACCGATGGTGCGAACCTGCGCAAAGTCAAAGGCAATATTCACTGGCTTTCCACCGCGTATGCCAAAGAAGCGGAAATTCGCCTATACGACCGCCTCTTTGCCGTACCTTTTCCTGGCGCCAAAAATCCCGTCGGGCACACCGAAGAAATTCCGATTGCCGTCGAAACAGCTCCACCCGACGACGGCGACGATAACCATCGGCTCGTTGAACCGCACGCGCGCAATTATCTCGACGATCTTAATCCGGATTCCAAGCGCGTGATCACCGGCTATATCGAAAAGGCATTAGCCGAAGCAGTGCCGGAAACACGTTTTCAGTTTGAGCGACACGGCTATTTTGTTGCCGACATCAAAGACCACCGACCGGAACGCCCCGTATTCAACCGTACGGTGACGCTGAAAGATTCGTGGGTAAAATATTAAATTGAGCGATTGCCGGATATGAAGCGATCAGATTTCTCGAAGAAAACCGCATCATTTGACGAACTGGAAAAACTGATCAAAAAAGCCGCGCCGAAAATAAAAACCGGGGCAAAAACCAAGCCCCAGCCCAAAGCAAAGCCGGCAATAACCCCGCAACGGGATATTGACTTCCCGAGCACAATGATCGCTCAACGGGTGGCGCCATTACCGCCGCCGCGCCAAGCATCGCTGAAAACACCACGCGTTGCCCCCATTCCCCGCCAGCGCCTACACGACGAGAACGAAGCGTTGACTCTGGCCAAATACGGCGAAGAGCCCAAGCCCTCCGATTGGGAAATCGGCCAGGAATGGGAAGAAGATCAATCATTTTTACGCGCCGGTGTCGCCACCGATGTATTGCGCAAATTGCGCCGTGGGTATTGGGTGATTCAAAGCGAACTCGACTTGCATGGGATGATCAGCGAAGAGGCGCACGATGCGCTGGTCGATTTCTTAATCGACTCACGCCGACGCGGCTTGCGCTGTGTGCGCGTGGTACACGGCAAAGGTCTAACATCGCCGGGGAAAACGCCCGTACTCAAACATAAAGTCCGCCGCTGGCTGGCTTTATGGAACGATGTTCTTGCCTACTGCGAACCGCCGCAGCACGGCGGCGGTTCCGGTGCTGTCATCCTTTTGCTGCGC
>DBDN01000037.1 GCA_002293615.1 Betaproteobacteria bacterium UBA931 | reverse complement strand
TAATTATTTAAATTAATAATAAATATTAATTCATTGTTTTAAATATATTTTTTAATAGAATTTTGATAAATTTTGCCTCCCTCTTCCATCAAAGCTTGGACAAAAGGATCATCATAAAATGCTGTCGCAACCTTCTTCTGCGCCTCCTGTTGCGCGCGCTGTTTCTGCGTTGCCAGCGTACTCTCCGCCTCAGAGACCAGATCAAACTTTAAGCGCAACTTTTGCCCGGTCGCTTTCTCTAACGCGCTTTTCAATTTGTCGGCATAATGGTTTTCCGCGAACTGCCGCTGTTTTTCCGGCAACGCCAACGTTATTTCATTTTCATGAATGTTGCGCCATTCCGTATGCGCGGCCACTTGGGCCGCAAGGCCTTTTAATGATAATTGCGCAAGCCACGCCGTCCATGATGCGGCGTCATGTGCTGGAAATATGTCGTCGATAATTTTCCGGGGAAACTGTGTTGCCGATAGCTCGGGCTGCGCTTTCGCCTCTAAAGCTACGACATGGTGTTCAAGTTTTTTTTTTACCGAAGCATTTTCTGTNNTTTTTTACCGAAGCATTTTCAGGGTGGTTGCTTTGTCTGTGTTTTTGTTCGGGCGCTATTGAAACGGGAACAGCGCTTTTATCCGACGGCGCAAATGCCAAAAGGCGCAACATGGTCATTGACAGTCCCATGATTTCGTCCGGCGCCAGCGCCAAATCGGCGCGTCCTTGCAATACGATCTGGTAAAAAAGTTGAACATCTTCCGGAGAAAATGCCGCAGAAAAAAAACGCAATTTTTCAGCATCGTCAAACTGGCCTGCCGCATCTGGCACTATCTGAGCCACAGCGATCTGGTGAAAAAATGCGGCCAATTCGTCCAGCACCGCCGAAGCATCCATGCCGCGCCCGATAAGCTGATCGACCTCCGCCAATAAAGCTTCGCCGCTTCGCGCCGCCAGCGCGTCGGCCAACCGGTAAATATAATCACGCTCAACAGCGCCGAGCATTGTCCGCACGTCTGTTTCCCTAATTTCGCCCGCACCATACGCGATTGCCTGATCAAGAAGCGATAACGCATCACGCAACGAACCACGCGCCGAACCCGCAATAAGCGATATCGCATTGTTTTCAAAAGGGACTTTTTCCTGCTCCAAAATGTGCCCCAACCGTGCGCGCACCTCTTCGGCAGGCAACGGCTTTAATGAAAATTGCAGGCAGCGCGACAATACGGTGACCGGTATTTTTTGAGGGTCGGTGGTGGCAAGCACAAATTTAACGTGTTCCGGCGGCTCTTCCAGCGTTTTCAACATTGAATTAAACGCTGCCTTGGAAAGCATATGCACTTCGTCAATCAGATAAACCTTGTAACGCCCAACTGTCGGCGCGTAGCGGGCGTTATCGAGGATTTCGCGCATATTGTCGATGCCGGTATTCGATGCTGCATCCAGCTCAAGCAAATCGACAAAACGCCCTTCATCAATCGCCATGCACGCCGCGCATTGTCCGCATGGCGTCGCCGTTACCCCCTGTTCACAATTGAGGCTCTTTGCCAGAATACGTGCCAGCGTGGTTTTGCCGACGCCGCGCGTACCGGTCAACAGATATGCGTGATGAATACGACCGCGAGTCAACGCGTTCTGCAAAGCTGTAACAACGTGCGCTTGCCCTACCAACTCCGAAAAGTTTTTGGGGCGCCATTGCCGCGCCAACGCCTGATAACTCATGAGCGACCAAATCCAAAAAGGGTGGCGAGCCGAACCTCCGGCACTTGCATATTCCCGTTAGGGCTGCTTCTTTCCAGACCTGACCCGGTTGGCGGGCATGCAATGCGGAGCGACCCGCCGTAATTCTATTTATCGAGGGACGGATTATAACAATAGCGCTTTACTGCCACCATAGTTTAGCGAAGAAAACCCTTTTACGAAATCGCCAAAACCACAACCTGTAGTGCCCCAACGAGAGAATAAATCCATAATATGTGTAAAAATAAGTTTTTTACATAAATAAAATCGGTATATGATCAAAACTTCGTTATAATCTGCCCCATTTTAATCCCCAATCGATTTTCATCTTTATCGAGCCGAAAACTTTTGAGTAGAAATTTTTTTCATCATTTTAGCCGCAACCTGCTGTTGCTTTCTATTTTTGCGCTTGTTGCTTGCGATTTGGCACCCAATACCGCTACCGCGATCCGTACGGAAATACCCGCCAGTTATACCCGAAACGATGCGCTTCCATCATTTTCGGTGTTGACAGTCGCCTTTTGCGCCGACCCGGTTAACTGGTTTTTAACCGGGTCGAATAACTTCGCCGGTTTTGAATATGATCTTCTCAACGCGTTCAGTAAAGAAGTGGCGATGACCATATCCCCTAACGTTGCCGCCGATAACGATGACTTGTTAAATAAAATAAACAACGCCCAAACCAGTATCGGTGCCGGGCTTTATCGTCCCGCCGAGGACGAAAACGACAAAAAAATTGTTTGGACCGATAGTTTTTATTCCGCCGAAACACTGTTGGTATACAACACCGATGCCCGACGCCCTACCGATTTTTCACAGATCAGTAACGATACTGTGGTTTATATGAAAAATCCGGGGATGGAATCTTTGGCCGAAGAGTTGGCACAAAAATATCCGGATATTTTCTGGCAAGCGGTTTCCGTGCCTTCCGATGACGCGGTTTTGGAGCTGGTTGACAGCGGCGTTTATTCATATGCATTGGTCAGCGAACACCAGGCCGATCTTGCACACAATATTTACTTTAATTTTGCCACTGCTTTCGCTACCGGGCATCAGATCGAAATGGCATGGGCGCTGCCGGCAAACAAAGCCTATCTGCGTGACGTCCTCAATGAATATATCAAGCGCGCCCAAAAGAGCGGGTTGGTCGCCAACCTTGTTGAGCGTTATTTTCATCATCCGCGTCGGGTTGACCGGAATGAAGCCAATATCTTCCAGGCACGCATTCGCGAAGATTTATCCGAATTCAAAGACGTTTTCATCAGCGCACAGGAAACCACTAATATCGAATGGCGCTTGTTGGCCGCCGTTGCCTACCAGGAATCGCGCTGGGACCCGTTCGCAAAAAGCGAAACCGGTGTACGCGGCTTTATGCAGATCACGCTTGACACCGCAAAGCATCTCGGTCTTGACGCTGCCGACCGGTTCGACACCAACCGCAGTGTTCATGCCGCCGCGCTTTATCTGCAACAGCTGAAAAAACGCCTGCCCGAACAAATCGCCGAACCGGACCGCACCTGGTTAACGCTTGCCGCTTACAACATCGGCCTAGGGCATGTTGAAGACGCGCAACGGCTGGCCCGACAAAAAGGATTGAATCCTTATCTATGGAAAGATGTGCGCAAAACGCTGCCGCTTTTGGCGCACGCCGAATACTACCAATCGGCACGCTACGGCTACGCTCGCGGCGGCATGCCTGTCGCCTATGTTGATCACGTACGTACTTATTACGATATTCTATTGCGCCACGAACCGCAGCACGAATATATCCAACTGCACGCGAAAAACAGCGAGCCAGCGGATGCCTGAGATTCGCGGGTAGCTACGAATCAGCGTTGTATTTATATGCTGCGGTTGTTGGCACTTTTCATTTTGAAAGCAGCCATTCAGCCTGCTGCTGATTTATTCGGAATCCCGGCCAACATGGCAATTCTTTTTCATATCCCAATATGTCTGCCCTCAACATTTGCCTGAAGCAACAGGTATCGATAATTTTTAACGGCAGCATTACGGATTTCATCATTGTTGACAATGGTGAAACCCTTATTGATGCTTTGTACGCGTTCACAAAACAGCACTTCATGGGTATGTGATTTTTAAAATTAAAGGAAAGAAAAATGAATAATGACTATAAAATTAAAGTCGAAAAATTACAGCGTTTAAAAGGTGGTGTCATCATGGACGTTACCACACCTGAGCAAGCAAGAATTGCCGAAAAAGCAGGTGCGTGCGCGGTAATGNNCCCGCCGATATCCGCGCAGCCGGCGGAGTTTCGAGAATGAGCGATCCAAAAATTATTAAAGACATACAAAAGAGCGTCGGGATACCTGTGATGGCAAAGGTTCGGATCGGGCACTTTGTCGAGGCGGAAATCCTCCAGGCTCTTGAGATAGACTGCATTGACGAAAGCGAAGTGTTATCTCCGGCAGACGATAAACATCATGTGGATAAAAGAAACTTTTCTGTGCCTTTTGTTTGCGGCGCCCGGGATTTGGGCGAAGCACTTCGCAGAATCGAAGAGGGTGCTGCGATGATACGGACGAAAGGCGAAGCCGGCACAGGAGACGTTGTACAAGCTGTAAAGCATATGCGGATGATCAACAGTGAAATAAGAATACTGCAATCCGCCCGGGAGGATGAATTGTTTCAAAAGGCCAAGGATTTGCAGGTTTCTTACGAACTGGTTGCGTATGTGCATAAAAATGGCCGCCTGCCCGTACTGAATTTCTCGGCGGGAGGCGTGGCAACCCCGGCAGATGCCGTACTTATGGTCAAATTGGGAGCGCAAGGCGTTTTTGTCGGGTCGGGTATTTTCAAGTCCGGCGATCCGGCTAAGCGTGCTGCCGCTATTGTGAAGGCCGTGGCTAATTTCGATAACGCAAAGCTGATCGCAGAGCTTTCCGAAGATTTAGGCGAGGCAATGGTGGGAATAAACGAAAACGAGATTGAGATCCTCATGGCCGAGCGAGGAAAATGAGATCTTTTCTGCAACTGCGCATAAATGGAAATAACACATTGAAATGCTTTCTTATTTCATCTTAATTTTTCCTCGTTTTCACAAACGCCACATGCGATAATCCGGACAACTTCGCAAATTCAGAAACAATCATGATCAGCCGACTTTCCGGAACTTTGCTTGAAAAAAATCCACCGTTGATCGTTATGGATGTTAACGGTGTGGGTTATGAGTTGCTGGTCTCCATGAACACTTTTTATTTGTTGCCGGAAATAAATGCGCCGCTGACGCTTTTGACGCAACTCATTGTGCGCGAAGACGCGCATACGTTATACGGTTTTGCCGGCGAAGCGGAACGGCAAGCATTCCGTATGCTGAATAAAGTTTCCGGCATTGGCGCACGCACGGCATTGGCGGTGCTTTCCGGTTTATCCACCGAAGAGCTGGCACAGGCGATTGTGGCGCAAGATGTCGGATATTTGACGCGAGTTCCCGGCATCGGTAAAAAAACGGCTGAACGTATCTTGCTGGAAATGAAAGGTAAACTCGACGCGACCGCGCCGTTATCGGCGAACGCTTCGGGCAAAGCGCGCAGCGAGACCGGTGATATCATCAATGCCCTGCTCGCACTTGGCTACAATGACCGTGAAGCGAATGCTGCGGTGCGCCCTCTTCCCGCGGATATCGACGTCGCTGCCGGTATCCGTCAGGCGTTGAAAAATTTGTCGAAAGCCTAAAATATGATCGAAAACGACAGCATGCACCGGGTTATCCGCGCTGCGCCTGCCAATGCTCAGGAAGAAGCGTTCGAGCGTGCTCTGCGTCCGCGTGGGCTGGATGAATATGTCGGGCAGGAAAAAATCCGCGAACAGCTGTCCATCTTCATCGAAGCGGCAAAAAAACGCGGCGAAGCGCTTGACCATGTATTGCTGTTCGGTCCGCCCGGGCTGGGGAAAACAACATTATCGCATATCATTGCCCATGAGCTGGGCGTCAATCTGCGGCAAACATCCGGCCCCGTGTTGGAGCGTCCCGGCGATCTGGCCGCATTGCTGACCAACCTTGAGCCGCGCGATGTGCTGTTCATCGATGAAGTTCATCGTTTATCGCCGGTCGTCGAGGAAATCCTTTCCCCGGCGCTGGAAGATTTCCAGATCGACATNNTGATTGATCTGCCGCCGTTCACCTTAATCGGCGCGACCACCCGCGCCGGCATGCTCACCAATCCGCTGCGCGATCGCTTCGGAATCGTTGCTCGTCTTGAGTTTTACACTGTCGCTGAACTAGGCAAGATCGTTACCCGCTCCGCCCGTCTGCTTGATATCAAAATCGACGATTCGGGCGCGCATGAAATCGCGCGCCGTTCCCGCGG
>DBDN01000082.1 GCA_002293615.1 Betaproteobacteria bacterium UBA931 | reverse complement strand
GCACTTTTGCACAATATTTGACAGCGACTTTCTCGAAGGTTTCTTGCTCGCCATCATAGACGCTACGTTTCCGTTCAATGGATGGATCGATGCCTTGGGCAATAAACGCTTTGATTTCGTCCCGCTTTTCCCTAGCCGCTTTCAGGCTGACTTGGGGGTACACGCCAAGGGACAACAGCTTTTCCTTTCCATTGATCCGGTATTTCAGCCGCCAGTATTTGCTGCCGCTCGGATTGACCAGCAAAAACAACCCGCCGCCATCAGAGAGCTTGTACGGCTTATCCAGCGGCTTGGCGTTGCGGGCGGAGGTATCGGAGAGCGGCATTTTGGGGGTAACTCTAAACTCGTTGAAAAGTTACCCCCAAAGTTACCCCCAAAATTCTTGGATGTAAATGGATTTCTTTGGATGTTATTGGACAGGAAAATTCAATTTCCCCTATGAAAAAAGCCGCCCAATAGACTTTATTGGACGGCTTTGGACTTCATAGTGGCGGAGACGGAGGGATTCGAACCCTCGATGCAGTTTTAAGCCGCATGCTCCCTTAGCAGGGGAGTGCCTTCGACCTCTCGGCCACGTCTCCATTGAAGCATTTCTAAAAAATGTTCAAATTATATTGCGTTGAAATTCGTTTCAAAATACTCACTTATTTTTAAGCAAACCGCGCTTTTTCACCTTATCTGATCTTCTCTCGCTGCGTTTTCCTCAAAAGCTCTTTTAGGAAAACCGGATTGTAAAGGGAAGCACAACGAACGTCCAGCGCTCTTAAACCGGTTTTAGTCAGGAAATCTCCGCCGGCGCTTGATCAAGCTCGAATGCTTGATGCAGCACACGCACGGCAAGCTCCAGATACTTCTCGTCAATAATCACCGAAATCTTGATCTCGGAAGTAGAAATCACCTGAATGTTGATCCCCTCGCTGGCCAAAGCACGAAACATTTTCGCCGCGACTCCGGCATGGGTACGCATGCCGATACCAACCACGGAAACTTTACAAATGGTCTTGTCGCTATTGATTTCACGGGCAACATATTTACCGGCAGCACGTTCGCGCTCCAGAACGGCAAGTGTTTTCTCATATTCACCGGTGTTCACGGTAAAAGAAAAATCGGTATGCCCCGATTCGCTGATGTTCTGCACGATCATATCAACATCAATATTCGCCTCGGCAACCGGTCCTAAAATAGCGTACGCGATGCCGGGACGATCCTCCACGCCCATGATGGAAATCTTGGCTTCGTCACGTGTAAAAGCAATTCCAGAGATGATTTCCTGTTCCACGTTGTGCTTCTCCTCAAAAGTAATCAGTGTTCCCGGCGCGTTGGATTCGGGATCGTCGAGCGACGATAGCACGCGCAGTTTTACTTTGTATTTTCCGGCAAACTCGACCGAACGTATTTGCAATACTTTCGAACCCAGGCTTGCCATTTCGAGCATTTCTTCGAAAGTAATGGTATCAAGCCGGCGCGCATCGGAAACAATGCGTGGGTCGGTCGTGTAAACGCCGTCAACGTCGGTATAAATCTGGCACTCGTCTGCTTTCAATGCCGCCGCCAGCGCCACTGCGGAAGTATCCGAACCGCCGCGCCCGAGCGTCGTGATGTTGCCGTTTTCGTCGTTGCCCTGAAAGCCGGCAACCACAATAATTTTTCCGGAATTCAAATCGTCGATGATTCTGTCGCGGTCGATGTTGAGAATACGCGCCTTGGTAAAAGCGCTGTCGGTCAACACGCGCACCTGTCCGCCGGTGTAGCTTTTGGCCTGATAGCCCTGCTCCTGGAGCGCAATGCTTAAAAGCCCGATCGTTACCTGTTCGCCGGTTGAGGCGATTACGTCAAGTTCGCGCGGATCGGGATTTTTGGAAAGGCCATGCGCCAGCCCGAGCAAACGATTGGTTTCGCCTTGCATTGCGGATACGACAACCACAACCTGGTTGCCTTGGCTGTGATGATGGGCAACACGGCGGGCAACATTCTGAATCCGCTCAATTGTGCCCACAGAACTGCCGCCGTATTTTTGAACAATAAGTGCCATGATGGTATGCGTCTGAAAAAATTACAGTAGCGTCAAAGAACGAAAGATTAGTGTAGCATTGGTTCCGCCAAAACCAAACGAGTTCGACATGGCGTGGCGTATCGGCATCTTGCGCGCTTCGTTCGGCACAAAATCCAGATCGCACGCGGAGTCGGGGTCGTTCAGGTTAATGGTCGGCGGTACGATTTGATCGCGCAATGCCAGAATTGAGAAAATCGCTTCAATACCGCCCGCCGCGCCAAGCAGATGCCCGGTCATCGATTTGGTAGAACTCACCGCCAGTTTATAAGCATGATCGCCAAAAGCGGCTTTGACGCCATTGCATTCGGCAATGTCGCCTGCCGGTGTGGAGGTGCCATGCGCATTGATGTAGTCGATTTCATCAGCATTGAGCTTTGCATTTTTCAGCGCCATCAGCATGCTGCGCCGCGCGCCATCACCATCCTCCGGCGGCGCCGTGATATGGTGCGCATCCGAACTCATGCCATAACCGGCAAGCTCGCAGTAAATACGCGCGCCGCGCGCTTTGGCATGCTCCAACTCTTCCAACACGAGTATGCCCGCCCCCTCGCCTATCACGAAACCATCGCGTCCCCGATCCCATGGTCGGCTGGCACTTTGCGGCTCGTCATTGCGCGTTGACAGCGCGCGCATGGCACAAAAACCGCCAACGCCAAGTTCGCTTATCGTCGATTCCGAGCCGCCCGCAATCATAATATCGGCATCGCCATACTCAATCAGGCGCGCCGCCTCACCCATACTGTGATTAGCGGATGAGCAAGCCGTCACAATGGAAAGATTCGGCCCTTTGTAACCGAACTGGATCGATACCAGCCCGGAAACGATATTGATGAGCGATCCCGGTACAAAAAATGGGGAAATCTTGCGCACACCGCCTTTAAAAAAAGTGTCTGCCGTGTTCTCGATATAAGGCAAACCACCAATCCCCGCGCCAATCACCGTACCGATGCGCTCTTTGTTGCCTTGGTGATCTTCCAAGCCGGCATCTTTTACGGCAGCAATCGCAGCCGCCAAACCGTAGTGCGCAAATGTGTCATAGCGCCGCGCCTCTTTGGGCGGCAAATAATCATCAATATTGAAATCTTTAACTTCACCGGCAATCCGCGATGGGAAAGTCGATGCATCAAAACGCGTGATCTCACCGATCCCGGATTGTCCGGCGGTGATATTGGCCCACGCTTTTTCCAGACCGCTACCGACCGGAGAAATAATCCCCATTCCGGTCACAACGACACGACGATGCGACATGTGTGAAATTCCTCGCTAAAAAAGAAAAACCGCGCCCGCGCTTAAAAACGCTTTTGCACGGTTCATCAAAAAACGACCATCCGTTGCCAACAGTGAAAAGCCCGCGGCAAGAATAAAGAGAAGCGGCAAGGAAACCACCGCCTCATCAGAATCTTTTTTTTAAGATTTCAGGTTGGCGCTGATGTATTCGATCGCCTGTTGGACGGTGGTGATTTTCTCAGCGTCCTCATCAGGGATTTCAGTTTCAAACTCTTCTTCCAGCGCCATCACCAATTCAACCACCGCAAGCGAATCCGCCCCGAGATCTTCGGTAAATGAAGATTCGTTTTTAATATCGGCCTCTTTCACATCCAATTGCTCGGATACGATTTTCTTGACGCGTTGTTCAATGTTACTCATCGAATTACTCTTTCTCTTGGGTTAAGAAAATGCAGATTCTACCAGAAACTTTTTTGAGGGATTATCGACGTCATTTCCGGCAAAAAGAACACTAAAAATGCCGTTTAACTGCAAAGCTTTTTACGGCAATTTTCATTATCTTTCGACAATTCCAGAAAATTACGCCAAACTCCATCAAAAAACCTTTTCAAATTAACATAATGATGCAAAACCCTTACACTATTCCGCTCAGCCCGCTATCTTGTCCATCGCCTGCAACGGATACAGGCGCCAACTGCTCGGCGGCGACTCCAAACCGGCTACCGCGGCTTCCGCACCGGACATCGTCGTGCAATATGGGATGCGATGCGTTAACGCCGTAATCCGTATCTGGCTGGAATTGGCAATTGCCATTCGCGTTTCGTCAACAGTCGTAAACAACATCGCAACATCACCGCTGATCATCCGGTCAACGATATTCGGGCGTCCTTCTTTGAGCTTATGCACTACTTCCACAGGAATGCCTGCGGATTGAATCGCTTCCGCCGTACCCTGCGTCGCAATCAATTTATAGTTCATGGCATGCAGCCGCTGGGCGACTTTCACAGCACGGGCACGATCGCTTTTTTTCACGGTCAGCAATACGGCACCGCTTGACGGTAAACGCACGCCCGCCGCCAACTGCGCTTTAAACAACGCTTCGCCAAACGTTTTGCCGATACCCATCACCTCGCCGGTAGAACGCATTTCCGGGCCAAGCACCGGGTCAACGCCCAGAAACTTGGAAAACGGGAAAACGGCCTCTTTGATGCTGGTCAGTTTCGGCGTAACTTCCTGAACGATATTCTGTGCCGCCAACGATTTGCCCGCCATCACGCGTGCGGCGATTTTGGCAAGCGGCAGGCCGGTGGCTTTGGAAACAAACGGCACGGTGCGCGACGCGCGCGGGTTGACCTCAAGCACATAAATCGCATCTTCGCCGCCGGTATTACGCTGAATCGCAAATTGCACGTTCATGAGCCCCACGACATTCAATGCCTTGGCCATCGCGCGGGTCTGTTCTTTTAATCGTTCAATCGTGGCTTCCGATAATGAATACGGCGGCAACGAACACGCCGAATCGCCGGAATGCACGCCCGCCTGCTCAATATGCTCCATCACGCCACCGATAAAAACCTGCTCGCCATCGGCAATACAGTCAACATCGCACTCAATCGCGTCATCAAGGAAGCGGTCGAGNNACCGGCGAATCATGCGACACTTTGACCGCTTCGCGCATATAGCGCTCCAGATCGCGCGCTTCATGCACGATTTCCATCGCCCGCCCGCCAAGCACATACGAAGGACGCACCACCAGCGGATAACCGATTTCTTCGGCGCGTTTCAGCGCTTCTTCTTCGGTACGTGCCGTGGTATTCGGCGGCTGCCTGAGCTTGAGTTTATTCAGTAATTGCTGAAAACGCTCACGGTCTTCGGCAACGTCAATATCGTCAGGCGATGTCCCGATGATCGGCACGCCATGCGCTTTTAACGCCAGCGCAAACTTGAGCGGCGTTTGCCCGCCGTATTGCACGATCACGCCTTCGGGTTTTTCCACCTCGATAATCTCAAGCAGGTCTTCCAACGTGAGCGGCTCAAAATACAGGCGATCCNNGTTGACCATAATGGTTTCAAAGCCATCTTCACGCAACGCCATCGCCGCGTGTACGCAACAATAATCAAACTCAATTCCCTGCCCGATCCGGTTCGGCCCGCCGCCTAACACCATAATTTTCCTACGGTTCGTTGGCTTGGCCTCGCACACGCCATGTGCCGCTTCATATGTCGAATACAGATAAGCCGTCTGACTGGCAAACTCCGCCGCGCAAGTATCCACGCGCTTGAACACCGGCCGCACACGGGACGCGTGACGGCAACGACGCGCCGTTTCCTCGTCGCTACCGAGCAGTTTTGCCAAACGGCGATCCGAGAACCCTTTCTGCTTCAGATAACGCCACTCTTCCGCCGTCAATTCTGCAATGTTCTTCTTACGTACCAACTCTTCAATCGCCACCAACTCCTCAATCTGCGCCAGAAACCACGGATCGATATTGGTTTCGCGAAATATCTCATCAATCGTCATGCCAATGCGGAAAGCGTCGGCAACGTAATACAAACGCTCAGCCTCCGGCTCGCTGATTTGGTCTTCGATAACATCGCGATCCGTCGTTTTTTCATCAAACCCATCGGAGCCCACTTCCAACCCGCGTAACGCCTTTTGCAGCGACTCCTGAAACGTGCGCCCGATCGCCATCACCTCGCCGACCGAT
>DBDN01000033.1 GCA_002293615.1 Betaproteobacteria bacterium UBA931 | reverse complement strand
GCCGCGGAAACGCCGAATTTTTCTTCCATCGCTTTGATCAGCTCGGAAAGCTCTAACACGGTCATACCGGCGATTTTGTCGAGAATTTCGTTTTGAACAGACATGAATAACTCCTGAAACAGTTAAATAAAAAATTTATTGAATGTAATACGCGAAATTTACGCAGCTTCTTTGGCATCGCGAACCGCGGCCACTGTGCGTACAAACTTGCCCGGCACTTCGTTGAGCGTACGCACGAACTTGGCCACCGGCGCCTGCATTGTCCCCATCAGCTTAGCGATCAATTCATCGCGCGACGGCAAGGACGCCAACGCGTTGACTTCTTCGATCGACATCAACTGCCCGGACATCGCGCCGCCAACGACAACGAATTTTTCATTGCCCTTGGCAAAATCGTTCAGCACCTTGGCAGCGGCCACCGGATCGCTACTGATTCCGTAAGTGAGCGGCCCGCTCATTTTTTCGGCCAACGCCGCAAACGGCGTATCAGCAACCGCACGACGCACCAGTGTATTTTTTACTACCTTAAAATACACGCCGGCTTCCCGTGCTTTGGCGCGCAGCTGCGTCATATCCGCCACCGATACCCCGCGATTTTCCGCAATAATAATCGACTGCGCTTCGGCAACCTGCGCCGCTACTTCCGCGACTACAGCTTGTTTTTGTTCGAGATTAAGACTCAAGGCCCACCTCTTTTCAATAATAGGCGTATCAAAAATTAATATCGATACACCACGTTTTCAACACAAGCGCCATGACTTCGGCGCTCTCGCTACTCGGTGTCCGTTCATCCAGGAATTCCTGTCTTTCAGGGCACCATCTGCGCAGGAAAAACGAAATCGTTTGGTTTAAGCCATCAGCTCCTGCGGTCTTTGACGGTTCACGCCGATCAACTGGCGTGCCCCTCCAAATTCTTTTTAGCCCGTCGCGCTAACCAGGCCGCTTAACTCAACGCGAATACCGGCGCCCATCGTGCTGGAAACGCTCACACGGCGCAAATAAACGCCTTTGGAGCTGGCCGGTTTGGCTTTATTCAACGCTTCGATTAGCGCAAGCAGGTTTTGCTTTAATGCGCCATCGGCAAACGAAGCGCGACCGATCGTGCAATGAACGATACCGGCTTTGTCGGTACGATATTGCACTTGGCCTGCTTTTGCGTTTTTCACGGCGGTCGTGACATCGGCGGAAACCGTACCANNTTCGGCATCAAGCCGCGCGGGCCAAGCACCTGCCCCAACTGCCCCACCACTTTCATTGCATCCGGCGTGGCAATCACAACATCAAAATCAAGGAAACCACCTTTGACTTTTGCCGCCAAATCATCAAAACCAATAACATCCGCGCCCGCCTCTTCCGCCTCTTTGGCTTTCTCGCCTTGCGCAAAAACCGCGACACGCACAGTTTTACCCGTCCCGGCCGGCAACACGACCGAACCNNGCGTACGGTCTGATCGGATTTGCGCACGTCAACGCCAAGGTTCACGGAAACGTCAATAGACTCATCAAATTTGGCAACGGCGTTTTTCTTGGCCAGCGCCAGTGCTTCATCTACCGGATAAAGTTTATTACGGTCTACCGTAGCGCGCAGCGCAGTAATCCTTTTACCGTACTTGGAAGCTTTTTTCATGCTCTTTTCCACCATGATCATTTCACTCCTTCTACGGTAATACCCATGCTGCGCGCGCTTCCGGCAATGGTACGCACAGCCGCGTCAAGATCCGCCGCCGTTAAATCCGGCTCTTTGGTCTTCGCGATTTCCTCCGCCTGCGCGCGGGTTAACTTCCCGACTTTATCCGTGTGCGGACGCGCGCTGCCCTTATCCACTTTAGCCGCTTTCTTGATTAGGACCGTCGCCGGCGGCGTTTTCATGATAAAAGTAAAGCTCTTATCCGCAAAGGCGGTGATCACGACTGGAATCGGCAATCCCGGCTCCATTTTTTGCGTGGCCGCATTAAAGGCCTTACAAAATTCCATAATATTCAATCCGCGCTGACCGAGCGCCGGACCAATCGGCGGGCTGGGATTGGCTTTGCCCGCCGGCACTTGCAACTTGATATAGCCGACAATTTTCTTTGCCATGTTTTTACTCCTCGGGTACAAGTGAACGCCTATAAAAGCTCTGAAAAACTATTACGCTCGACCATTCTATGTTGGGGTTTTCCTCAAAATACTTATTTACCATCGGTAAACTCTGCTTTCTCGGCAAACACCATCTCGTCAGGCCTTCGTTCGCGATGTTTTTCAAGCGCTCCTTACGCATTCTCCCCACGATTCCAGCAGCTCTTTTTCAGAAAAACACCACGTTGCCCGAGCTGCATCGGCAACATGATGAGGTAAAACTTTACGCTTTCTCGACTTGCGAAAAATCAAGGTCGACCGGTGTCGCGCGGCCAAAAATCGCCACCGAAACACGCAGTTTGCTTTTTTCGTAATTCACGTCTTCAACCGTTCCGTTAAAGTCGGCAAACGGCCCTTCTTTTACGCGCACCAATTCGCCCACTTCAAACAATACTTTCGGCCGCGGCTTTTCGACACCCTCCTGTATCTGGTGCAGAATATCTTCCACTTCTTTTGGCGAAATCGGTGTCGGTTTATTTGCGGCACCACCGACAAAGCCGGTGATTTTCGGCGTACTTTTCACAAGATGCCAAGTTTCATCGGTCATTTCCATTTCCACCAGCACATAACCGGGGAAAAATTTACGCTCGCTAATCGCCTTTTGCCCGCCGCGCATCTCGACCACTTCTTCTACCGGCACCAGAATCTTGCCAAACTTGTCGGCCATGCCGGAGCGCTCGATACGCTCCGTCAACGCGCGCTGCACGGATTTTTCAAACCCGGAATACGCATGCACCACATACCATTTCTTTTCACTCATAGTTAATTACCAAGAAAGAGCTTGATCAGCCACGCGATAATGTTATCAATAAGGAAAAGAAACAACGACATGATCACGACGAACACGAAAACCACCAGTGTCATCCGCACCGTTTCCTGGCGGGAGGGCCAGGCAACACGCGTTCCTTCGCGCCACGCATCCTGGGCAAAGCCTATGAATGTTTTTCCCGGACTGGATGTCCACATCACCAGGCCGCCCAATACCACACTGCCCAGCATCATCAGCGCCCGCAACCCCAGTGCGAGATCGACGAAGTGGTAGTAAAGCCACAGCCCGCCTATAACGCACAAGATTGCCACCGCGATTTTAATTTTATCCAGCATCATGACTCTACTTTCCCGTCAGAAACGTTGGCAGGCCAGGAGGGAATCGAACCCCCAACCTACGGTTTTGGAGACCGTCGCTCTGCCAATTGAGCTACTGGCCTACGTTTCCTGAACCTTCAAAAAACCTTCACAAGCGCCCATTCGAAGGTTGGCACCGTAACCTAATAAGGCAAAAAGCCCGGCATATCGCCAGGCCGTTCTGCCACAAAAAAAACATTACTCGATAATTTTTGCGACGA
>DBDN01000042.1 GCA_002293615.1 Betaproteobacteria bacterium UBA931 | reverse complement strand
TAGTCGCGCCAATACATGCTCGATCATCGGCTTGCCTTCAAACATCATCCACGCTTTATCGCGCTGCCCCATGCGCCGCGAAAGGCCGCCTGCCAGAACGACGCCGGTAATATGCTGGCAATAAGAATCCTCGCGCTCCCCCGTCATGGCTCGTTCTTAAAACCCCTGGAGTTTCCGAAAAGCAAATATTGTTGCTGGCGCGCCCGCCCGATCATCGTCATGTTCAATTTTTCGGCAAGTATGCAACCGGCTTTCGACGGCATCGAACGTGAAACGATGACCGGAATACCCATACGCGCGATTTTCAGCGCGATTTCCGAAGTAAGTCGGCCGGTCGTGTAAAAAACATGGCTTTCTCCGGAAACGCCGGCTTTCCACATCAGGCCGGAAATAGTGTCCACAGCATTGTGACGGCTGACATCCTCAACAAAGTAAATAATTTCCCCGCTTTGCTGATCGGCAAGCGCGCAAGTATGAACCGCGCCCATTTTTCTGTCGTCAGCCTCGTATTTTTCGATATGCGCAAGAAGCGCTGCCAGCGCGTCCCGGGAAAACCGCTTTTGTTCGGCGGGGACAAAAGGCGGCAAGTTCCCACACGCCAAAGAAGACGTGCTGCCGACGCCGCAACCGCAAAGCGCGCGCAATTCGCCCAATGGTTTTTGCGGGGTTCGCGTGATGACCCGTATCGTCGTTTTTTCTTCCGCTTCTTCTTTTTCTATGGCGGCCATGTCGTCAAGGCATCGTTGCAAACGCTGGTTGCGCAAATAACCGATGGCCAGTGCTTCAGGATAAGCGCCTGAAGTCATCAGCGTCACCACCTCCTGATCGTTTACATAAACCGTCAAAGGACGCTCATCGGCCAACGCCACCTCGCAGGCCTGGCCGCGCTCATTCCAGGCGTTCACGGTGTTGTGGCGCGGTATTTCCATCATCAACCGCCGATGTACGACATTTCGATTTTTTTCATACGGCGGGCAAATACCGTCTGCCCTGTGCGAATTTCCGAATAATGATCGTCGCGCGTTTGCCAAAGCGCGATAATTGCGCGCGCCAGCGTCTCGTCATCGGCGCCGTTGCGCAAAAGCGCGCGCAAATCATAGCCCTGTCCGGAAAACAGGCACGTGAACACCTTGCCGTTGGTGGCCAAACGCGCGCGAGTGCAATCCCGGCAAAACGCCTGTGTCACCGAAGCGATCACACCGATTTCGCCGCTGCCGTCCTTGAAACGCCAGCGGCTGGCGACTTCGCCGTGATAATTTTTTTCGATAGGCTCAAGCGGATATTCTGCGGAAATCATGCGAACAATTTCCGCGGCGGACACCACGTCGTCAAGACGCCAACCGTTGGTGGAGCCGACATCCATGAATTCGATGAAGCGCACAATGTGCCCGCTGCCTTTAAAATATTTCACCAAAGGCAGGATCGTATGTTCATTCACGCCCCGTTTCACCACGGTATTGATTTTGATTGATTGAAAGCCTGCCGCAGTCGCCGCGTCGATACCTTCGAGCACCCGCGCCAGGGGAAAATCAACATCGTTGAAACGACGAAACGTCTCATCGTCAATCGCGTCCAGGCTTATGGTAATGCGCCGCAACCCGGCATCGCGCAATGCCTTTGCCTTTTTCGCCAGCATCGACGCGTTGGTGGTCAGCGCCAGGTCGATCCGGTCGTCAACCTCCCTTAAAAGCGCGATCAAATTTTCCAGATGCCTGCGCATGAGCGGCTCGCCGCCGGTCAACCTGATTTTATGCACGCCGAGACGGACAAAAATTTTTACCAGCCGCGCAATTTCCTCAAACGTCAGCATGTCGCTGTGCGATAAAAACGGATGATCGCGCCCGAAAACGTTTTTGGGCATGCAATACGTGCAACGAAAATTGCAGCGATCCGTCACCGAAATACGGAGGTCACGCAACGGGCGCTGCCGCTGGTCGAGAACGGGCAACGTCGAAGGCGGGTACGCGACGGCGCGGGCGCGTTCCTGCCAGCGCGCGTTCAATATGCTTTCACTTTCCCCCGCATCGGGCACCAAAAAAATTGGCTCTGTCATCATATTTTTCAACATTCAGCACCGCGCTAACCGCGCAACGTCGCATCCATTGCGCGGCATTCTAGCAGATACGTCGTCACACACCCTGCCGCCATACCGCCGCTTATTCTGACGGCAACGCATAAGGCAAGGCCAACATGGTTAATTTTTCACCGTCAACACGGCCTGCGTGCACCGCATCGCTTTGTGCCTGGGTTTGCAGCGACACCAGCATGATTTGCCCGGCGCGGTCCGCCGCAGCATTGACGATCATACCGCACGCCTGCTCGCCGAATGTCGGACCGAACACCGGCGTGCCCGCCGCGAACACCTCTTTCTCCGCGCAACGCATCAGGTAAAGGCGCTCCTTAATGCGCCCGAGATAGCGGGTGCGCGCGATGATTTCTTGTCCGGGATAACAACCTTTATGAAAATCCAGCCCGCCCAGCGCATCCCCATTCGCCGCGTAAGGCAGCAGTTCTTCACTGGTCGCCGCCGTTATCGTGGGAATTCCGGCCAAAATCCAGGCGCGCCGCCATAAATAACGCCCTGCCGGCGGCACATGGCGAACAAAAATCGCCCAGATTTCCGCCAAGCGCGTCAGCGGCGTAACAATCACGTATAGGTTATTTGCCGCCGCGATCATCGTCGCGTTTTGTTGCGTTATCACCGCGCCTGCCTTCGGCGCATCGCATGATGTATTGATCGCGCCGATCGCGCCGATCTCTTCGGCGCCGCATAAACCGAGATAAGCGTTTGCCGCGCTGAGGTTTTCAATCGCTGCTTGCGCCCGCAATACATACATTGCCAGCCGTTTGTGCACGATATCGGCAAGATCGCGCGCCAGCAAAAGATAAAAACACGGCACACCATCCTCTTCGCCTCTCCAAATGAAAAAACTCGCGATCACCCGCCCTTTCGGCGTGTGGTAAAGCGAAAACTGCGCTTGCCCGGCGGGTAGTTTTTTGATGTTGGTGGAAAGCTGGTTGTGCAGAAACGACTC
The DNA here is from genome assembly GCA_002293615.1 of Betaproteobacteria bacterium UBA931. Classification (GTDB taxonomy): domain Bacteria; phylum Pseudomonadota; class Gammaproteobacteria; order Burkholderiales; family Casimicrobiaceae; genus UBA931. The sequence continues at coordinate 407 of DBDN01000042.1, read as the reverse complement.
GGCGTCTTTGCCGCTGATTTTCAGCAAACCGTAATCTCCCGCGTCGCAAAAGCACGCCGCCTGATCGAACGTGTCACATTCGCGAGAAAAATCGCCGAAATCGGCGACGATCCGCTCATTTCGGATAACCGCCGCCCGCCCGCCTTGTGTCAACAGAAAATCGACCTGTGCTGTCATCGCTTTCAATATTGGTTTTTTGAACGTTTTTAAGGATAACCTGTTTCTCGTTCGGTTTTCGCTTCAGTTTCCATATCTGCGTCAAAAAAACAAACGGCATACGCTTTGGCCAACACAAACAAATTTCGTCGATCCATTAAGAAAAAGCGCCCTCTGTTTCCAGAGAGCGCTGATAAATAACGATATTGTTTTAACCAAACGACCTTTTACTGAAGCGTTATTTCTTTTCC
>DBDN01000027.1:4115-38119 GCA_002293615.1 Betaproteobacteria bacterium UBA931 | reverse complement strand
CCGATACGGCCGGGCGTTTGCCGTCGCAGGCGCATTTGATGAAAGAGCTGGAAAAAATCAAGCGGGTGATCGGCCGCGCTCAGGAAGGCGCGCCGCATGAAGTTTTTCTCGTGATCGACGCCAATACCGGGCAAAATGCGTTGGCGCAGGTCAAGGCGTTTGACGCGGCGGTAGGTTTGACCGGCCTGATTGTTACGAAACTCGACGGTAGCGCCAAAGGGGGCGTTTTGGCGGCCATTGCCCGCGAGCATCCGGTGCCGGTGAAATTCATCGGCGTCGGTGAAGGCATTGACGACTTGCAACCGTTTAACGCCAGGGAATTTGTCGAAGCGTTGTTGCCATGATTTAGGGAGCGATAATGTTTTTATCGTGCAAAGTGCGATAAAAATTTGGAACGCGGCAATGAAATGCCGATGGCGATGTGATCGATATTGCGTTGCATATCGTCAAGGTACAAAACAAGGACTATTACCGATAGCTCAGTCAAGCTTTAATTGAAGACGAACACTCCAACCTGGAGCGCTTCATACTGATCGACGATTATCCTCACAAAAAAGAAGAACTGGTGAGGTAAAGCCGAGAAATTAAAAGACAGCGATCAGGTGAATTTTCATCGGTTGGCCGACCTCGGCATGTTTTGCGTTTACTGTCTTGCCCATTATCCCGGCGTTCATCAGGGCATGACGCAAACGCCAGAAGGCTTTCCGCCGGAAATTCATCACTTCACTATAGGTAGCTTGCGAAGGCATACAGCCGGATATTTTAAATCGTCTGCTGGTGATCACCCTCGAATTTGGGCTGTGCGTTTTTCGGAATCCGAGAAAAAACGGCATGCGTATGCTCGGCAAGAAATGCGCCGACCAGTATTTTCTGAATTGTTTGATGAATAAATCGTAGAGGTTCAAGTGTTTGCGATAAAGCAAATATTTTATTTTACGGCAGGCTTTTCTTGTGCGGCAAAGTCATGGCCGTTATGGGGCGCATTAATTAATGTGACAGCACTACAACGGCTTGCTTGGTCGTTGGTCGATATCCGAAAAGCTGTTACGGCCCATATCGTAAAAGCGTTTGTTTTTGGGCACCTCTTTTTTGCTCAAGAAAATTAACAAAACATTAATGGCAAGTAAGCGGTATGTGTTTTGTAATTTTATTTATAAAACAATCGGATATGCTGTATTTCTACATATTTTTAATGACCTTGAAAGTATGGATTATTAAGGCTTGTTTTTGTAACTTTACAAAAAGTGCTGCTATCGGTGTGGTTGTTAAATTGAAAGTGGAGTGGATGGCAACGAGACAGGGCATTCAAAAACCGTTCTACGGCAATGTGATTTTACTGTCGATCCGCCGCGTCACTTTACTCATGGTTTCACTCGATGGCGGCGGGCGCTTTCTGAAAAAGGATGGCGTTTCATCTTTAATGCGCTTATCACGTTTATTAACTTTTGTGTCTGGAGTTGGTTATGAAAATCTTTGCGGAGAATAAATTGCGGAAGAGTCGTGGTTTTACATTAGTTGAAATGGCTGTGGTGCTGGTCATCATTGGATTGATCCTTGGCGCAGTTTCTATCGGTAAGGATGTTCAGCGTAATGCTGAATACGCCAAGATCAAGCAGAAATTTATCGATCAGTGGGCGGTCAGTTATAACGCTTATGTGCAACGTACCGGTTATCCGCTCGGCGATATGCAGCAAGAGCCGCGTTACATGGTCAATGGCGCCAATTACAACACAGCGGTTGCCGCGGATGGTGTCGTATCCGGGCAAAATATGCTCAGTGTAACAGCGCCGCCGGCGATTTGTCACGGCGCTGTTGGGCCGAAAATGACACGAACGATGCAAACGAATACGGAGTTTGATTTGCGTAATTTGATGCAAAAAGCCGGTGTGCGGATGCCTCCGGGGCGCGCTGAAGGGCGTGAAGACCGCTATGTGTATCTCGACACCAACGGTAACCCACAGGAAGTACAGGTTTGCTTCCAATGGAACAATCCGGAAATGCCGGAAGGTGCCGGTAATGTGATGGTAATTACCGGGTTGATCCCGGATTTGGCGCGTTCACTGGATCAAATGATCGACGGTAAGCCGGATGCGCGCGAAGGAATGTTTCGTCAACAAGGCGTCAGCAATACGACACACAATGTAGCCGGTGTCGAATGGGATACCAATAATACTGTTGAATATGATGGTGCTACCGGTACGGCGACGACGATGGGACGCGAACGGGATGAGGATCAGGTGCAGACAGTCGTGGCCATTTACAAGATGAATCAATAGGGAGCCGGCAAGCATGAGAGCAGATCGAAAACTGTTTATGGTCAAACAGACCGGGTTTACGTTGCTGGAAATGGCTTTTGTTCTGGTTCTGATCGGGTTGGTGCTTGGTGCGATGGTCACGGTCGGAAAAGATGTGCAGCGCAATGCCGAGTACCACAAGATTGCAAATAAATTTGTTTTTGAGTGGAAAAAAGGCTACGACGAATATTTTCAGCGTGCCGGCGTGGTACTCGGTGACAGCCAAATCGCGCCGACTTATATGGTGAACGGAAAAGAGGCGGTGATTGGCGGCGGCTCTGATGGTCGTGGCGGTACTTTCAGCACGATTGCCGGATTGCCGGAAAATTACAGCAATACCGGTTTGAAGATTTGCCACGGGCAAGGGTATCCGAAAAACTCGGTCGGTGTGGACGATCGCAATCTTGCCAATCAGGATTTGCGGGATCTCATGAGGCAAATAGGTATTCGGATGCCGCCGGGACGCGCTGAGAGCATGGAAGATCGTTATGTTTATACCGACAGCAACGGTAATGCTACCGAATTGCAGGTTTGTTTTCAGTGGAATCCGCCCTCGACGATCAGCGGAGCGGGCAATGTTATGGTTTTACGCGGGTTGACGCCGGATCTGGCGCGTTATCTGGATCAGCTGGTTGATGGCAAGGCCGACGCGCTTGAGGGTCGGTTTCGGCAACAAGATGATCGGTTGAACTCGGAGGAGCCTTCGAGTCAGCAACCGGGGCGCGAATGGAGCGCCAATAATACTTATGCCATGAACGATGCCGCATACCAAACAGCGGACGGGCAAGGCAGCGGCCGTGATGAAGACCGTATCGTTCTTTTGACAGCGCAATGGGTAATGGATCAATGAACGCACAATCTTTTTCAAATCAGTGGCAGACACAGCGAAAAAAAAGACTGCTGTTTGCGGTCGGCATGTTAATACTTTTATTTTTGGCGACAGCGTTTCTCGTTTATGCCCGGCAGAATCTCAGGCAAAGCCAGGTCAATGCAGCGGTCAGCCGACAAACACATCAGGAAGCGCTCTGGAAAGAAGAAGAAGCAAGAGACGTTGCCTTGTTCAATGAGAAGGCGCAACAAATGATGCGTTCGGCGACATCACACGGATTATCGCCGGACGGCTGGGCCGAGCGTCGGATCAATCTGAAGCAGGCACAAATCACGCGTCACGAAGCCAATGAGCTTTTATTGTCGGTTGCGCGTACCGGGGATCGATTATTCAATATCGAGGAATTTGATATTTCGGTCACGCGCGGCGACGAAGGGTTGTTCAACATTTCCGATCGTCCCAACACGCCATTGTTGCTGACCGCTCGCGGTACGGCGGTATTTCGGACAGGGGGATGAAATGGATAACGCGATACTTCTCCATGCGGATGGGAAATGGAGCTTGTTTGAAAAGAGGCAAGCTATTCCATTGCGGGATTATCCGAAAATCGAATCGCCGGTTTATGTGTTGACCGATTTTGACGGCGCCATCAGCGGTGTTTCAACGGTCAACAATAAATCCAGTTATGCGGGGTCATTGATCGGCCGGCGATTGCGCGATGACGGTCTGATTGACGGCGAAGTCAAAATCCTTATTCACCACGGCGTGCAGACCGACGGCGGATATCAGGTTTTATATACGGCTGTGCCGATGAATCTTTGGCAGAATATGCAATCCTGGGTACATGCGCAAAAAGAACACTGTTTGCTGATACCCCAAACGACGTTAATGTATGACCTGCTTTCGCGCGAGAATGAGGGCGTGGTTTTTCATTCGGGCAGAAGGTTTTCACTTCTTCTCCGCCAGAAGAAAACGATGGATTATTTTTCGGTTCTGGCGTTGAGCGACAGCGAGGACGATTTGCATATTGCCGCCAGGACATTGGCAGAACGCGTCAAAAAACACCAGGAGGAAGGAGCAGGACGGCTGCTGAAATGGGGTTGGTATTCTCTTGGCGCCGTGTCTTCCGGCGAAGAGGCGGCGCTGGCTAAAATTTTTCAGGAAGCCACAGACACCAAAGTATCCGTTGTCGCCGCAGAGATGTATACAAAAAAGGGTGGCGGCCAAATTTACGCATCGCTTTCAGCGTTACGCGCCCGTTTTTCAGAAAAGCTTGCCGCTAACCCAATATCGGGTAAGGCAAGTTATTTTGCCGAAAAAAATCTGATGCGGATCGCTTGTTGTATCGGTGTTATCGCCGCAGGACTTTTTGTCTGGGGCTTGATGTCATTGTTGCAAGCCAGAGCCATATCGGTGCAGGTTGGACAAAATGCATCCGAAGCGCAGAAGATTGCACAAAATCTGCAAGGGAAAGCGACGGCAATTCGGCAAGGCAAACAGTTTTACGCAACACGGGATTTTATCGGCCTGGTTGCCAAAGCGGAACACAGCATTGATCCTTACGGTTTCCTGCGCAATTTGCGGTTTGCCGCAGGCGAAAATGTCAAAATACTGCGCGTACAAATACAACCGGACAACAATAATATTGTTATTGAGGGCTGGATTGAACAGGTGGGCGGTAGCGATAAGCCACTGGCAGATTTTGTCGAGCAATTGAGAGGACTTGGTTTCGCGCCGAAAGCAATTGATTCGATATCCGGTGCCAACATGAGACGCAACGGCTCATTTGCGTATCGTTTGCAGCCTGTATCTGAAGATGAAGGAACGGGCATATGAAAAATATCAGCATTTTGATATTGCTTGTCAGCATTATGGCGGTTTTTGCTGTTGCGGCTTTTTTATTAAAACAAGAGTCGCGTTATTCGGCATTGACGTATTCTGACGGACGGAGTGTTTCCACTACGGCCGCTGAATTACGAAAAACCGAGGTGGCTTTGCATGAGATTGAGCGGTTGCAATTATCGGGTAATTTTTCGCTGAGCGCCCCGGATGATTTGCTGTCAGCACGGAGCGTGCCAAAACAAGTAGAGACTGCCCGATTTGCCGCAGCAAACAATGAAAATGTTTTTCCGGTGTTCGACGACGGCAATCGTCGAGATGAGCGCGCTGGCGTTTCCCGTTTTGCCGAGTTGTTGTCAAAGAGTACGGCGCAACCGAATTATATTGGCAGCGGTTATACGACGCCGGTTGTGGTGAATCGTACACAGAACGAAGCCATGTTGACTAAAGAACCTGCTGTTCAGAAACCAATACGCGACCTTCATCATGTTTCTTTCATTTATGTTTCGCCTGATATCCGACGCGCCATTGTCAATGGCGTTTTTGTTCAAGAAGGGGAATCGTTAAGCGATGGTTCACGTGTAACGGCAATTAATAACGACCATGTGGTCATCAGCAAGAACAAAAAAGAATACAGCTTTAGCGTTCCCCAATCACTATCGACGTATTCGGAATCGGGGAGGAAATGATGGTGGCGATGGTCAGGTTGCAGACGATGATTATTGTGGTGTTAATTGTCGTGATTATTGCTCTGGCGGCAATTTTGTTTATCGTGTATGAGCGGCCGGCGGCGCTCGGCGCTCTTTCGCCGACAAAAAACGAATCACAGGTTATAACGCAAAAAACAACACCGCCACGACCGACGCAACAGCTTTCGCCGGAACTTGATCGCTATTTACAAAAAGCGCCGATCAGCAAAGATTCTGCCGCCATACGGACGGAACGGCAAATGCAGGAAACCAAAATGGCCCGGTTAAAAGAATTGCAGGCCAAATTCAAGGAAATTTCTGTCAACGGTAAGACGCCGGATATTGATGAACTCGACCGATTACTTGGTGAACTTGTTGATATTCAGGGAACATCGGTAATCGGCGGCATCGATCTTAATACGCTTCGGCAAAATTTGCGGGTCGCTCAGGAAATTCAGGTATTGGCTAAAAAGTTGGAGGAAGAAAGCAAAAAGCCGGAACGGGACCAAAACCGGATTCTCGAAATCACGAAAAAAATTCAGGGCATGCAGGGTGATTTAAACCCAAATATTATGGCTGGCGGTTCTGAAGGAGCTTTGGGGGTACCGCCTGTTGCGGACACAGAAAAGGATCAGAAGGGGTTATGAAATGGTTTCGGGCGTTTGCTCGCGACAGTATGGCTTTAGTCTTCTGGAACTGCTATTGGTTCTGGTGGTGATTGGCGTATTGAGTCTTCTTGCCAAATTTGCTTTTTCGGGCGTCGACGATGTTCGTCAGCAACAGCAGGCGCAAGCGGAGGAAGAGGCCGTGCGCGAAGCTTTGCGCTATTACGCACTGGCCAATAAACGCCTTCCCTGCCCCGATTTCAATGCCGATGGTTACGAAGATCGCAACTCAAGTGGAGCGTGCAGTCAGAATGGCGAAATCGGTTATGTGCCGTATTACTCTATCGGATCGACGCCGAGTGAAAACAATCGAATGACTTACGGTGTTTATCGTGCCGCATCGCCTAATGATATTACGGTTCTGGAGGAACGCACCGGCGATGAAGAAGGTGCGCCGGATTATATGAATTTGGGCGATGCCATTACCGCATTGATGCAGATTCCTGCGGCGGTAAACAGCAGCCATATATACGTAGCGGGCGTGAATTCGGATGGTTCATCCAACTGCGGCACAAGCGTTTCGACGCACCCGGCATTTGTGCTGATCGTGCCGAATACGAATAAAGATAACGATAGCGGGAGCGGTTTATTGGATGGGGAAAATGCGAATGCGGATAATTGTATTGCATCACCATTGCAGTCTTTAGCATGGAATTACGATGATGTCGTGGCAGTCGAATCACCTAATGCACTTATCGGATGGTTAACAGAGCATATTAATTGAAAATTGGATCAATTGGGGAAGCAACATGAGAATAAACTCTTTGTGCGTCAAGGCGCATTCCGTATCGAAAGTGTCACTTAATACACTGATAGGTGGTTGTGCCATAGCGGTATTTCTGCTGAGCAGTTGCGGTACTTATCGGAGTTTTAATGCGCTGGAAGCGAGTGAACCCATTCCGGTCACCGGAATGAATGAAGCGGTTGTCGGCGAGTCAGAAAAGCTGATGACAAATTACGATGCTCTTCGGGCGGAGTTGGAGCGCGTTGCGGCTTTTGAGGTCGCCGTCAAACCTGTTCCGCCTCGATACGATCCGTTGGAAAACAAGATCGTGACCATCAATATGTATGATACGGATATCGGCAAATTGTTATGGACACTTGCCGATCAGTTGGGAATGAACTTGATCGTTGATCCGCTCGTGCTTCAACAAGTAAATAAAACCAGCCTTTATTTGCGGAATGTGACGGCTCGAGAAGTGTATAACCATATTCTTGAAGCTTTTGACTTGCATGGCGATATCCGCAACGGCGCGCTGGTTATCAATATGCTCGAAGAAAGAATTTACAATGCCGGTTTTTTAAATACCAACTTGTCGATCAATCTTTCTGCCGGTGGCGATGTTTTTGGCAGTAACAACTCCTCATCCGGTGATTCGGGTTCGTCGGGCAGCTCCGATGATGCGTTGCGCGCCGATTTCAACATTAGAGGAGACACCTCAAAACAAATCGATCCTTATGAGGAATTGGAGCGCGCCGTCCGGCAGGTGCTTGGAAAAACGGATGGGCGTGTGGACGACCAACGTCAGCAATTGATGCCAAAAATCACTTCGACATTGGACGCCGAGGGCAAGATTGTCCAAAAAGAACTTCCGCCGGAAATACCCGTTGCCTATAGTTTGAACCGTTTGACCGGCACGCTTTATGTCAAGGCACGTCCTTCGCAAATGCGTGCCATCGGGCGTTTGGTCGAGCGTAACAAGAATGTATTGCGCCGCCAGGTGCAAGTTGAGGCGCAGTTGATAGACGTTCAGTTGAATGATGGTTATCAGTTTGGCGTGGATTGGACTTTATTGCGCAACAATGTTGCCGGTATCTATGGCGCCAACCCGTTACGGTTGCAGGAAGGAATGTCCGTTTTTCCCGGAGGAAGTCTGGCAGATCGCATTATCAATATTCCTGCCCAGATTATCGGGCAGCCGGCAGGCGATCGCGGGCTGGGCGTTAGTTATGGCGATGACCGTTTTTCGGCAACGCTCAAGGCATTAAGCTCGTTCGGAGAATTGCGGGTTTTATCGAATCCGAGCGTACGCGTCAGAAACGGAACGCCGGCGTTGTTGAGTGTGGGCACCAATATTCGTTATATCTCGAAAACCAGCTCCACCACCAATGTGCCCGGTGGCGGCGCATCCACGACGACGGCTGATGTGGAAACGGATGCGCTTTTCTCTGGTGTTGTGGTTGGTGTTATTCCATATATTCACGAAAATGGTCGGATTGAGTTGCTGGTTCATCCGATGCAAACCGAAGTGATTCCGGAAACGCTGCAACTGGTCCAAGTGGGCGGTGGTAACTATGTCACATTGCCCATGATCAATTACAAAGGATTGACTACCACGCTCAATCTTGGCGATGGCGATATGGTTATGATCGGCGGTTTGATTGATCAGAACAAGTCAACGGATAAGAACGGCTTGCCGGGGCTTAATGATATTCCTATCGTAGGCAATGTGTTTGGTGAAGAAAACAAGGCGCATGCGAGCCGCGAATTGGTTATCGTTTTGAGAGTGAGGATGATATGAGTCATAACAAAAACAAAACATCAAACATCATATTGTTTTTTATCGTGGGATTATTTTCCTTGAGTGTTGCCAATGCCGCGGAAGAGAGGACGGCAATGACGGCGTCGGCGGAAAAAAATTCTGATGTGGCAGTGACTGTGCCGGAAACGACAGGTGCGCCGAAGCCGATCAGCATCAACATGGGGGATAGTGGGCTGCTGTCAAAAGAGGTGCTATCGGTAAAAGATGATTCAACAGTTCGCCCGGTGACAGATCATGAAGTGGTCGTGATGAATCTTGTATATCGATGCAATGAGGCAATACGCAACAACAATCTTGTCGATGCGGAAGCACAGATTAAAGTCATGACACAACTTCTTCCATCACAGAGTTTGACGTTGTTGCGGATGAAGGCTTGGTATGCGTTGTCGGCTGGCCAGGAAGATGAAGCGCGGCAATGGTATCGCCAGCTTTTGGATCGTGTAGCCAACGATGAGAACGCAGGCATCAATTTGGCTATTCTTGAGGCGCGTGCGGGACGTGTTGACGAAGCAAAGAAAATTCTCAACAGCCTTGCCAATCATACGCCCGATTCCGAGCAGCTTAATACAGTACGGCAGGCTTTCGGGTTGGTGCGCCGGCAACAATAACGGTTGCGAGCGGTCTTTTGTTCATGGACAGCAGCAAATAAATGAAGACAACGATGAACGATAAAGTTTTTACCGATCATTTAATCAATCAAGCATCCGGCGCCTCGGTTCGTCTTGGCGAGCGTTTGCTGGATCGCGGCTTGTTGACGCCACGGCAATTCCAATATGCATTGCAAAAACAAAGTGTGGAAAAACTGCGGTTTGGTACGCTGCTTGTAAAGCATGGACTGGTCCAGGAATACCATGTTGCCAAAGAGTTGGCCGCTGAAAAAAACATTCCATTTCTTACTCGCGAAGAGTTCCCTGATCCGGATCCGGATACGTTCAAACACGTTAATCGGGAGCTTTGCCTTTTGAATGGGTTTTTACCAATCCGGCGGATTGACAATGAACTGGAAATCTTGCTTGGCGATAGCGATGAAACCCATGTTGCCGAAATGATAATGCATCGAACGGGGTTGGCATGTCGTTTTTTGCAGGGAGAGTTCACCAGAGTTTCGCAATACATTCGTGAAGTTTTTTATTTTGCCCAGCATTCTATTGAGTCGCTGCTGGATTTGGAGGTACGTCGGCTAGCGGACGATGTTGACCATGCATACAGCCCGGAAAATTTTCTTGATTATCTATTGCATAAAGCTGTGCACGAAAGAGCGACGGATATTCATTTATCGCCGTCAGCGTCCAGCCTGCATTTGTTCTTCCGCATTGACGGTGTTTTACGCCCGATTATGGCGCTTCCTTTTTCGCTGGTACGGCTGATCATTTACATAAAACTCATGGCGGAAATGGATATTTCCGAGCAGCGGCGCCCTCAAGACGGCAGCTTTCACACGACAGTTCTTGACCGGCCGTTTGCTGTCCGTGTTTCGGTGCTGTGCAGCGAATTCGGTGAACATGTCGTTTTGCGCCTGTTGCCCGAGCGCAGCGAACTGTCCGGTTTGGAGCAATTGGGCTTTCTGAAAAATGATGTTGCAATGCTTGAGCGTATTTTTGCCAAACCGTCGGGCATGATTCTGATTACCGGGCCGACCGGTTCGGGGAAAAGTACGACCATGCATGCCGCGTTGCAAATCCAGTCGTTGGTCGAAAGCAATGTGCTGACCGTTGAAGATCCCATTGAATATCGGGTGCCTGGCGCGGTGCAAACGGAAGTCAACCGTCGTGCCGGATACGATTTTGACAACGCGCTTCGTTTTTTCCTTCGCCACGACCCCGATGTGATTCTGATCGGCGAAATTCGTGATAAGGAAACGGCGTTTGCAGCTGTCGAAGCGGCAGCGACCGGGCACTTGGTATTGTCAACGTTGCACGTTTCCAGCGCTTTTGGCGTTGTTCCGCGCTTGAGGCCGTTCGGTCTTGATGCACAGATGATCGCCGACAACCTGATCGCCGTTATCAGTCAACGCTTGGTGCGTCGCAATTGTCCGCATTGCAGTGTGGAAGATGTTTTGACGGATGATGAAAAAACATGGCTGGGCGGCAGCGACATAAAATCGCTGCGTGGCACGGGTTGCGATGCGTGCGGCTTTAGCGGTTATCTTGGCCGATTGCCGGTGTACGAAATTCTTGAAATCGATCAGTCGCTGGCCAACGGCATTGCGGATAATGTCGGGCGGGAAATCCTGCGCGGCAAAGCGATGAGCAATGGGTTTACTACATTGCTTGAACAAGCGAAATGGCGTGTTTGCCATGGACAAACGACGCTCGACGAAATCAGGCGCGTCGTCGGTGAAGGAGTAGCCGGGTGAGCGCGCAGCTTTATTATTATCGGTTGTTGCTTGCGGACGGAAAAACCAAATCCGGCCTATCCCAATTCATGGTGGAACGGGATTTTTCGGTACAGCTTTGGCTGGAGCGAAGGCACACTGCCGTAGTGTTGTCGCTTTATCGTTTCCCAAACTGGCTCAACAGCATTCTCCGATTTTTCGGAAACCTGTTTTCACCGACGGTTACCACGGAAGACTTAAGCGGCCTTTTGCGCGATTTGTCTTTGATGCTGCGCAGCGGCATTCCGATTATCGAAGGCCTGCGAACGATTGCGGCTGAAGTTCGTTTTGGCACATCGCTTGGAACGGCATCGGCCGCAACGTTGCTGTACGAAGAGTTGGAGGGGGGCGCCACAGTCAGCCAGGCGTTTGCGCGACATTCAGATATTTTTCCGGAAATAGTGTGCAATCTTGCCGATATCGGCAATGAAAGCGGTACATTGGACAAGATGTTCATGGAAGCCTCCCTTCATCTTGAACGCATTACGTCGATGGGACAAAATGTCAGGCGGGCACTGATCTATCCGATATTTGTCTTTGCCGCAATTATCGGCGCGGCGGCTTTCTGGCTTTACTACGTTATTCCCAATCTTTCGGAGCTTTTCAAGCAGTTGCACGCAAAGATGCCGCCGCTGACGATGGCGGTTATCCGATTTTCGGAATGGTTATCGGAAAATTTTGTGTTGAGTATCGTGATATTGCTGACGGTCATTGCCATACCATGGTTTATTTTCCGGTACAGCAAAAGCGCGCGCACTCAGCTTTACAGCATTGGCCACCGACTGCCGATCAGCGGTATTTTATTGCGTACTTCCGGGATGGCGTTTTTAACAGAACATTTGGCGCTGCTGATTCGCGCCGGACTTGATATGGTGCAAAGCCTGAAAATCCTTGAGCGCGCCACCAAAAATGAATATTACAAGGAAAGTCTTGGTGATATTCGCGGCGTGATTGAGCGCGGCGAGCGTTTAAATGTCGCGATGCGTATGACCGAACGTTTTCCGCCATTGGCGTTGCGGATGATCGCGGTGGGTGAAGATACAGGAACGTTGGATGAGCAACTGGAGTATCTGGCGGCGGAATATCGACAACGTCTTGATCACTTGATCGCGACGCTTTCTGAAATTATCAAACCGGCGGTGATTCTTTTGGCCGGTGTGCTGTTTATTTTTATCGTCGTTGTTCTGCTGTTGCCGGTGTACGATCTGATTCGACAATCCATGGTCATACCCGGGGGCTGAGGAGTTTTCATGTTTATCGGCAGGCAAAACCTCATGAACGGCAATAGGCGGCAAAAAGGCGTCAGTTTATTGACCATTGCATTGTTGCTGCTGCTGTTGGGCGGCGCGTTGATAGCGGGAGTCGCATATTTCCGTGCGCAGATTCCGAGTGATGTCGCCAGCGGTCAGAAAGAGGCGTTGCATTGGGCGGATCAGTCGATTATTGGTTTTGCTTCGATTCACCATCGGTTGCCTTGCCCGGCAGCAACTCCCACAGGCGACGAAAACTGTACGCTTGCTAAAGGTTGGCTACCTGCCAAAGCGCTGAATCTGGATACCACCATGTACGAGCCCGGTGTGTTGCCGATGAGGTATATGGTATATCGCAACGCAACAACCGTAGTAGATAGCATTGCTTATACGCATCGCGATCTTGCGGCGAATGAGATGGTTCCATCGTTGCCGTTACCATTGCCGTATAACGCCTATGCGCCGGTTCATTGGGACGAAACTGCTGATAATGATCATACCGATATTGAAGATAAAGGCACGCATCATGGCCGTTATAGCGGACGCGAAGATATTGACGCTCGTAACGGTTTGGATATGTGCGAGACCATGCGGCTTGCTTACAGCTCGGTACTTGACGGGGTCGACACGGCTTATGCGCATTATTTGCGCGGGGGCGCCGTTATTAATGTTGCCTATGGCGTTGCCGTACCGGGGCTTGGCGATGCTTCGGGGAACAACAATCGTTTTGACGGTGCCAATGCCGGGGAAACCGCGCAGATGGAGCCGCCGGACCGGGAGCACAGTTATAACTACGACGATTATGTTTTTGTTCGCGATCTGCCGTCGTTGATGACGGCGATGGGTTGCCAACCGGCGCATTACGACATGATGGAAGAGTATGACGCGCTAATTGCCAGCGGCTCTTTTGAAAATCTCGACGATTATAGAAATGATATTGGCAGTGAAACGGATACGGAGATTGTCGATATTACAATGCCGGATCAACTGGATGTCAGTTATACGCGTCGAGGTATTGCTGCGGCGACGGTTTCTTCCGTGAATACGGTGGCGATGATGGCGGATGCCGCGGCGGAAGTGGAAGCGTTGCGCAACCTGGTGGTTGAGAACGCGGAATCCGCGGTGAGCGCTGCAACACAGCAAGCGGTTCTGACAGGTATTGGTATTGCCACGGCTGTTGTTGGGTTGGTTTCCAATACGGTTGCGTTAGCCAAAGCGATTGCCGCTATTGTGGCCAGTCTGGGGTTGCACGTTGGCGCCTGGGTTGCGTCTGTAGCTTACGCAGCCGGGATTGTGCTGTCAGGCGTGGCGGTGGGTTTATCCATTGGCGCCATGGTAGCGTTAATTGCTGCGGCCGTGCATGCGGGTAATGTGGTGGCTGCTTTGGGTGGTGATACCAGCGGAATTTCCGACTTTTGCGATACGGCAGGAAGCGCGGTGGATAAAGATGAGATGTTGGAAAATCTAAACGGGCAAAGAGATGAACTTGTTGAGAAAAGAGACGAAGCCAAGGATAAAAGAGATGCCGCCAAGATCGAATATGATGCATTGACGGGAGCGATCAATGATTGCCATGGCGGATTGTTGAACAATACGCCCACCGTGATGCTGAACGGCAGCAATCCTCCCGTGATTTGTACGGAGACAACCTACGATGATCGTTTTTATTGTTTTGACAGTATCGCGAATGGTAACCGCAGTATTCGTATTCGCTACGCACCCTTTCTGAATTTAACGCTGTATCAGGCCAAGGAAACAGCACAACAAACGTATGATGAGGCGATAAAAAGACAGGATGACTTGAACGACAGGATTACTGAATTGCAGGACACAAGCAGTATTGACGATATCGTGAATCAATATGAGCAAGCATTGACCGCCAGTGGCGCTGAAAACATTGACGCCAAGGTGGCGGCTTACCGGCAACGCCTGTTGGACCGGAATGCCGAGGATCTTGCCAAGGCAATTGCAGAATGGAATACATTAGACGCGCAGATCCCGTCTTTGCTTGCGGCCGCCAATAACGCCCGTCAGGCGGTAGAAGATGCGGAAAATGCCTTGAATAATGCAAGTACCGACGATGATCAGACGAATTGTACGGCGCCGGAAAGTGGGGCAGGCACTGTGTTTTGCGAGGAAATGTATGGCATGCATTGCGTATTCAGAGGTCGAGACTTGAGATATTGGATTACGACATTACGATATGTGGTTAGTCTGGTCAATGGCAATTGGTTTGAGTGTTTTTTTCAAGGAGGTAATTATTGCCAAGAACCATATTATTACTCGGTATGGCTTGAGTGGCAGCGGGCGGAAGAAGCTTATCAGATGGCAGTAGATAATCTTGAAGAGCTTGATAAAAATATTGCAGACGTAGAGAACATGGATTTCTCATCGTGCGCTTCCGGTTCGGATACGGTGTTGCTGTGGGGCGTTGATCGTGCGAAAGAAGTCCTGCGCCGTGTTGATAAAAGGGCCGTACTGCAATGAAACAGAAGAGCCGATATTTATTTTTTGGTTTTTCCGCGCTTTTTGAAGGAAGAAAGCGCGTTCATCACTTCGGTTTTTCATTGCTGGAAATGGCCGTGGTATTGGCGATTCTTGGCTTACTGGGGTTTGCTCTGTGGAAATTTGTGCCCATACTGCGCAGTGTGAGTGAAACCCAGCCGGTACAAACTCAACTGGCAAGCGCAGATGAGGCAGTAATCGGCTTCATCATGCAAAACCATCGCCTGCCGTGCCCGGCAGTCGATACCTCCGGCAATGAAGCCTATGTTGCCGGGACGGGTTGTATGGCGACAAACGGCGAATTTCCTTTTCGTACTTTAGGGGTACATACGCAGGTACGGCTGCGCTATGGCGTACATCAGAACGACGACAGTAGCCAATCGCTGACAGTCGCCGCACAAAGACACATTCCGATGCTGCCTTTGGCTTATCGAGAAAGTATAGAAACCTATCATCCTGACAATTCGAGAAATCCGGAATGGCCGTTAACGCTGGTTTCAGAGGTCGAGAGCACTATCGATCAGCCGGATTCTTACGAGACGCCCAATACCGGCGCCGCTGAAGAGGGCTCGTTTGATTTTAGTGCTATTGGCCGTCTTGCTCTTAGCAGTTTGTCCAAGCTGGATACGATTCCGGAGCTTCAAAGTGCTTTGTCGCGCGACACCGGCGCTTTCGATTCGGTGGAAACAGCGGCGCATATTAACGGACTTGATTTTTGCGTAGCGCTACGCGACATCGGGACATCGCCGACAACACATAGTGTGCGGGCAGGCGGCATTTCCGTGGCTTATGTCATCGCGCATCCGGGGGCGCTGGATGCCGACGGCGACGGGAGTGTTTTTGATGCGGATGCTGCCGGATACGATAATACCGCCGGTTCGAGTTTTGTCATGCCCCAACAGGCGGCAACAGATTTGTACGACGATGCCGTGTTGGCGGCGGGTTTTGCCGAATTATCCGAACGGCTTTCTTGTCCTACCGCACTGTCGCGTGCCAATGGCTCGGCCTATGCGGCGCGCGCTGCCTACGATAATTACCTGGTTGCTTTGGCGTTGCTGCAATTTCGCGCGTTTGTTCTGGATACGGCTTTCATGAATATTGAGGCTGCCGAATCTTCATTGGCGCTTTCCATTCTCAATATTGTGTTTACGACGGCTTCTGTTGCCATTGGTACAGCTGTGGCGATCGTAACCGCAGACGAAGGCGCACTGGGAGTGATTGCATTGGTGGCTTCCATTGTCGATGCGGTGGCTGCCGCGGCGGGCATTATTCTGGAAATTGTCGATATGGTGCAAGGGGGCGGCGGCATGGATCAGTTGATGATGGACTTGGAGACGGCCATGGCCAAGCGCATTGAAGCAGAGGTGTTTGCCCGAAAAATGCTGGAGCTGGCGCATTCAACCGCCGCGCGTGCCATCACTCTCGACGCGAAAGGGTTGCTGCCATGAGCCGAAATATTGGCGCTTCCTGTGCACGCTTTTTTCAGGGAATGCCTATGAGAAATCGTATCTTAGGCTTTTCTCTGCTTGAGTTGGCGATCATTATTCTGATTCTGGGCTTGTTGACCACGCTTACCTGGCGATTCATGGCGGCACAAGTGCGGCAGCAGGCGGCTGTTGTCACACACTCGATATTGGAACGATCGGACTGGGCGTTGACCGGGTTTGCCATGGCGCATGCGCGCCTGCCTTGCCCCGATACAGACGCGGACGGCAACGAAAATTGTGGCGGCACGGCGGAAGTCGGCACTTTGCCTTACCGCTCCTTGGGGCTTNNATGCGCGCGCCGGGCAGATCCGCTATGGCGTTTTGCGCCAGACAACCCCGGTGGCAGATCCTGAGGCCCATACTTCAGACCCAATATTAGCGTTACCGCGAACGGTGGATTTGACGGGGAACACCGCAGATTTGTTTTATCCATTGGTTGGGATTTTTGATAGCGGTATTACAACGGAAGCAGCGCTCAGAGCGGCAGTAGCCGGTCTGGGGACTTTGCAGGATTTGACTACGGTGGGCATATCGATTGCTTCACGTCCTGTGGCGCCAGTCACTGCATTCAATATCCCTCTGGATGAAGCGAATGCGCTGGATTTTTGCTACGCTTTGCGCGTTGCCGAAGATCCCGCACCTGCAGAGGCGGATGTGAAGGATCACGTTCACGTGCTTGATGCCGATGGCGCGGCGCGGCAGGTTGCCTATGCGCTTGCTTTACCGGGCGCACTGGATATGAACAACGATAATAATTTGTTCGATGGCGCGCAAACCACTTCTTTGTCTTTCGATGCGCCGCAGCGGGCACAAACCAATGTCAATGATGACCGTGTCCGTGCCGTGGCGTTGGGAACATTATGGGATCGTCTCAAATGCGGCGAAGCCATGGCGGCGATCGGGCACGCGCAACCCAATGCCGCGACGGCGGCGGTAATGCTTTATCGCATTTTGTTCGATTACGAGCAGGTGTTGGAGCAAGCCTATAAGTTGGCTCAAGCACAATATGAAATTGCCGTCGCGGGGATTGTCGCTATGGTGGCGGGCATCGTCTCCGCATCGGCTTCTATTTCCAATGCGGTGGGTGACGTTGCCCTTGAGGGTAATGTCGCTTCTGCTGTTGCCGCCGCTGCGCAAATGGTCGCTGCGCTGGTCGGTATTGCGCCAGCCATCAACGCCATGACGCAAGCGGCGGAATATCAGAATATGGCGAAGCAGCGTTATCTTTATTCGCAAATCTTGAGGGCGTCGGCCAAACCGCTGGCCGAAGCATTGTTGGCGCACGTTAGATTGGTTGACGAGAGAGGGCCGTACTTCGGCAAGCCTTAAGGCGCTGCGTGGCGCTTGGAAAACGGCTTTGGGGAAGGATAAGTGATGTGGGCGCAGACGAAATACATGAATGGATTTTCCAGGAGCAGTCGGGGTTTTTCATTGGTTGAGCTGTCCGTCGTTCTGATTGTGATCGGCCTGATCATCGGCGCGGTCAGTATCGGCAAGGACGTACATCGCAATGCAGTTCATCAGAGAATTACCAGCGAGTTTATTCAAGGTTGGCTGTTGGCTTACGACAGTTATGTTGCCGGCGTTGGCGTTGTTCCGGCAGATAATGCGAGTGTACCGACAGGGTGTATTCGTGGAGATTGCGCTGTAGGCAGTTCGGGAGATGAGCTGTGTGACGGGGATTTACGCAACACCATGCTGGCGGCTGGCATTGGTTTACCTGCCGGGCGTGCGGAAGGGCGGGAGGATCGCTATGTTTATCTTGACAGCAACGGTTTGCCGCACGATCTGAAAGTATGTTTTCAGAGTGTCAGATGGAGCGAGCCGGGAAGCAGTTCGGGAAACTATGTTCTGCGCTCCCGCAACGTGATGGTCATCACCGGCGTGACGCCGGCCTTGGCTGGCTTTATCGACCATTATTTTGATACGGTGGTGGATGCGCGGTTCGGCGATGTTCGCGAAGAGCAGTACGCAAATAGTACAAGTACAGATAAGCAGCCCTGGTCTCTGGATGAAACGCATAATTATGGCGAGACGAGCCGAAGCTATGATGAAGATCAAAGCGCCGAATTAACGGCATATATGCGGATGCATCGTTAAAGAGTGCCACGACGCGACAGAGGGGATGTTTTTTCACTGGTTTGTTGCCGGTATTTTCGTACCGCGTCAATTCGGTTCTTGGCGTTCAGTTTTTGATAAATATTGGACAGCGTCTTGGCAACAGTATGTGGCGAGATGGCAAGGTGCGTTGCAATGTTGTGATTGCTTTTTCCTTTGGACGCCAATTGCAAAATTTCTTTTTCCCGGCGAGTGAGGCAGACTGCCGGTGTTTTTTTCCTGGCAACCGGATTGGCATTGGCGTAGTTTTCCATGGTGCGCAGAAGCGTTGTCAGGTAATCACTCTTGTTGTTTTTTTCATGGATTTTTTTGATGATAGGCAGGGCATGCTCGCCATATTCTGCAATGGTTAAAACAATATTGTCAGGTTGCGCCAGATCGATAGCTTTTTGCGCGGCGGACAATGATGCCAACAAACCATCAGTCTGGTAAACGGCAATTGCTTCGAGCATGTGGGCGTGAATAAAGCCGAGCAGGTTGCGGTAATGAGAAAAGAAGGCCGGCATGCTTTGAGCATAAGCCAGAAGATGTTGACAATCACCTCTTAAAAGGAGTGATTTGCCATAGACAATATAGGCAAATCCCAAGCCGTGATGAATGGCATGTGTTATTTCAAAAGTATTTGTGTGCAACCATTCTGGAATATCGTCCAGGCAACCATTGCATGCGGCACAATATCCGATAGCCAAATCGTAGGCGGTATTGAGTACGTTATTGCAGATTGGTTCTATTTGTTCTTGCAGCGTCGAAAAAAGTGTTTTGGCGGCAGCGCAATCGCCTTGTGCCATAAGTAATCGCGCTTCAGTGAAAGTAATGGGGATGTACGTTGCAATTTGGCGATGATTTTTTGCATGATAAAAAGACTTCAATAAATGTATTTTGACGGAATCAAGATTACCGGTTTCAAGTGCAAATTCCGCTGAAACAATATCTTGTGCGCCGGCAGATACCCCTTGCGTCAAATCCTGAAAATAATGCAGGTCTTGATGAATCGTCTTGACGAACGATTGAAATTGCCCCGGCTTTCTCAAATACTGAAAACTGATATGTGGCGATCCCAATATCCAGATCAAGTTCTTCCGGGGAATTAATGAATGCCCTTTCAGCAGGGTATGCGCTTCGACATGCTTGTCGCGTGTCATTAAAAAATCATTCATGACGAGCCGGCTTCGGATTAAAATGATTTCGCCACGAATGAGTTCTTTTTGCGCCGGAGCAATGTGCGGGCTATCGGCAAAGCGTTTTTCCGCTTCAGTCAGTAAAGGGGCAACCTGACGAATATCGCAATTCGTCATATAGCAATAAATAAAATTCAAATAGGCAATAGGACGTTGGATGCGAATATTCCAGGGAATCGAGTTCATAATGGATAGAAGCTTATCCGGATCAAAATGCAACAATAACGGGTCAAGCGATTTTCCGAATACATCCAGAATACATAATAAATCCTGTTCTTCGCCGGCTTTTTTCAATGCCAGCAAAGCTGGCAGCATGTTGCCGGCCTTGAGGTGGCTTTGCGCAATGCGACGATATAACGCTTTATGGTCAATATTTTTGTCCGCCGCCAATTTTTGGGCCAGATAATTTCGGAACATGCTGTGCAAATGGTATTGCCCCGAAGCATCAAGGGTGAGCATGGCGTTATCGTGATAAAGTTTGACGAGGCGTTGCGGTGCGGTGTTGATGTTGCTGATAAATGTCGCCTGATCCGACGTAAAAGAGGACATTGCCGACAGTTGCATCAGGAGCGCCTGATCGTCTGGCTCATAATTTGAAAAAATTATTTTGTCGAAAAGATCATTAATGCTGTATTGCTGCGAGGCTGGGCTTTTCGTGCCATGTTTGAGGTAGCCTTGTAAATTCAACCATAGTGCGGCAGCCCAGCCCGCGCTTTCTTGCCAGATGTGGCTGGCTATTTTTTCATCATCGATGCCGTGCATCTGAAAATAATGCAAGGAATCCTCGCGCGAAAAAGCCAGAAACGACGCGTCGAATTCCCAGGCTTGCCCCTTGATGCGTAATTCGTCCAAAGCAAAGTTGGGACGTTTCCGGGTGGACAACAGCAGGACAAGGTTGGGGATATTTCTGTGAATGGTGTGTAATATCCACTCATCAAAAACGGGGTCACAAGAAAGGTGGTAATCATCAATAACCAATAAAATATGATGCTTGGCCAAACGCCGTTGAATGATATTAAGCGTCTGGCTGGTTTCCTGATAATTGCTCGGAAAGCCCAATTTTCGGAGCGTGGTGCCAAGAGGTCGGTGTGAAAGTTCTATTTGTTGAGCGAGACCGTTCCAGATGTAAGGGGCTTTTTCCTCACCGGGTCTGATAGCGGTATAGATGCCTGTGAAGGGGTATTGCTGAAGCAGGGAATAAATGGCAACAGTCTTTCCGTAACCCATTGGCGCATGCAAAACAATTAACGGATATTTTTTGGCTGCTTGTAATAAGTTATCGACGATGTTGCGGCGTTGCAATATCGGCGCATTGGGGGAATGATAAGGCGTAATATGATTTTTCATGATTCTTAGAAGGGGCCAGCAAAAAAACGAAAGCCGCGAATCATAAACGCGCGGAATATATATTATTTAATGATCAATAGATAGCTTATGCTTTTACATTAATAAGTAAATGTTTTTTTATGCCTTATTTGAGTAGGGTCAAAAGCCCAAATAATTTTTTGATTTTTGGTCATATTTTCATAAGTCTTGCGAAAAAAAAGTAAATATTTTTTATTATGATGAAACATTCGGTCGACAATAATACTCAACAATATGTTGTTGCCGTATGGGGGGAACAACAAATGAACGATACCGATATATGGCTATCCAAACGATTCTAACCATCGATATTGTTTTCCTGATGCCGTTAGGGCCGGCTGGCGTAGCGGCTGTTCCTTGAATCGTCGCTTAAGGCGCGATACCCCGGATAACCAAATATAAAATTATCGTGCCTGAGTCGGGCGATTACTCGGGCGACTGCATTGCCAGCGGCGCTTGCTTGAGATGGCCGACGTAATCCAGCTGCAAGTGCGGCATGAACGCGGGAACATCGTCTTCACGCATATGCATTAAATCGCGCGGGCTGATCCAATGCGGTCGCGCTTCCGTGAGCGGCACGCCGGCGCGCTGATAAACGTCGAGCACATATTGTGAGCAGAATGAAGCTTCTTTGCCCAGCCGAGGCATGTGCGCCGAAGCGAGGACTTCATAGCATATTTGGCGCATCGCGCCGGGAACAAGAAGAGGCACTTCGCACACACGCCGCGTAAGCATGAATGGCGCTTGTAGCGCGACGCCGATATAGTTGTAGCGCTTACCGACGCCGGCAAGCGCCGTCGCGCGCAAATTTTCGCGTTGTTTGTCGGTAAGCTCGGGATAGCGATATATTGCGATGACCGTTTGGTGCTCAATCAGGTCGTCAATGCTTGTCTGATGTACGCCGTCGGCAATGGCCTCGACAAATGTTTCCTCGCCGATAAAAATCGCGGCATGGCTGACCGGGGACATGCTCGCCAAGCGTATGGCGAAGGAGATCAGGCTATCGTCATTGGCCGTTAAGACGATATCGCCAACCTCCAGCGCTTCTTTTTTGATGAGGTGCGCGCCGCTTTTGGGCGTCAGGGCGAGACGCTGGAACTTGAGCGCTGGCCTGATTCGCTCGTGATCGGATGAGGTTTGCGTGATTTGTGTGGCGCATGAAGAAAGCAGACAGCATAAAAACAAAGCGATAAGGCGGAAAAGAGAACTCATGATGCCTGGCGCAAGGTCTCAATCTCGGCAATGGATTTGGGCGCGTCCCGGGTCAGGGTGTCGATCCCGTTTTCGGTAATCAAGACATTGTCTTCGATGCGTACGCCGATATTGCGCAACGCGGTGGGAACGTCATCGGCGGCTCTGATATACAGCCCGGGCTCGACGGTCAACACCATGCCCGGCGCGAGAGGAATCGATGCCAGGGTATCTTGTTCGCAGTATGCGCCCGCGTCGTGTACATCCATACCGAGCCAGTGCCCGGCACGGTGCATGTAAAAGCGGCGGAAAGCACCGGATTCGAGCGCGCCGTCCAATGATCCGGTGAGCAGTTTGAGATCAATCATGCCTTGCGCCAGCACACGCTCTGCCGCTTCATGGTAATTTGATAACGGCATCCCCGGTTTTAACGCATTAAAACAAGCCTGTTGGGCGGCAAGCACGATTTCATAAACATCTTTTTGCGCGGCGGAAAAACGTTTTCCAACCGGAAACGTGCGAGTAATGTCACTTGCGTAATATTGATATTCGCAACCGGCGTCGATCAGCAGCAAATCGCCGTCTTTCATTTGCCGCCGGTTTTCCGTGTAGTGCAGCACACAGGCGTTTTCACCGCTGGCGACAATGGATGGGTAGGCCGTCGCTTGTGCGCCTTCGTATAAAAACCTATGCAAAAGTTCGGCTTCGATCTGATATTCGAAAAGCCCCGGTTTTGTTTTTTGTATCGCCTGCGTGTGTGCGGAGGCGCTGATTTTTGCGGCGTGCCGCATCAGCGCAATTTCGTGCGCATCTTTGGTCATGCGCATTGTGTCCAGCGTATCGCGCACATCAATCATGGCGGCGGGCGGCATATCGCCGTCGCGTAGCTTGGCGCGGACCTGTTTGAGCGCTTGCGTGACGCAATGATCCCAATCCGGGAAAAGGCCGAGCGGTGTGTACAACGCTTGCCGATTGGTCAGCAATTCGGGCAGCTGGTCGGCCAAGGCGCCGATCGGATATGTTTCGTCGAAAGAGAATGCCTGGCCGGCGGCGTGTGGGCCATAGCGAAATCCTTCCCAGATTTCCCGTTCCTCGTGTTTTTCACGGCAGAACAAAATATGGCGGACATTTTCCCGATGATCGATACAAAGCGCGAGCGCAGCTTCCGGCTCGGTAAACGCGGAAAGGTAGTAAAAATAGCTTTCGGCGCGAAACAGAAAAGCGGTGTCGCGGTTACGCATCATTTCCGGCGCGGTCGGCATCAGCACTACCGATGCGCCATGTTTCTTGAAAATGGTACGCAAGAGTTTTTCGCGGCGGGCGCGATATACGGCGGGATTAAAGTCTGGTGAGGACATGTTTTTGATGAGTTGCCTAAGAATAATCGCCGGAAGCATTATAAATGATGCACGGTTAAAACTCCGGTGTCTTTTCCGGTGCGGCCGCTATAATCTTTTCCGTGAGCGACATGATGAATCAAGCCAAAGCGGATACTCGCCGCCGTGTGCTGGCGGCGCGCGATGCATTGTCGCCGGAATACCGGCATGCGGCGTCACAAGCCATCGCCGCGCAAATCATGTGCCTGCCTTCTTTTCTTCGGGCGCGTACGGTACTTTTGTTTTCACCGTTCGGCAGCGAATGGGCGGCAGGTCAGGTGCTGGATGAGGCGTTGCGCTTGGGGAAAACGGTGGTTTTGCCGCGTGTCGCTAAAGGGAAAAAACAGCTGGCGCTTTGCGTGATCAAGGATAAGGAGAAAGACACCGTTCCCGGCGTATTTGGCATTCTCGAACCGTGCGCGCGTTGCGCGCGCGTTGCGCCGTCGATGATCGATTGGGCGCTGGTGCCGGGTGTGGCGTTTTCCGTGTTTCGGCAGCGGCTCGGTTATGGCGCGGGCTATTACGACCGTTTGTTGCCGCGGGTTTTATCGCGAGTTTCGTTGGTTGCTGGCGCATTTGACGTGCAGATTCAACCTTCATTACCGATCACCGAGTACGATGTGCCGGTCGATATGGTCGTCAGCGAAAGCCGGTGTCTCGGCGCGGAAAAGCCTGCGTAAATAAAAAATCAGGCCCCCCGAGGGAGGCCTGACCTGCTGTTGGTTTTGCTTCCGTCAAGAAACGGAATTTTGTAAAACGATCTTAGAAGAAGTGCGCCATACCAAAGATGAGGCCCTGCTGATCGACACCTAAGCCGGTGTTGTTGTTACGGCCATGGCTGAAGGTATAGTTGGCGTTATCTTTGTTATCGACCATCACGTAACCGGCATAGACCGAAGTCCGCTTCGAGAGCGGATAGGTATAGCTGATTTCATATTGCATGGCTTCGGTATCGTCGCCTACGCGAAGTCTGCCGAGCGTCATATTTGCCGTACCTTTGCCTTTGTCCGCATAAAGGAAGGCGCCGTACAGTTTGCCCGGTCCTAACGGAACGGTCAGGCTGCCGCCGTACAGGTGGCGCTTCAAGTTGGCATTACCGTTTTCGTACTCAATGTATTCATAAACGAGCGCTGGACGAACTACGCCGAAATCGTATCCGGCAGCAACTGTGAACGCCTGATCTTCAGTATTGTCGCCACGGAAATCCCGGTTCGTTTCATAAGCAACGCCGACTTGCAACCCGGCATTGTTATAGACCAAACCGGCGCTACCGACCCAACCGTGTTGTTCAGCTTCGTCGGTCGAATACTGGAGAGCCCCGGTAAAGCCGGAGATATTCGGCGTATCGTAACGAACCGAGTTGCCCATGCGCTTACCAAAAGCGCCACCGGCTTTGCTTTCGCCCCATTGTCCCCAAAGCGCGCCCAGATGCAGGATCGAGGTTGCGAAAGTTGGGGTGTTGCCGAAAATACCGTCCATATCTTTATAAGGGGTCAGCATGTTACCCAAACGGACTTTACCCCAGCCGCCTTCCAAGCCGACAAACGTGTCGCGCGACGACAATCCTGAACCGGCTGAGGTGCCGCCAGTTTCGTCAAATTGCGACTCAATCTGGAAAATGGCGTTTAAGCCGCCGCCCAGGGACTCGGAACCTTTAACGCCGATACGCGACTGGTTGGAGTTCACGCGATTCAGTTTACCCAGGTTTTTCGAGTTTGCGGAACTGGTAAATTCCAGATCCATGTTCAGGACGCCGTACATCGTGACATTTGCCGTTTGCGCCTGAGCAAACGGCGCCGCCAACAAACCTGCGACAGCGACAGCGATGAGTTTCTTTTTCATGAAAGCTTCTCCTCTAGCAAATAAAAACGACAAGATTTTTATCTTGTCCGCGATAATCCTTCCCTGAACCATATGAGAAGTTACGAAGCATTATGCCAAGCCAGCGAAACATGGGGCAAGCAAAGTTATGTCATCGAGTTGAAATATTTCACTCATCACCTGAAATTACAACATTTCTGAACCGATAAACGGTTTTTTATGTATTTGCCTTGCGCGAAAAAAATCAGACCTCCCTTGGGAGGTCTGATCTGCTGTTGGTTTTGTTTCCGTCAAGAAACGGAATTTTGTGGAAAGATCTTAGAAGAAATGCGTCATGCCAAAGACGATACCTTGCTGATCAACACCGGGTTGATTACCTCCGATCGGGTTGGAGCTAAAGGTATAGTTTGCATTTTCTTTGTTATCGACCATCACGTAACCGGCGTAGACCGAAGTCCGTTTCGACAGCGGATAGGTGTAGCTGATCTCATACTGCATGGCTTCGGTATCATCGCCGTAGCAAAGTGCGCCGATACGAGTAGTATCAGTACAGGCGCCGCTAGTGCCTTTGCCTTTATCCGCATAGATGAAGGCGCCGTACAGTTTGCCCGGCCCCAACGGAGCGGTCAGGCTGCCGCCGTACAGGTGGCGCTTCAGTTTGGCGCCACCATTGTTGTTTTTGTACTCAATGTACTCATAAACAAGCGCCGGACGGATGACGCCGAAATCATAACCGGCGGTGAGCGTGAAAGCGTAATCTTTCGAATCGGTATTACGAACATCCTGATTCAATTCAAAAACAGCACCGGCTTGCAATCCGGCGTTGTTATAGAAAAGGCCAGCGCCGCCAACCCAACCATGGTTCTCGGTTTCATCAGTCGAATACTGGAGAGCGCCGGTGAAACCGGAGATGTTCGGCGTGTCATAGCGAACCGAGTTGCCCATGCGCTTGCCAAAACCGCCCTCAGCTTTGCCCTCGCCATATTGACCCCAGAGCGCGCCGGTTTGCAGAATCGATTGCGTGAAGGTAGGCGCGTTACCGAAGATCGCATGCGATTGATCATACGGGGTCAGCATATTACCCAAACGGACTTTACCCCAGCCGCCTTCCAGGCCGACGAATGTGTCGCGTGACGACAATGTGCCGCCACCGTTTTCGGTGAATTGCGATTCGATCTGGAAAATGGCATTTAAGCCGCCGCCCAGCGATTCCGAACCCCTGACACCGATACGCGAAGCGTTCGAACTCACACGGTTTAACTTACCCAAGTTTTTCGAATTTGCGGAACTGGTGAATTCCAAGTCCATGTTCAGAATACCGTACATCGTAACGTTTGCTGTTTGCGCCTGAGCAAATGGAGCGGCCAGCAGGCCCGCAACAGCGACAGCGACGAGTTTCTTTTTCATGAAAATCTCTCCTCTAGCAGATAAAATTGACAAGATTTTTTGTCTTGTCCACGATAAACCTTCCCTGAATTTTCCGAGAAGTTGAACGCATTGTGCCAAGGGGGTGAATCGCGGCGCAAGCAATACCGGCGAACAATGGTAAGCTTGTGTTAGTCGTGTTGTTGTGAAACAACAAAAAATAGAAAGACCGAATTCGTAAGCATATATTATGCCGCTAGTAATATTTCCGTAATGGAAAAGACTTTTTTGGGTAATAATTCCCAACGGTGAAAATACATAATGAAGAGTGGGGTCGAGCCTTTTTTCTATTTGTTCGGTATTGCTGCGGTGAGTGCGGCGGTGTCTTTGTTGTTGCTGTGGCATTGGCGCAGCAAGCTGCCGTTGGCTCACCCTAACCGGCGCTCTTTGCATCAAACACCTGTTCCGCGAGTGGCGGCGCTGGCATTGTGGGCAGGTTTTGTCGCCGGGCTTATCACGATGTTTTTTCTTCGTCAGACGCAGGAGCAATTTTTAATGCCCTTTATCGGATTATTGGCGCTGGCGGCAATTTCATTTTGGGATGATTGTGCAAATGTTGCGCCGTTCTATCGTTTTCTGGTTCAAATAACGGTTGCCGGTTTGTTGGTGTGTGGCTGGTTGGCCGAAATCCAAGAAGGTAATTTTCTTGTTTTCGCGTACGCGTTTATCGGTATTTTTTTGGTCGTCTGGATGACCAATCTCTTTAACTTTATGGACGGCAGCGACGGTCTGGCGATCACGATGACGGTTATTGGTTTTTCGGCGCTGGCGGCGGCGGCGTTATTGTCCGAATTATCGTGGTGGTGGTTGCCGGCGCTTGTTGTGGCGGCGGCGTTGCCGCTATGGTGCGTTAATTTTCCGACCGCCAAAATGTTTCTTGGCGATGTCGGCGCGATCCCGCTGGGCTTTCTTGCCGCGGCGTTTGGCGGTATGNNATGTTGCTGGTGTTTCTGCCGTTTGTTTTCGACGCGACATTAACGCTGCTGTGCCGCTTGTGGCGTCGCGAAAAAGTCTGGCAAGCGCATAGAACGCATTTTTATCAGCGGTTGGCGCAAACCGGCGCCGGTCATTTGGGGACATTGGTGGTTTATGGCGTATTGATGATGGGGTGCGCATTAACGGCAGTATTGTTGTTTCGGCAGAGCGAAGCGCTTTTGCTTGCGCTGGTGATCTGGGTCATAATCCACCTCGGACTTTTTGCCGCGATACATCGCTACGACATGACGAAATGACGAATCTCCTGCCACAGGGACGCGCCTGGTTTGCTTTTATTCATGACGTGACTGCCGCGCTGATTGCGTGGATGGTGGTCTATGCATTGCGCTTTTCGTTTGCCGATTTGCCCGTAAACTGGCAGGGCTGTGCGGCATCGTTGAAATGGGTGCTGCCGACACAAGCAATCGTGTGCACGGCAATGGGGCTTTATCGCGGCTTATGGCGTTATGCCAGCCTTGACGATTTGAAGCGTATTGTTTTGGCGGCGGTTGTCGGTACTTTTGCCATACCTTTGGTATTTACATTGACGCAGTATGCCGCTGTGGTGCCGCGTACGGTGCTGTTGCTTTACCCGTTGATGCTGATTTTCCTGATGGCGGGCAGCCGCTTCGTTTATCGGATGTGGCGCGAAGAACGTTTGTTTAGCCCGTGGCGGGCATTGGGCGAGCCGATTCTGGTGTTGGGTGCGGGTGCGGCCGGGGCGCGATTGGCGGAAGCGTTGGCATCTGGACGCGAATGGCGCATTGTCGGCTTTCTCGACGATGATCCCAAAAAGCAAAAACGAAGAATTTACAGCGCATCGGTACTTGGCACCATTTCCGAGTTGACCTTATGGGCAAAAAAGCTGCACGTACAAAAAGTGGTGTTGGCGTTGCCCTCGGCAAATCATAAGCTGCGCCGTCAGATCAGCGAAACGTGCCTGGCGGCGGGCTTACACACTTTCAGCGTGCCGACTTATGAAGACTTGCTTTCCGGCGCGCAGTTGACGATGTTGCGCAGTCTCGATATGGAGGATTTGCTGGGGCGCGAACCGGTATTGCTGGACAGCCAGGGATTGGGTGAATGGCTCGGCGGCGGTACGGTGCTGGTTTCCGGCGCCGGCGGGTCGATTGGCAGCGAGCTTTGTCGGCAGATTTTGCGTTATCGTCCGGCGCATCTGATATTGCTCGATATCAGCGAGGTTGCTTTGTATCGCATTGCCGACGCGTTGCGCGGACATGAGGGCACAACGAAAATCAGTGCCCGGATCGGCGACATAAAGGATCGGGCGCTCATGAAAGCATTGCTCGGCAGCATGAGGCCGCAGGTGATTTTTCATACGGCCGCACATAAGCACGTGCCGCTGATGGAGGAAGCGCAAAATGCCTGGCAGGCGCTGCGCAACAATGTTTATGGTACGTATGTGCTGGGTAAGGAAGCGGTTTCGGCCGGCGTTAAAAAATTCGTGATGATTTCAACGGATAAAGCGGTTGCTCCGGTATCGGTTATGGGTGCTTCCAAACGGCTGGCGGAAATGGTTTGCCGATACCTGCAAAACGGCATGACGCAGTTTGTCATCGTGCGTTTCGGCAATGTTATGAACAGCGACGGCAGCGTGATCCCGCTTTTCCGGAAGCAGATCGAACAAGGCGGTCCGGTGACGGTGACGCATCCGGAAGTCACCCGTTATTTCATGTCGATTCCCGAAGCAGTCGGTTTGGTCATGCAGGCGGGGTTGCAGGGCGAAGGCGGTGACATCATGGTGCTTGATATGGGCGAACCGATCAAAATAGCCGATCTTGCCCGGAACATGGTTCGGCTTTCCGGCGCCGACCCCGAACAAGTCGCGATCCGGTTTATCGGTTTGCGCCCTGGCGAAAAGCTGCATGAGCAATTGTTGAACCCCGAGGAAACCGGAAGGATAACCGGACATCCCAAGCTCACGGCGGCGCGCGCTCGGCCGGTAACGCAAGCGTTGATTGAGGAAGTGATTGCCGTCTGCGAAAAACCGGAGGCGCCGGATCGGCCGGTACGCGAGTTACTGCGGCGCTGGCTGCCCGATTTTCATGAGCCGGACGCTTCCGGAGAGGAGAGTCCGAAGGCAGAGGTGTCTTCAAAGACGTAGGGAAACATCAGGCGGTTCCGGTTACATATCGGCAGGATCGGTCAGAGAAAACTCATGCGCGCAAGCTCTTCCGGCGTCGGCGTCAGGTCGCGCTCTCTGTAAAATTCGAAAATAGCGTCGATGACTTCGTCCGGCTCTTCGACGAGCGTCACCAGCGCCATCTCGGCTTCGGAAACCATACCGCGCGCCAGCACTTGATCGCGTATCCAGTCGATTGCGCCTTGCCAAAAATCGCGGCCGACCAGAATCACCGGCACTTTTCGCGTTTTCCCGGTTTGAATGAGCGTTAGGCATTCGCTTAATTCGTCAAACGTGCCGAACCCGCCGGGGAACGCCACATAGGCGAGCGCGAATTGGGCAAACATGGTTTTGCGGGCGAAAAAATAGTGGAAATTGAGGCTGATATCCTGAAATTTGTTGCTGATTTGCTCATGCGGCAGCGCGATGTTTAGCCCGACTGAAGGCAAGGGGCCGGCATAGGCTCCGCGGTTGGCGGCTTCCATAATGCCGGGGCCGCCGCCGGTAATGACGCTGAATCCGGCTTCCGATAGCCGGAAAGCAACCGTCATTGCTTTCTGGTAATACGGATCGGCCTCGGTAAGGCGGGCGCTGCCGAAAATGGAGATGGCCGGCTCAATGTTGCGTAATTTGCTGGTGGCTGTGGCGAACTCTGCCATAATGTACAACAGGCGCCATGCATCGCGGCCAAGGTCTTCGGGCGGCGAAGTAAAATTTTGCGGATTGGGGAGATGTTTATTCATGCCGTGTCTGATGCTTGTTGATGGTTCTTCGTATTTATACCGAGCGTATCATGCCTTGCCGGATTTGCGCACTTCGCGCGGTGAGCCGACCGGCGCTTTGCGCGGCGTATTGTCCATGTTGCGGCGGCTCGTCGATGAATATGACCCGGAATATTTTGCCGTTGTTTTTGATGCGCCCGGCAAGACTTTTCGCAGTGACTGGTATCCCGAATACAAGGCAAACCGCCCGCCGATGCCCGACGATCTTGTCGCGCAAATATCGTCGCTGCATGAGAGCATCAAAGCGCAAGGTTGGCCGTTGATTGTGGTACCCGGAATCGAGGCGGACGATGTGATCGGGACATTGGCGCGGCAGGCGCAGCATAAGGGCTGGCAGGCGACGATTTCCACGACCGATAAAGATATGACGCAGTTGGTCAATGATCGGGTTATTTGCATCAATACAATGAGCAATGAAACATTGGACAGTGCGGGTGTCCTCGATAAATTTGGCGTCTCGCCCGAGCAAATTATCGATTATCTGACATTGATCGGCGATACGGTGGACAATATTCCCGGGGTTGCCAAAGTCGGCCCAAAAACAGCCGTGAAATGGTTAACGCAATATCGGACGCTCGATAACCTGATGGCACACGCCGATGAAATCAAAGGCGCCGTGGGCGAAAGTCTACGCCATACGGCGGATTGGTTGCCGGAGGCCAAAAAATTGGTGACGATCAAAACCGATTGCGAACTGCCGTTATCGCTTGATGAGCTCAAGCCCACAGCGGCCGATCAGGAAAAGCTTACCGAACTTTATACCCGTTTTGAATTCAAAAGCTGGCTGCGGCAGGGAAAGGGCGGCGTTACCCCGCCCGAGGGGAAAGCCGTCAGTAAAACGTTGCGTCGGGAAACCGTTGAAGAGAAGGTAACGTCGGTTTTGCTCAACGGCAAGCCGGAGAGGCTCGACTATGAGGTTGTGCGCGATGAAAACGCGTTGGTGCGCTGGCTGAGGAAAATTGAAAACACAAAACTGACGGCACTTGACCTGGAAACGGACACGTTAAACCCGATGCAGGCACGCGTTATCGGTATTTCGCTGGCGGTGGCGCCGGGGGAGGCCTGCTATATCCCGGTGGCGCACGAAGGTGAGCTGGGCGCATTGCAACTCGGTCGCGATGAGGTGTTGTCGCGTTTAAAAAGCTGGTTGGAAAACGAAAACGCAGGAAAGCTCGGTCAAAACATCAAGTACGATCAACACGTTCTGGCCAATCACAATATTGCGCTTTCAGGCATACGCCACGATACGATGTTGCAATCGTATGTGCTCGAAGCGCACAAAGCGCATGATCTCGACACTTTGGCGGAAAACCACCTCAGCTGGCAAACCATTCGCTACGACGACGTGACCGGAAAAGGAGCAAAACGCATTTCGTTTGCGCAAGTACCGATTGAGCGTGCCGCCGAATACGCGGCGGAAGATACCGACGTCACACTGCGCTTGCATCAAACACTTTATCCACAGCTGCAGGCGCAGAAAAAGCTGTTGTCGATTTACGAAGACATGGAGCTTCCTGTGCGCGGGGTTCTTTTTCGTATGGAACGCAGCGGCGTTTTGATTGACCGTGATCGACTCAATAAACAGAGCCATGAAATCGGCCAGCGCCTGCTTCGGCTTGAAGATGAAGCCTACGCGCTCGCCGGGCAACCGTTTAACCTGTCATCGCCGAAGCAATTGGGCGAAATATTATTTGGGCGCATGGGCTTGCCGCCGGTGAAAAAAACCGCCACAGGGCAACCGTCCACCGATGAAGAGGTTTTGCAAACGCTTGCTGCCGATTATCCTTTGCCGAAACTGTTATTGGAGCATCGCGGACTTGCCAAGTTGAAGTCGACGTACACCGATAAGCTGCCCATGATGATCAACAGCCATACCGGGCGTGTGCACACGACTTTTTCGCAGACAACGGCGATTACCGGCAGGCTGGCGTCGTCCGACCCCAATTTGCAGAATATTCCGGTACGGACGGCCGAGGGACGTCGTATTCGCGAAGCGTTTATCGCCTCGGAAAATCATGTGCTGATTTCCGCCGATTATTCACAAATTGAATTGCGCATCATGGCGCATTTGTCCGAAGACGAGGGCTTACTCAAGGCGTTTCACGAAGGCGAGGATATTCATCGCGCCACGGCCGCCGAAGTATTCGGTGTTGCCGTAAACGAG
Organism: Betaproteobacteria bacterium UBA931; assembly: GCA_002293615.1. Taxonomy (GTDB): domain Bacteria; phylum Pseudomonadota; class Gammaproteobacteria; order Burkholderiales; family Casimicrobiaceae; genus UBA931. Next base: position 5,106 of record DBDN01000027.1, on the reverse strand, counting down.
GTGACCGGCGATCAGCGGCGCATGATTAAGGCGGTGAATTTTGGCTTGATTTATGGCATGAGCGCGTTCGGCTTGGCGCAGCAGCTTGGTATTGAACGCAGCGCCGCGCAACAATTTATCGACCGCTATTTTGCGCGTTATCCCGGTGTTGCCGACTATATGCGACGCACCCGCGAGCTGGCGCATACGCAGGGATATGTCGAGACGGTGTTTGGGCGGCGGCTGACGCTTGCCAATATCAATGGCGGCAACGCGGCGCGGCGCACCGCTGCCGAGCGTGCGGCGATTAATGCACCGATGCAAGGCACAGCCGCCGATTTGATCAAGAAAGCGATGGTCGTTACCCAAAACTGGCTCGACGAAAAGCGGATGAAAACGCGCATGTTGTTGCAGGTGCATGACGAGCTTGTTTTTGAAGCGCCTGAAGCGGAACAAAGCATGATTCAAGAGGAATTGCCGACGTTGATGTGCCAAGTAGCGAGGCTTCGCGTCCCGTTGATCGTCAATATCGGTATTGGCAAAAACTGGGATGAGGCGCATTAACAAGATGTGCGACCATGAGCGCTTGACAGAGCAAGCGTACATTGCGGTATCCTGTCGTTTGCTCCCCTCTTTCCTAAATACGGAATCCTGAAATTATGGTCATTGCTCAAAAAAATACAGACGGCAAGACGGAATCTTCTTTGGCAGATTATATGCATGCCGTCGGCAAAGCGGCGCACGAGGCGTCGCGGTTTTTGGCGCGGGCGGACACCCATGCCAAGAATGAAGCGCTGTATGCGATGGCGGAGGCGTTGTTGCACAATGAGGAAGCGTTGCTGGCGGCGAACGCGCTTGATGTTCGTTTGGCGCGGGAAAAGCGTTTTGACGACGCTTTTATCGATCGGCTGACGCTCAAAAAAGCGACGATTGCGACAATGGCGGAAGGTTTGCGGCAAATCGCGTCACTCGCCGATCCCGTCGGCACGGTCACCGACTTGGCCGCGCGGCC
>DBDN01000027.1:0-4104 GCA_002293615.1 Betaproteobacteria bacterium UBA931 | reverse complement strand
TATGAGGCGCGCCCCAATGTCACGGCAGATGCGGCGGGCTTATGTCTGAAAGCAGGAAACGCGGTTATTTTGCGCGGCGGTTCGGAATCGTTAAACAGCAACAAGGCGATTGCCGCATGTGTGCATGAAGGTTTACGTACCGCCGACCTGCCGGAAAGCGCGGTGCAGGCGATTGAAACCGCGGATCGTGATGCGGTCGGCTTGTTGATTCGCGACGAAAAACATGTGGACGTGATCGTGCCGCGCGGCGGTAAAACGCTGATTGAGCGCATCAGCAACGAAGCCAAAGTGCCGGTGATCAAACATCTGGACGGGATCTGCCATGTTTACATCGACGCAGACGCCGATATCGACAAAGCGATTCGTATTGCCGACAACGCGAAAACGCAACGCTATGGCACATGCAACACCATGGAAACGTTGCTGGTGCATCAGGATACCGCGCGGGCGGTTCTACCGCCGCTTGCCGAAATTTTTCGGGGAAAAGGCGTGGCGTTGCGCGGTTGCCCGCGCGCGCGCTTGATCGTTTCCGCGATGAACGAGGCTGCCGAGGACGACTGGCAGACCGAGTATTTGGCGCCGATTCTTGCCGTGCGCGTTGTCGATTCGCTTGATGAGGCGTTGGTGCATATCGCGCGTTATGGCTCGCAGCATACCGACGCAATCGTTACCGAAAACTATACGGCGGCAAATCGTTTTTTGCGGGAAGTTGATTCCAGCTCGGTGATGGTTAACGCGTCAACGCGTTTTGCCGACGGTTTCGAATATGGGTTGGGTGCGGAAATCGGTATTTCCACCAACAAGCTCCACGCTCGCGGTCCGGTCGGGCTGGAGGGGTTAACCACACAGAAATGGATTGTGCTCGGCAGCGGCCAGATCAGGAAGTAGTTATGCGCTTTGGGGCAAACGGGAAGAGCGCCCGGTAAGCATTACCGGCGGTATTGCCGCACTCATCAAATAATAGGCTGCTTGTCCAAAGTGTGGATCACCATTCATAAAAGATGATGAAAGCGGCAACGACGATCAGCGCAAAGCCGACCAGATAATTCCATTTCAGCGGTTGCCCAAGATAAAACACCGAAAAGGCCATAAAAACGGACAAGGACAATACTTCCTGTATGGTTTTCAGTTCGGCTGCGCTGAAGAAACCGTAACCGTAGCGGTTGGCCGGAATTTGCAGGCAGTATTCAAAAAAAGCAATCAGCCAGCTGATCAGGATAACGCGCCAGAGGGTGATGTTCGGAAATTTTAAATGTCCATACCAGGCGGCGGTCATGAAAATATTGGAGCAGAGCAATAGACCGATCGTGATGACGGGAATGGGAACGTGAATCATATTATTTACCTATACCAAAGCGCATCCTTGAAAAGGATGCGTTGGTCTTGTTTGTGTATTTGGATAACCAAGATATTGGCGCGCCGGGTTCTTATTTATTTTCCCGATGATATTTTTGAAATTCAGACGGGCATTTAATCAGAAAATCGGGAAAAGTCAACGATTCGTTTTTGAACCATACCGCTTTATGTGCACCATCGCAATAGCGCCGTTACGCACGAGAAGCGCGTCAGAAGATTTTACCGGCGGTTCTCCGGTAATGGTGAATTGTTGGGCAGCATATTACCCATCGCAGCAAGGCTTGTTCTGCGAATACCCGTAACGGCACAACGTCAAACGAAATCCTTAGTTGGCGTGATTTTGAATATGCGCATGCGTGCCGAAGAAACTTTGAGATTGCCCCAAATAAAATAAATAATCATCTGCAATTTGGCTTTTACTTATTAATGCTTTTGAACACGCTTCTTTTCGAGAAAACAATGTCCAAGAAAGCTTGGATGACCATATAGCATCTCGTTTCACTATTTCATGCTTGATTGCCTAAAATATTGTCGCTACTAGAAGACAAATATTTGTGGAATATTTTATTTTTTTTACATTGTAAAAAACACTTTACTTTTATTTATTTGTGTTAGCATCCTTTCGTTGATGCATTTTGAGTAAACGGTTTGCGAGCGTTTGCTCTTGTGTCTGAGATTGCGGAAGGAGTTTGAGAGGGCGTTGCGCCATACTTCTCTGACGCACTGCATACCTGAGATTTTCATTTATCCCTTTGCCAAACGTCGCGGCAAAGAGATAGCAAAACGTTGGAGAGGCAAAGAAAGGCCGCATGAACGTGAAATTGACCGATCAGGAAAGCTTGGGCGCCGCAATATTTTCTCTTCACTAATTGCAATGCAGCCAGAAATATATCGATATATCGCCATGGAAAAACCAGGCAATATTTTTTTTGTACGACCGCTCAAGATGAGTGTCTCGATAGTTTTAGCGGGGGTTATCTGTTATTGCTTAACCATTGCTATAAGAGAAACATATTTTTCGGAATTGCTTAAGTCATTTACCAATATATTGGATATAGCGCTTCTTTTGTCCATTGTCGTCATGGCAATTCCTTCAAAAGCATTAGGGCTTCCGATTGCCGGAGACATGATGATAGTTTCACCGTCAACGATTTTTGGGTGGTTATTGGGTTTTATTTTTTTGTTTATCATCATTTTCGCCATTTGCCTGATTTTTTCTCTTTTAATTGAGGAGCTAAAACATGTTGATAAATAAAGGCGTGATTAAAAGATCGTTCAAGATAGGTATTGTATTAATTATGGCGACCATTGTTTTTGATTGTGCTTCGATATGGATACCTTCTTTAGAAGGACTGATTCCCTCTCAGATGTGGAATAAACTGACATTTGTTTTCATTGTACTTTTATTAACACCTTCATTTTTATTTGGTCTAAATATTTCAAAAAACCTCTTACCTGAGACCATATTAGGATGGATTTTAGGGATATTGTTTCTGTTTATCATCATTTTTATCATTTGCTTGCTTCTTTCTCTTCTAATTGAAATGCTGAAACATGCTAATAAAACAATCAGGCAAAGCCGTCATTAAAAGATCGCTCAAGATAGGCGCTGCGCTACTCATTGTAACCGTTATCTATTATTTGGTAGCAGGATGGCTGCCACGTACAGAAATGTTGATGCCGTTTCATGAGATAAGAGATGGAATAGCGCTTACCATCATTATTCTTACATTGGCTCCTTCAATATTATTGGGGCTTGGCGTTTCGGACAGTATTTTTATACCAAACCCGAGTACAACATTAGGCTGGTTTTTAGGATGGACGCTTTCGCTTTTGGTATTTTTTATACTGGGTTTTATCCTTTCCATTTTAATCGAGGCAATCAAAAATGCTCATAGGTAATTTTTGATAAGTTTATTTACCCTATTTTCAACCAGTAAAGGAAGTGTCATGTATTTTCGGTTAATGTTATTTTTACTATTCGTTTTCCCCGCATTCTCATGCACCTAATCTCGCACAGACTTTTTCTTAGCAAATAAAGAGCTGCAATGAAGTTGCTAAACATCCTCATCAAAACGGTATGCATGCTGCTGACGGTATGTATTTTTGTATTTTTCAACAGTAACGCATGGGCGACACTCATAAAATATATAGCTGCCACAGCAGGCGATCCTGGTACCCCGGTTACCATCGGCGAAACAAAACTGGTGCCAATACTTATTCATATTCATCCGCAATGGGAGTCGGCGTCAGTTCGCCTTGAAATCGATACGCGGTATTTCNNTCGACCTACCGGCTGGTGTAAGCGCTTCTTCGGTTCAGTTTGAAGAGGTAAAAATTGACACCGAATTAAGAGGACCACTCACAGTTTATATTCCCGTGAAAGTAACCGGCGAAGGTCTGTTTTCAACGAGAGGAATAATAGACTTTCAAGTACCGGAAGGCAGTAAAGACCTCAATGGAAATATTATTGTCGGGCCGAGGCAATATACTTTATCCGGTCCCGGTATTTTTTCATTCGACGGCGAGGTATTTTTTGGTGGAGACACTGAGGACGCTACCTTTAAAATGGTTGATCGCAATTTGCAAAAGGAAAACCCTGTTCTTTCAAAGCTGCTTCAAAAAAAGCAACTCATACAAAAAGGGGTTCTTGAAAAGAGTGCCCTTTCTGAGATGGAGGAAAAGGAACTGAAAGAAACCCGCAGCAAAGAATTCAAAAGATTACGTACAATGTATTTTGATCGTTTC
>DBDN01000058.1 GCA_002293615.1 Betaproteobacteria bacterium UBA931 | reverse complement strand
TCCGCCACCCCGCCCCGGCGGGTTTTTTGTTGCCGGTTATAAACAAACATCATAAAAATCAGGCTACGGGGAGAGTTTATCAGAAATATTTACCTTTGGGTGTTGACATGATATTAACCTTAAGGTAAATTTCATTCATCCGGCACCCACGCTGCTTAAAAGGAGTGAGTCATGAGAAATATCATTGTCATTATCGCTACGCTGATCGCCATCCCTGCCTTCGCACAGGAACGGCCGCCTCAACCAGCCGCCGCCGCGCGCGATTTGATTGCACGGCTAAACGGCGACTGGATCATCGTTATCAAAGCGGCGGAAGGCGACACGGTCACGCATCACATGCCCTTATCTGCCATAGCACTCCCGTATTCCGAAACCGTTACCGCGGCGTACAACCGCGGCGAATATCGCTATACATGCACGGCAACGCTACCCACCGGCGCGCGGATCGAGTGTGAAGAACTCTCAGGGCAAACCGGCTGGCGCTTTGTCGGCACGATGACTGCGCCGCACCGCTACGACGGAACGCTGATCACCGGCAGCGACGCTGACAACGTAACCGCGATGATGGTCAAGGTGCATTGATGAGCGAAATTCTCGACCGCAAAGAAAGGACGCAATGAAAAACATACGCATCCATGCTGTCGGAAATCTTGCTGAAATCGTGTTGCACAAACAGCGCATCGAAAAACTTGCGGAACTACGCAACAAAATTGCAGCGATTGATTTCGACGGGAACGTTATTGCGCAATACACCGTTGTTGCCGCACGCGGCGAGGCAAAGATCAACATCAAAGCCACCGAAGAAGAAGCCTGCAAAGTGAAAGACTGGCTGCTGGCGCAAGGCATCGCGCTTAAGCGTGCATGCATACAACCGCAAGACATGTATTGCCACGACGCACGCTCGATCATCTACGGCGCCATGGATATCACCCTCAGATTTTGGAGCAACGAATGAACTTGCTTGAAAAAACCATCGAAAGCGTTAAAAGCGAAAAAGATTTGGAAATTGCCGTGTTGCGCGCCTGCGCGCCAGACATTGCAAAACTCGAACGCATTGCCGACTCAATTGCGGCACACGGTTTCCCGGTGACGCCAAGCGCTATGGCTATCCGAACATACGGCGGTAATTTTGCCAGCCTAACCATCCACGTTACCGCATCCGCCGAGCGCACCGCCGATCTGATTGCCTTGCTGGAAAAAAAAGGCATTACAGCGGAGCGCACAAACAGCAGCAAACACGTGGACGAAACGTGGGAACTGATCGCATACGAAACATTATCGATAACGCTTTACATCCGGCACCCGTATTACCCGAAAAAAGCTGCGCTGCCAAACGTTTCCAGCACCATGATCAATGCCGCAGAAAAGATAGCGGAAATTCTCACAAAGAATTGATTACTTTGAGATAGATATCAATGAGCTTTTCATTTACATCGACTGTTGTTTCTTTTGTAAAAATGTTTATGGTTTCTTTTAATGATGAAAGAAAAGCCTCTTTGTTATTTCCAGCGGTATCCGCCATTGCTTTTGTTAGAGAAAAAATAAAAAACATCAACGTCGCCTCGTTTTCTACTAACGCATTCATGTTTGTTGTTGTGGCATCCAAAAACTCTTTCCAAGATTCATTGTTGTTCATGGTAATTCCCTTCTTATCAGATAGTGGTTGTTGGTACATTCATTATCCCACAAAGATAGGAATTACCACCCTATTTGCATTCCCCCAAAAAACGCGCTATGCTTCTCCCGTCGCAGCAAATTCTGCGACCGGGTTTAGCAGCCCGTTTGGAGCGGCGATAGGCCGCTATATATTGCAAGCGGCTTTTTTATCGTCCGTGCTCAGAGGCAGCCGGACGGGGAAGCCGAAAGGCTTGCCGGTGCTCCATCGGTCTGCTAACCCCGTCACGGTCTGCCACCCGTTTAGCAGCGGGAGGCAGGTTAAAAACCTGACTGGAGCACACATCATGACGAATCTCATCATCGGCACGTCCGCAATCCGTGAAATCGACGGACTTTATTCGCTTAACGATCTTCATCGCGCAAGCGGCGGCGAACCGAATCACAAACCAGCTTTTTTCTTGCGCAACAAGCAAGTTGCAGATTTGCAACTTGAAATAGACAAAGCAGGAATCACAGCATTACGAACAACTCACGGCGGAAGCAACTCTGGGACTTACGCCTGCCGCGAACTGGTGATCGCCTACGCCGCATGGATCAGTGCCGCGTTTCACTTGAAAGTCATCCGCGTATTTCTTGGCACGCAAACGCCGAACATGGATTGCGATTACCGCGCTGAAGTGCTGCGCGACGTGACGCTCTACGTCCATGAGATGAACGCCGAAATCAAACGAAGCGGCGGCACGATACCAAAATGGCCGGACATGTCGCCGGACAAAATTGCCGAAGCGCGCATCGCTGAGATCATTTCATGCAATCGGTTCATTGCTTATTTCAACCACGAAATGAGGCTGGTACTGTCGGAAATCCCAAGCAACGCACGAATCGCATCGCCCAACATCACAAAAGATGTAGA
>DBDN01000077.1 GCA_002293615.1 Betaproteobacteria bacterium UBA931 | reverse complement strand
GCCATCTGTAGACGCTGCCGCCGCCGCTCCCGGCGTTGTCGTGGCCGGCGACGCGCCAACCGGCGGCACTGTTTGCAACGGTGCGGTCGTTACCATACCGACGCCCCTCTGCGTATCCGTCGGCGGCGTTAAACGGATCTCCTGCCCTACGGCAATTTTCGATGGATCGCTGATGCGATTCCACACCGCAACATCCTGCGGATCGAGATCATTCTGCATCGCAATCGAATAAAGCGTGTCTCCCTGACGTACGATATACCCATCCTTGCTCGCCGCGGCCTGTGGCGTTGCCGTTCTGCTTCCGGGCAAAGCGCTTCTCGGCTGGCGCACGCCGTTAACGATCACATAATCGTCGCCAAGATCCGGCTGGCGTCTTTCGACGGGCACAGGCTGTCTGGTCGCGCATCCCGCCAACAGAAGCAGCACCAACAACGCGCCCAAAATCCGGGAGGAAAATGTCGGTAAAGAAGAAAAGTGTATGTTCACATTCATCATCATCAGTATTTCAGTATCGCCAAGACTTATGTTATCGCCACATTATATACGTTGTTGTTCTCTTTCATGCGACCCCCGGCAGTAACGGCACAAAACGCACTGCTTCAAATTTTTGCTCACGGAAGTTGTTGCTCTCATCGCCTGTTTTAGTAACCACCGTAAGATGCTGCACCGGCTCACCCTCATGGCGCGTTTTATCATCGGCAAGCGGGATGACCATGCGCGCGCCCGGCCTGAGATGCTTTAACAGATTTTCCGGCAATACCGACGTACCCGCCGTCACCACAATCGCATCGACTTCCAGCGTTTCGGCAAAGCCGACGCAACCATCCGCATGGCTGATGGCAACATTGGTCAGCCCAAGATCACGCAAATGGCGACGCGCCCGCGCCACCAAATGCCCAATACGCTCTACGGTATAAACACGGCCGGCAACCTGCGCCAATATCGCCGTCTGATAACCGCTGCCGGTCCCGATTTCCAGCACCTCGTGCAAATTTTTGCCGCTGCGCGCAAGTTCGGTCATACGCGCCACCACCCAGGGCTGTGAAATCGTTTGCCCGCGCCCAATCGGCAACGCGGTATCTTCGTAGGCGCGGGTCATTAACCCCTCTTCGAGGAAAATATGGCGCGGCACCGCGTTCATGGCGGCCAGCACCACTTCATCCTGAATGCCCTGCTCACGCAGACGCGCTATCATCCGCGCGCGCGTTCGCGCAGAAACCATGCCGATACCGTTAAAGCGATTCCAGTCTTTATTCATTTGGTAAACCAGGAAGCCACATCGTGCATTGCATCATGATGCGTCAAATCAGTACGCAATGGCGTGATCGAAACAAAATGATTTTCAACGGCGTGAAAATCGGTACCCTCACCGGCATCCGCCGCGGCCCCCGCCGCGCCGAGCCAATACACGGTACCGCCGCGCGGGCTCTCCATCGGAATCATCGATTCCGCCTTATGCCGTCGCCCCAACCGCGTAATCTGAAAACCTTTTAATGACGAAAACGGCACATTGGGCACATTGACATTCATCAGCCAAGCGCCCGCCGGAGAACGCAAATGACGCTTAACCAGATCCCGCACCACCAACGCCGCCGTTTCAAAATAATCGCCCTCTTTCACACACAACGATACCGCAATCGACGGAATGCCCAGAAGAAAACCCTCCGTTGCCGCCGCAACCGTGCCCGAATAAACCACATCGTCACCCATATTCGCGCCATTATTGATGCCGGAAATCACCATGTCCGGCATCTGCTTGAGCAAGCCGGTCACCGCAAGATGAACGCAATCGGTCGGCGTGCCGTTGACGTAATAAAAACCGTTTGCCGCCTGACGAATGCGCAAAGGGCGGTCNNGTACCACAGCCACCGCTTTATCGGCAGCGACGGAACGCTAAACACGACGTCCTGCCCGATTTACTGCACGGAATACTTTAGGGAAGCGGGCGTAAGAATGCGCAAAGGGCGGTCCAGCGTCAGCGAATTCGATGCGCCGCTATGATCCCGCTCGGGAGCAACCACTTCAATTTCTGCAAAAAAGGCCACCGCTGCCGCCAGATGTTCCAACCCGGGCGCAAAATAACCATCGTCATTGGAAAGAAGAATGCGCATGATGCCGCCAAAAATTGGGAATTATACAGCGGCGCCCCCAATCCCTTGAAAAATACAGCGTATAAAAAATTTATCAATAATAAGCAAATGTTTTTAGTGTTTTCCAGCAAACGTATCGCCATTTTTCGGTTGTTTCCTTGGCCTTTTCCATTTGTACACGGTATACTTTCATCCAGTTCAATCAATTTTGTAGCCGGAGGCCTGCGCTTCCGGTTTTTCGCTTTTTATCGAGGTAAGCAATGCAAAAGATTCCGATGACCATCAATGGCGCCGAACAGCTCAAGGAAGAATTGCGCCGTCTCAAAACCGTGGAGCGCCCAAAGGTGATCCAGGCCATCGCCGATGCCCGCGCCAACGGCGACCTCTCTGAAAATGCCGATTACGATGCCGCCCGTGAGCGCCAGGGGTTTGTCGAGGGGCGAATTATTGAAATCGAAAACAAACTGGCGATGGCGCACGTTATCGACCCGGCCGAACTCAATGCCGAAGGCCGCATCGTTTTCGGCGCGATTGTTGAAGTGGCGGATTCCGACAGCGGCTACATCAGCACTTTCCAAATCGTCGGCGACGACGAGGCCGATATTAAACAAGGAAAAATTTCCATCAGTTCGCCTGTTTCCCGCGCTTTAATCGGTAAAGCCGACGGTGACGAGGTTGAAGTGCAAACGCCCGCCGGCGTACGCTCGTACGAAATTATCAGTATCCGGTACGAGTAATCTTGGAAGAAAATACCAATACAAGCGATATCGTTCCCGATACCATTTTCAGAAACCCTCTCCCTGAAAGACCACTTCGGTTTTTATAACCAAAAGCCTTCCATACCCTGTTTTCGGAAACAACGTGCCGAGGACACGGCATGCCTTTTAACCAAAAGGCTGCCAATGATCATGGCCCAGCCGTAAAAACACCGTTCGCTTTTTATTAAAAACAATCCGTACCAGCAAAACCTCTTCTGCGGCGACTGTTCATCCCCCTCGGTAACAGAATTGCAATATTCACAGTATATGATTTTGCTCAAAGAACTCTAATAGAACGGATGCTTAATAAAAAACATATCAAATACCTTTCCAAGAGCATGAAGCTCTTTCTGTGCATCATGTTAAGCGCATTGGCCGCAATTATGATCATTTTCCTTTTCAAGGAAACCTGGTTTTTAGTCACCATTATATTGGCCGAGGAAAACAGCCACGGCAGTTATAAAGCCATAGAAACCATCATTCTCTGGTTTCTGTATTTTGAGTTTATCGCTCTCATCGCAAAATATTTTGAATCGAATCTTCATTTTCCTTTGCGTTATTTCATCTATATTGGCATCACGGCCATCACCAGATTGATCATCATCAATCACGATAAGTCTGTTGATACCCTTATCTATTCATTGGCTATTCTTGCGTTGCTTGTGGCGCTTTATATCGCCAACACGCAATTGCTTAAGCGTACATAGAAGCGGTTCCATTTCTGAACCGAACCAGGATCATTACGTGACATGGATTTGGTCACGCGGATTTAATCAGGCACGCACGAATTTCGTTCCTGCAAATGCCGATTTGAAATTTGGAAAATATCAGTCGGCAAACCGCCGTCTTGGTCTTGTCGTCTTGGTCGTGCGCGACGTATCCGTACCGCTTTTTTTCTTCGTATCATGCCCGCGCATATTGCGTACGTCGGTCACCGATAACGGTTTGCCTTTAGGCGCGCCATGCGGCGTGGCAATCCGGTTGGTTATTTTCGCCGTGATTTTTCCCGCTGCTTTTCTCGCCGCCTTTTTTGCTTTTGCCGGCTGGCGCTCTGGTGGCGCGGCTTCTTTTTCCGGCGCAGGCCGCCACAATACAAACAGTTTGCCGATGTGTTGTACCGGCGCGCACGCCAGCGTATTGCAAATTTCGTCGAACATGGCGGCGCGCGCTCTACGATCATCGTTGAGCACGCGCACTTTAATCAGTTCATGCGCTTCAAGCGCGCGCGTAATTTCGCGCAAAACCGCCGTAGTCAGCCCATGCTGACCGATCATGACTACAGGATCAAGATGATGCGCACGCGCCCGTAATGCGCGGCGTTCGGAAATGGGAATAGATAGCATGGCGATGAGTTTACCCGATCCACTGAAACGACGGAAGAAAAAGTACAATGCGTACATGAAGCAAAAAGCATCGCTAAATTCCTCCGGCAAAAAACACCGCTTCGGTAAAGCCTGGATGCATGAACATGTAAACGACCCTTATGTACAGGAAGCGCAGCGCCGCGGTTTCCGTGCCCGCGCCGCATTTAAGCTCATCGAGCTTGATGAGGGCAATCATTTGTTACGCCCAAATATGACGGTAGTCGATCTGGGCGCCGCGCCCGGCAGTTGGTGCCAAGTGGTGCGCGAACGTATCGGCGTTCAAGGGAAAATCATTGCGATTGATCTTCTGCCGATGAACGGGATCAACGGCGTCGATTTTATCCAGGGTGACTTTGCCGATGAGCGCGGCCTGCGCGAAATTGCCCATCGCCTGCAAAACAAAAAGTCCGACCTTGTTTTATCCGATATGTCCCCCAATCTATCGGGTGTGGCGTCTGCAGACCAGGCTCGCAGCATCGGTCTTGCCGAATTGGCGCTGGATTTTTGCCTGCTTTATTTGAAAAACGGCGGCGATTTTGTCGTAAAAGCGTTTCAGGGTTCGGGTTTTGACGCGTTTCGCCAGACAATGCGCGAATATTTTGAAAAGGTCTATGCCCGAAAGCCCAAAGCGTCACGCGACCGCAGCCGTGAAATGTATCTGGTCGGTAAAAGTTTTCATGGCGAAGAACCGTAAAACCGAAATGTAAAGCCCTTTTCCGGTTCAGCGCGATTATTGGGAAAGGGTAACCATGTTAAAAATTAAGAGGCAACCGACAGGAAAGCCCGAATAAACACGTTATACTTTTATGTTGTATTGATCTGCCTTTTGCGGCAGAAATAAAGGAGTTCAATTTGAATAGCATGTTTAAAAATTTTGGCGTCTGGCTGATGATTCTTGCCGTCGTACTGATGGGCGTGCGCCAGTTTAATAATCAGCAGACATCGAACGAACCGGTGCCCTATTCCGAATTCATGGATAAAGTGCGTAACGGTCAGGTTTCATCGGTCGTCATCAGCGAAAACAATAAAATCACTTGGGAAGCGCCGGATAAAACCAAATTCATCACTTACTCCGCCAACGATCTGTGGATGGTTGAGGATTTGTTAAAAGCGGGCGTCAAAGTGGAAGCCAAAGAGCGCGGCCGCAGCATGCTCTACGACATCATAATTACTGTGTTGCCGCTGTTGCTGATTATTGGCTTGTGGTTTTTCATCATGCGCCAGATGCAAGGCGGCGGCAAAGGCGGCGCGTTTTCATTCGGCAAAAGCCGAGCGCGCATGCTTGACGACACCAACAACGCGGTCACTTTTGCCGATGTTGCCGGTTGCGACGAAGCCAAGGAAGAAGTGCAAGAACTGGTCGATTTTCTGAAAGACCCGTCCAAATTCCAGAAGCTCGGCGGCCGTATTCCGCGCGGCGTGTTGATGGTCGGCGCGCCGGGAACCGGTAAGACATTGCTGGCCAAAGCAATTGCTGGTGAGGCGCACGTGCCGTTTTTCTCAATCTCCGGCTCGGACTTTGTCGAAATGTTCGTCGGTGTCGGCGCGGCGCGCGTGCGCGATATGTTTGAACAGGCGAAGAAAAACGCGCCTTGCATTATTTTTATTGACGAAATCGACGCAGTTGGGCGCCAGCGCGGCGCCGGTCTGGGCGGCGGTAACGACGAGCGCGAACAAACGCTTAACCAGTTACTCGTTGAAATGGACGGCTTTGAGGAAACGGCAGGCGTGATCGTGATCGCCGCCACCAACCGCCCCGACGTACTTGACCCGGCGTTGTTGCGACCGGGACGTTTCGACCGGCAAGTTGTGGTGCCATTGCCCGATATTCGCGGGCGCGAACAGATTCTCAAGGTGCATATGCGTAAAGTGCCGCTGGCCGGCGATGTCAAGGCCGATATTATCGCGCGCGGCACCCCCGGTTTTTCCGGTGCCGACCTTGCCAACCTAGTCAACGAAGCGGCACTGTTCGCGGCACGCAGCAATAAACGCCTTGTCGATATGGAAGATTTCGAGCGCGCCAAAGACAAGATTTACATGGGCCCGGAGCGGCGATCGATGATTCTCACTGAAGACGAGAAAAAAGCGACCGCATACCATGAATCCGGCCATGCAATCGTGGCGCGCCTGTTGCCCGGCACCGATCCCGTTCACAAAGTCACCATCGTGCCGCGCGGACGGGCGCTTGGCGTTACCTGGCAATTGCCGGAGCGTGACCGCATCAGCCTTTACAAAGACCAGATGCTCAACGAAATCGCGATCCTGTTTGGCGGACGTGTCGCCGAAGAATTGTTTGTTCATCGCATTTCTACCGGCGCATCGAACGACTTTGAGCGCGCGACCAACATGGCGCGCGACATGGTCACGCGGTACGGCATGTCGGAAAAAATGGGGACGATGGTATATGGCGAAAACGACGGCGAAGTCTTTTTAGGCCGCTCGGTCACCACACACAAAAACGTATCTGAAGCGACCATGCAACAGGTCGATGCCGAAATTCGCCGCATTATCGACGAGCAGTATGTGCTGGCGCGTCGCCTGCTTGGCGAAAATCGCGACACAGTCGAGGCGATGACCGCAGCGCTGATGGAATACGAGACGATCGACGCTGACCAGATCGACGACATCATGGCGGGCAAGCCGCCGCGACCGCCGAAAGAACGCAGCAGCGGCGACCAGTCGCCCCCTGCCTCTGCCGATGACGATCTGACGGTGAAAAACGGCAAAGAGTCGCCCTCCGCCAGCCCTGCATAAAATTTGATTGATCGCCGGAAAAGGGCGTGCTTTGAACTTTCCTCAAAGCCGCCCTTTGTTTTTTGGAAAGCCCATATTCGCACTTAACTTTTACCGCCCCTCCTTATGATCGCTCTTTCACTGCGTATGAACGGACAAACCGTGACGATCAATCGCCCGTGGGTCATGAGCATCGTAAACGTCACACCCGATTCGTTTTCGGACGGCGGCCGGTATTTTGATGCGCAAAAAGCCCTTTCCCGCGCGCTTACGATGATCGACGACGGCGCGGATATGATTGATATCGGAGGCGAGTCGTCGCGTCCGGGCGCGCCCTCCGTTCCGGAAAACGAGGAACTCAAACGCGTGCTTTGGCTGACCGAAACGCTTGCCCAACGCGGCATTCCGGTATCGGTCGATACCGTCAAGCCGCAAGTAATGCGCGCCGTAATGGATGCGGGAGCCGCGATGATTAACGATATCAACGCATTGCGCGCGCCGGGCGCACTGGAAACCGTTGCCGCAGGCGACGCCGCCGTGTGCCTGATGCACATGAAAGGCGAGCCGCGTACCATGCAGCAAGCGCCACATTATGAAAATGTTGTTGAAGAGGTTTTCGCTTTTCTTGAGGAGCGAATTGCTGCCGGTGTTGCCGCGGGCATTGCCAAAGAACGCATGGTGCTTGACCCCGGCTTTGGCTTCGGCAAAACCGTTGAACACAATCTTGCATTGATGCACGCATTGCCGCAATTGCGCGGCTTTGGCCTGCCCCTTCTGGTTGGTTGGTCGCGTAAATCGACGCTGGGCGCGTTAACGCATCGCGCCGTCACCGAACGTCTGCCTGCCAGTCTTGCCGCAGCGCTGGCCGCCATTGCTCTGGGCGCTACGATCATTCGCGTCCATGACGTACGCGAAACTGTCGACGCATTAACAATCTGGCGTGCGATGATTCCCGAAACCGCCTAAAATTCTCCCTCATGAGCAAACAACGAAAATACTTTGGCACAGACGGCATTCGTGGCCGTGTCGGGCAGACACCGATCACGCCGGAATTCGCGTTAAAACTCGGTTGGGCTGTCGGCCGGGTATTGGCGCGTCAGGAAAAAACCGACGAACGCGCCGGCGTACTTATCGGCAAAGACACCCG
>DBDN01000073.1 GCA_002293615.1 Betaproteobacteria bacterium UBA931 | reverse complement strand
GGTTGCGCCCGGCCGCCACAGGAATCGTCACCTTGCACACCGGCACATCAAGAATCGTTTCATACGACGCTTCGGCAGGCATACGATCAATCTTGGCAATGGATTCGTGATGATGATCTTCAAGATGAACGATCAGCCGCAAAAGTTTGTGTGGACGCACGGCCATTTCCCCGAAAATCGATCGAATGTTAAGCACGCCGATACCGCGCACCTCCAGAAAATCGCGGAGCATTTCCGGGCAACGCCCTTCCAGAATATCGGGCGAAATGCGGCATAATTCAACGACATCGTCCGCAACCAACCCGTTGCCGCGCGTAATCAGCTCAAGCGCCAGTTCGCTTTTGCCGATTGCCGACGAGCCGGTAATAAGTACGCCCATTTCCAGCACATCAAGAAAAACACCGTGTACCGTAATGTATTCGGCAAGCGACCGCAACAGGTAAAGCCGCAAAACATCCACCACATAAGGCGAATGGCGCGAAGAGAAAAGCAGCGGGATATTATACTTATCGCAATACGGCACCAAATACGCAAGAATTTCCTTGCTGTGCGCTACGACGATCATCGACAAGCCATCGGTGGAAAAAATTCGCTCGAGCGCGGCATTGCGCTGCGCCTCGGGAAAGTTAAGCAAATAATTGCTTTCTGCCATGCCCAGCACCTGCACCCGGAAATTGTGCGCCAGATTCATATGCCCGACCATGCTGTCGGTCGGCCGCATCAGGTCGCTGGTTTTCAGTTCCCGCTGCGCTCCGTTTTGCCCGGCAACCCATTCCAGTTGCAGACGCGACGACTTGTTATCTTCAAATAATTTTTGGATGGTAATGGAATTGGTCATGGTCATGGGTACGGTCTTCCATATGCGGCACACCGCCTAAAATCAAATGGCGTCTGCCTGTCGATGCAATAATTCGCACACAGCGGCCGCATTCGGCGCGGTGCGTAGCGCTTCGCGGAATTTTCGGCTGCCGGTCATTTGCGCCAGCTCCGCCAGCAATTGCAAATGCCGTTCCGTCGCTTGCGCCGGCACCAGCAAAATAAAAAACAGGCTGACTTTCTTGCCGTCCGGCGCGTTAAACGCAACGGGCTGCGCCGGACGAATGAACGCCGCCCGCGCTTCGGGCAACCCCTTGATCCGGCCGTGCGGAATGGCAATGCCTTGTCCGAGCGCCGTTGAACCGAGCGCCTCGCGCGTTTTCAGTGCCTGCACAATTTCCTGGGCGCTGAGCGCCTCGCCAGCAAACATCGTGCCTACCGCCTGAAAAAGCGCATCGCGCGAATCAATATCGGCATCGACCCGAATGTAGTCAGGCGTCAACAACGCAATGACAGAAGAAGAAACCAAAGCATGCCTTTCTTGAATATCTTAAATAAAACCGGCGGAACGTCGCCGGTTTTATCCTGTTTTTACATGATTATAGTACGTCGCTTATTCTGAAGCGGACATCTTCCGAATGGTTTCCCCCTGAGTGCGTTTATCCAAACGCATTTCCTTTTGCTTGATGACAAGACGATCAAGCTTATCGGTCATGGCATCAATCGCCGCGTACATATCGGTATCGATACTTTCGGCATGGAGGTCTTTACCGCGCAGGTGCAATGTTGCTTCCGCTTTATGTTGCAGTTTGTTGGCCGAAAGGATCACACTGGCGTCGATGGCATCGTCGAAATGGCGGGTAACCCGATCCAGCTTGGCGGTAACGTATTCGCGGATCGGCGGCGTAATTTCAAGATGGTGTCCGGTTAATTGCAGGTTCATAAGACGCTCCTTAATTAAAAAATAAATCCGCCGGAATCCGGCAAGAAGACGGCAGTGTTTCCATTGTTTGTTAAAACCGGCTTTTTCGCTGATGCGCTGGCGGAATCGCCATACTCTCCCGATATTTTGCCACTGTCCGCCTTGCTACCATGATACCTTCTTTGGCAAGCATTTCACTAATCTGTTGGTCAGAAAACGGTGATTTTTCCGACTCTTCGTTCACAATTTGTTTGATTAACGCACGAATGGCTGTGGACGATGCGATACCGCCCGCTGTCGTCGTAACGTGACTGCCGAAAAAATATTTTAATTCAAAAACACCTTGCGGCGTCAACATGTATTTTTGCGTTGTCACTCGGGAAATCGTCGATTCATGCAATTCCAGCTGCTCGGCAACATCGCGCAAAACCATCGGTTGCATAGCGATTTGCCCATGGTCAAAAAAACGTTGTTGACGGGCAACAATCACCTGCGATACGCGAAGAATTGTGTCAAACCGTTGCCGAATGTTGCGAATCAGCCAGCGCGCCTCCTGAAGCTGCGACGAATATTGGCCATTGGTTTCGCTCTTGCCGGACAGCCATTGGCTGTAAAACGCATTGATGCGGATTTTGGGAATCACCGCCTCATTCAACCGTACCTGCCATTGCCCGCCCTCCTTATAAACAATGGTATCCGCTACAATATGATCGGCCTGTTCGCTGTCAAAAAAAGCGCATGGATACGGATTCAAGCTGCGAACCACCTGGATTGCGGCCAATACCGTATCAAGATCAACACCAAGCGCTTTGCGAATTGCAGGCAGCGCCTGCTTCGCCAGCGCGTCAAGATGATGGGTAACGATGGCCTCGGCAATTTTCCTGATTTCCGCCGGAACCTCGGCTTCGGAAAGCGCACAAATCTGTAATGCCAAACATTCGGAAAGGCTGCGTGCCCCGACACCGGACGGATCAAACGATTGCAAAATCGCCAACCCGCGATTAAAGAGTGTCGGATCATCTGCCCATTCGCGGCCAACTCCTTGATAAAACGACTCTTGGTCGGTCATCAGGCGCCCGNNTCGTTCAATTCATCAATCAGCGCCTGCACCACCAACCGCTCTTCGGGTAATGCCGCTGTTAATGCCAACTGATTCAGCAAATGCTCGCGCAGCGTTTCGCCGGACGTATATTGCACCGTGTGATCTTCATCGTCCGCGCTCATTCCGCCTTCATCGCTGGAAATAATAAAATCTTCGTCTTGCAATGAGCTGGCGGCCTCAAAAACATCACGAATATCGTTTTCTTCATTGGCTTCGGCAGTCATCGTCGGCAACGGCNNTCTCCGGGCGTCGATATTTCGGCGGATACGCTTTCTTCCGCACCGCTGCTGCTTTCCTCTTTTTCCAGTAACGGGTTTTCTTCGAGAATACGCTCAATCTCCTCGTTCAATTCCAGCGTCGACAACTGCAACAGGCGAATCGCCTGCTGCAATTGCGGCGACAGCGTTAATTGCTGCGATTGCTTGAGATTCAGCGTTTGTTTCATGGTTCCTAAAGCCGGAAATGCTCTCCCAGATAAACCTTGCGCACCGCTTCGTCGTGCACAATCTCCGATGGCACGCCGGACGCCAGCACACTGCCCTCGTTGATGATATAAGCACGGTCGCAAATTCCCAGCGTTTCGCGCACGTTGTGATCGGTAATCAGCACACCGATATCGCGCTCTTTCAAGAAACGAATGATCCGCTGCAAATCAAGCACGGCAATCGGATCAACGCCGGCGAAAGGTTCGTCCAACAAAATAAAATGCGGACGCGATGCCAGCGCGCGCGCTATTTCGCAGCGGCGGCGTTCGCCGCCCGAAAGCGAAATGGCCGGGGCATCGGCAAGATGGCCGATCGATAAATCTTCAAGCAGCGCATCCAGCCGGTTCGACAGCGCATCTTCGCCAAGGTCCTGCAATTCAAGTATGGCGCGCACATTTTCGGCAACCGTCAGTTTGCGAAAAATTGATGCCTCCTGCGGCAAATAAGAAAGTCCGCGCCGCGCCCGCTGGTGAATCGGCAACCGCGACAAATCCTCACCGTCGAGCTCGATACTGCCGCCATCGGCGGCAATCAGTCCGACGATCATATAAAAGCAGGTGGTTTTACCCGCGCCGTTCGGCCCCAGCAGGCCAACCACTTCACCGCGCGCGACGGTCAAGGAAACGTCGTGCACAACCGTGCGCGACCGATAACGTTTTTGCAAATGATGCGCTGTCAGCGAACTCATCGTTTATCCAACTCCGCATCTGTTTGCAGTTCCGCGCCCGGCTTCGGCGCTAAACGTTTACGATCTTCTTCCTGCACCTTGAATTGCCCGCTGACACGGGTATCGTGCGCCGTCTGCTCACTTTCCGGGCGCGTTGAATTAAAGCGCCCCTCCGCGCGGAAAATTTCCGTGCCGGTATTGTACGAAATATAGTTGCTGCGAATTTCGTCGTCTTCGCGCTTTAGCAACGCCTGGTCGAACAATTCAAGCAATTCCTTTTGCCCGTCGTACTCCGCACGCAATGCATAGCCTTCGACAAATTCGTCAACATCGTCGCGCTTTTGGCGAAACGATACCGGTTTGCCGTATGCCGTAGCCGACAGCGAATTATCGGGATTTTGGCGAAACTTGACGCGATCGGCGCGAATCATCATAGTGCCTTGCGTAATAATCACATTGCCCGACAATGTCGCTTCCTTGGTTTCATAATTAACCGCTTCGCTGGTATCTGCCGAAAAAACAATCGGTTTTTCGCGATCCGCACGCTCGGCATGCGCAGCAATACTGTTGAGCAACGTGCCAAACAGCAATATCAATAAATATTTGTTTTTTGCCATAATATCCCGCATCATCTTTTTACCGGCTCAAACGAGCCTTTAATGTTTGAGCGCAATTTGACTTCTTTCGTATGATCATCCAGCGTCATCCCGACAGATTCGGTACGCCCGCTCGACGATGACAGCACGACATGCTGATCCGTTTCCATTTTGTTTTCATTGGGCAACAAATGCAAAAACTCGGTTTCCATCGTGAAGCTTTCATTGGAAGCCCCTTTCCGGGCACCTTTTTTGCCCGCTTCGCGCACCAGCACCACATTTTTTTTCAGATAAACATGATCGCGGTCGCCGCTCACCTCCGCTTGCTGTGCCGTGACCGTTAAGCGCGGCTCATCCGGATTTTGAATCGTCAACTCCGGCTTGGTCAGCATAATCGTTTCATCGTCCATAAAATGCTCGGCATAGTCGGCGACCAGCCGCTGTTTGGGAAAGCCGTTTTCATCAAAAGTCACGGCATGAAATTCCTTGATGAAAAGATCCGATGTATGCGTTTTTTCTCTGCCCGCGCCACTCATGATCTGTACTTGCGAACCAAGCCAATACGTTAATGCCGCCAGCGCGGCAAGAAACAACAACGGCGACCAGGAAACCAAGCGGTAAATACGTTCGCGAACAGAATGCATGGCCTTTTTTAAATGGATTTTTGCATCGTGGCGTCAAAACGGACGTTTTGTGCTGCCAGAATCAGATCGCACAGTTCGCGCACCGCGCCTTGCCCACCCGGCACCTCGGTCACATAATGCGCGGCTTTTTTCAGCGCTTCCGGCGCATGCGGCACGGTAATGCCCAAACCGCACGCGCTGATTAACGGCAAATCGGGAAAATCATCGCCGATATGCGCGCACGCCTCTATCGGAAAATTCAATTTTTCACGCAATGCCTGCCACGATGTTATTTTGTCGAAAACATCGCGAATCACATGCCCGACACCAAGCATACGCGCGCGATGTTCAATCGCCATCGCTTTGCTGCCGGTAATCCAGACAATCTGAATCCCGGCGCGCAATAACAACTTGATTCCCAAGCCATCGCTGGCGTGAAATGCCCGGGTTTCGATACCTTCATCGTTAAAGTAAATACGCCCGTCGGTAAGTACGCCATCCACATCACAGGTCAAAAGCCGGATATTTTTTGCCCGTGCGCGCAAGGCTTCAAATTCCGCTGCGGCAAATTTTCCCCCAATATCCATCACAGGATCCTTGCACGGAAAAGATCATGCAGATGCAGCGCGCCAACCAAATGCTGGTCATCGTCAACAACCAGCCGCTGGGAAATTTTCGGTGGCGCTTCCATCAGCGCCACCGCATCAACGGCGAGCCGCTCGCGGGCAATCGTGCGCGGCGAACGCTTCATCAACGTATGAATCGGCGTATCCAGCGCGGCATTTTTTTCCAGGCAGCGACGCAAATCGCCATCGGTAAAAATTCCAGAAAGCTTTTGTTGCGCATCGAGAATCGCCGTCATGCCCATACCTTTGCCGCTGATTTCCACCAGCGCATCGCGCAACAGTGCCTGCTCGTGGATCACCGGCAAAGCGTCGCCGGTACGCATGATGTCGGAAACCCGGGTCAATAAACGCCGCCCCAGCGAACCGCCCGGATGCGAGCGAGCAAAGTCTTCCGCCGAAAAACCGCGTGCTTCCAGAAGCGCGACAGCCAATGCGTCACCCAATGCCAAAGCAACCGTCGTGCTCGTGGTCGGCGCCAAACCAAGCGGACAGGCTTCAGACACAACATGAGCATCAAGCGCAATATCCGCCGCGCGCGCCAACGCGGATTGCCGGTTGCCCGTGAGCAGGATCAGCGACACGGCTTCTCGTTTAAGATGCGGCACCAGTGCGATCAGCTCGTCCGTTTCCCCTGAATATGAGAAAGCGACAACGACATCACGGGGCTGAATCATACCCAGGTCGCCGTGGCTGGCTTCCGAAGGATGGACAAAAAAAGCAGGAGTGCCGGTAGAAGCCAATGTTGCCGCAAACTTGCGGGCAATGTGTCCCGATTTGCCAATGCCCGTGGCCACAACGCGCCCGCGACAATTCAGAATACAGGCCACCGCATCGACAAACGTCTGATCGATCCTGTCCGCCAGATCCGTGATGGCGTTGGCTTCCAGCACCAACACCCGCTTGGCGAGTATTAACGTGTGCGCGGCGCTTATTTGCGATGTTTCGGGATGTCTTTCCATAGAGTCGAGTATAACTCGACTCTGGCATGATTTTTGTCGTAATTCGAGAAACAGGATCCGCTATTTGAAGCCGGAAATTTTTACGGCATTTTGTGCGCTCGGCTTACCCTGAAATCCTGCTCCCGCTCTTTCGATTATTGCTTAACCGAATCCGAAGCACGCACCCGAATATGCAGATCGCGCAACTGCTGCTCCGTAACCGGCGTCGGCGCCTCAACCAGCAGATCCTGGCCGCGTTGCGTTTTCGGAAACGCAATCACATCGCGGATCGATTCCGAACCGGTCATCAGCGTCAGAATGCGGTCCAGCCCGAACGCGATCCCACCGTGCGGCGGCGTTCCGTATTGCAGCGCCTTAAGCAAAAAGCCGAACTTACGTTGCTGGTCTTCCGGCGAAATTTTCATCGCATCAAATACCTTGGCCTGCACATCCTGACGGTGGATACGCACCGAGCCACCGCCGATTTCCCAGCCATTTAACACCACGTCGTAGGCTTTGGCCAACGCTTTTTCGGGATCGGTGGCAAACAAATCCTCATGTCCGTTTTTCGGCGCGGTAAACGGGTGATGGCGCGCCGACCATGTTTTGCTCTCTTCGTTGAATTCAAACATCGGAAAATCAACCACCCATAGCGGTCTCCAGCCTTTTTCGGCAAGCCCAAGCTGGTGGCCGACCTTGGCGCGCAATGCCCCAATGGCGTCGTTGACGATATTTTCGTGATCGGCGCCAAAGAAAATCAGGTCGCCGTTTTGTGCGCCGGTACGTTGTAGAATTTCGCGCAGAACATTTTCCGGCAAGAATTTCACGACCGGCGATTGCAACCCCTTTTCATTCGGCTGCGCCGCGTCGTTGACCTTGATGTACGCCAAGCCTTTCGCGCCATAAATGGCGACAAATGACGTGTAATCGTCGATCTCTTTGCGCGACAATTTACCGCCTTCGGGAACGCGCAACGCCACCACGCGACCGTATTTCATATCGGCGGCAGAACGGAAAACTTTGAAATCCACCGTTTTCATCAGGTCGGTCAGTTCGGTGAATTTGAGCGGCACGCGCAGGTCGGGCTTATCCGAACCGTAATCGCGCATCACTTCCGCATAGGAATACACTGGGAAAGGATCGGGCAGTTCGACCCCCGGCCCGTCGCGGAACATACGCCGCACCAACCCTTCCATGATGTCGCGGATTTCCTGTTCATCAAGAAACGACGTTTCGATATCGATCTGGGTAAATTCCGGCTGCCGATCGGCACGCAAATCTTCGTCGGNNGAAACATTTGACGATCTGGTAGTAGCGGTCAAAACCCGCCATCATCAACATCTGCTTGAATAATTGCGGCGATTGCGGCAACGCATAGAACTGGCCATGGTGAATCCGTGACGGCACCAGAAATTCGCGCGCGCCTTCCGGGGTTGATTTGTAAAGCATCGGCGTTTCGATATCGACAAAACCGTGTTCGTCAAGATAGCGACGCGCGGACATGGCCACCTTGTGGCGCAACATCAGGTTATGCTGCATCTGCGGTCGACGCAAATCGAGAATACGGTTTTCCAGACGCACCGTTTCCGAAATATTGTCGTCATCGAGTTGAAACGGCGGCGGTAACGAAGGATTTAAAAGCTCGATTTCGCGCGCCAGTATCTCGATTTTTCCGGACGTTAAATTCGGGTTGCTTGTCCCTTCCGGGCGGTTACGCACCAACCCGGTCACGCAAACGACGTATTCGTTGCGCAGCTTTTCCGCAGTACCAAATGTCTCGGGATTATCCGGGTCGAACACAATTTGCAACAGGCCGGCGCGGTCGCGCAAATCGATAAAAATCACGCCACCATGATCACGACGACGATGCACCCAGCCCGTTACCGTAATGGTTTTGCCTAAAAAACTTTCGTTGATCAACCCGCAATAGTCGGTACGCTTCAAAATATTTCTCCGTTGGGAAAACAAAAACCCGCAAAAAAACCATCAAAAGCCCCGCCAGCAGCGCACTTGAAAAGCATAAAGCCAAGCATATGGCGGGGTTATCTATTTTAGAACGAGACGTCTCGAAAAAACAGGGCGTCGAAGAAAAAATGGCTGATATCAGCGCGCCTGTCGCCGGCGAACGCATTCAAAAAGAATGACCGCCGCCGCTGCCGCAACGTTGAGCGATTCCATCGCCCCCGGCATCGGAATGGTCAGCCGANNCCGCCAGTCCGCCTTGGCCAGTAACGCCCGGCCAAGCCCGCCGCCTTCATTGCCTACGGCCAATGCCAGCGGCGACTTCGCAAAGTCCGCCCGATAAAGATCAACACCATCGCGAGGTACCGCCGCCGCGATCTTGCCGCCTTGCGCCTGAAATCGCTCCGCCCACACCGCGACGTCCGCGTCCTCGATAATTTCCAGCAAAAAATGCGCCCCTTGCGCCGCTCGCAGCACTTTGGGCGACCACGCCGACACGCTGTTTTTACTGAGCACAATATTGCCCACGCCCGCCGCTGCAGCGGTACGCATCATTGCGCCCACATTGCCCGGATCCTGCACGTCGTCCAGCATAAGGTGAAATGTGCCGGAGTTTACGGAGGTTGAGGATACCGGCTCCGGTATCGGCACCACCGCCAACATACCGACCGCAGGCGGTAGCGTCGCCGTTTCCGAAAAAAGCGCATCGTCAACGATATATACATCGGCAGCGTTCCGGCAACGAACGACCAGCGGATGCCGGCAAAACGCTTCGGTAGCAATCAGCGTGCGCGGCGTGCCATGCCGCGTCGCATACATTTCAATCAGATGTTCGCCCTCAAGCACGCACAGCCTGCTTTTACGGCGCTCGTGCGCCGAACGCAGCAAACGCGCCGCCTCCTTAAGACGGGGATTATTGGCCGACGTAACAGACCGAACACTCATGGAGCGGGAACGGTTTTTTCGTTTCTCGTTTTATACGGCGGATAAGAGCCGGGGCGAAACTGAAAATAAATTTCATTTTTTTTCACCATACCCAAATCCGTGCGCGCCCGCTCCTCAACGGCCTCTAACCCGGATTTCAAGTCGACCACTTCGGCGGCCAGCGCATCGTTGCGCGACCTTAACAATGCATTGCTTACCCGCTGCGTGTCCAGCTCCTGCCGCAACGCGTGCGCCTGCAACCATCCGCCTTTCCCCAACCAAATCGGATACTGCAATGTCAGTATCAGCGCAAAGAAAATCAGGGAAAGAACGCGCATTGTTTCTTAATGCGACAGGTTATAGAACGCATCGCGACCGGCGTAACGCGCGGCATCGCCCAAATCCTCTTCGATGCGCAATAACTGATTGTATTTGGCCATACGATCCGAGCGCGACAGCGAACCGGTTTTAATCTGCCCGGCATTGGTGCCGACGGCAATATCGGCAATCATACTGTCTTCGGTTTCGCCGGAACGATGCGACACCACGGCCGTATAGCGCGCCCGCTGCGCCATTGAAATCGCCGCAAATGTTTCAGACAATGTGCCAATCTGATTGATTTTGATCAGAATCGAATTGGCAATGTTCTGCACGATACCTTCTTTAAGAATACGCGTATTGGTCACAAACAGATCGTCGCCGACCAATTGCACTTTTTTACCGAGTCTCTCCGTCAATAAACGCCAGCCGGTCCAATCGTGTTCGGACATTCCATCCTCAATGCTGATAATTGGATATTTCTCGCACCAACCCGCCAGCAATTCGACCATCTGCGCCGATGTAAAGCTGCGCCCTTCGCCTTCCAACCGATAAGCACCTTCCTGATAATATTCGCTGGCAGCGCAATCGAGCGCGATCGCAATGTCGGTGCCGGGCGTATAGCCGGCAGCGCTGATCGCTTCAATCAACAATGCCAGCGCTGTTTCATTGGACGGCAAATTCGGCGCAAAACCGCCTTCGTCACCCACTGTTGTCGGCATGCCGCGGTCGTTCAGTATTTTTTTCAACGTATGAAACACTTCCGCGCCATAGCGCAACGCTTCGCGAAAATTACCGGCGCCGAGCGGCACCAGCATGAATTCCTGCAGGTCGATTTTATTGTTGGCATGCGCGCCGCCATTAATTACATTCATCATCGGTACCGGCAACGTCATCTCGCCCGCACCGCCAAGATAACGATAAAGCGGCAAGCCCGATTCTTCCGCCGCAGCTTTGGCAATCGCGCAAGAAACGGCGAGAATCGCGTTTGCACCCAATCGCGATTTATTTTCGGTGCCGTCAAGCTCAACCATCGTGCGATCAACCAATGCCTGCTCGCTGGCGTCAAGACCGATCAGGCTCTCACAAATCTCGGTATTCACGTGGTTCACCGCATTCAAAACGCCTTTTCCGAGATAACGGTTTTTATCGCCGTCGCGCAATTCGACCGCTTCTCTTGATCCGGTCGAAGCGCCGGACGGCACGGCGGCGCGACCGGAAACGCCGGACTCCAACACCACGTCGGCCTCAACAGTCGGATTGCCGCGCGAATCAAGAATTTCACGGGCGATAATATCAACGATAGTGCTCATAACCTGTTTCCTAAAATAATATAAAAATCTACGACTCAACGAAAACTATTGGCGTTCGATGTGAAACAGCAAACAATGGCGAGAACGGCAACCATGATCCATAACCATTTCAGAGAGAAGCTTCCTCAAACCCTTCTTTTTTCACAATGAAATCCAGTTGCTTTAAAGTTTCAAGCAAAGACTTCATTTTGCTCAACGGCCACATATTCGGTCCGTCGGAAAGCGCGTGCTCAGGATCGGAATGCGTTTCCATGAACAATCCCGCAATGCCCACAGCCATTGCCGCCCGCGCCAATACCGGCACAAACTCGCGCTGCCCGCCGCTGGCGGTCCCC
>DBDN01000030.1 GCA_002293615.1 Betaproteobacteria bacterium UBA931 | reverse complement strand
CGCGCTTGATGTGACGGGTCATCGCGCGACGCGCCGCCTCAATCTGGCGCGCCGTCAGGCGACCGCGCGTCGTCGCTTTCAAACCGAAAGTGCCAAAGCTCACCTTGTTGCCAACGGTGGCCAAGCCACGATTTCGTCCTTTTTGCTCTTTCCGGTATTTTCTTCTACTTGGCTGCAGCATTTTTTGCTCCTGCACGACGTGGGCGTTTTGGCGGCGCGGGTTGCTGCTCGACAACCGACGCTGTCGGCTCCGCGTTATGCGCCATCATCTCGCCCTTGAACACCCAAACCTTGATGCCGATCACGCCATATGTGGTACGTGCTTCGGCAACTCCATATTCGATATTGGCGCGCAAAGTATGCAACGGCACACGCCCCTCGCGATACCATTCACTGCGGGCAATCTCGGCGCCGTTCAAACGGCCGGAACTCATGATCTTGATCCCCTGCGCGCCAAGCCGCATTGCGTTTTGCATTGCCCGCTTCATGGCGCGACGAAACATGATCCGTTTTTCCAGCTGCTGCGCAATCGACGCGGCGATCAGCGTGGCGTCAACTTCCGGCTTGCGCACTTCTTCGATACCGACTTCAACCGCGTTGTTGCCTGCCAGCATGCGCATTTCGGAGCGCAATGTTTCGATATCCTCGCCTTTTTTCCCGATCACAATACCCGGGCGGGCACTATGCACCGTAATTTTGGCACTCTTGGTCGTACGCTTGATCGTCACCTTCGAAACGGAAGCATGCGCCAGCTTCTTTTTCAAATATTCGCGGATTTTAATGTCCTGAATCAGTGTCGGCGCAAAATCTCGGTTATTCGCATACCAGCTTGAATCCCAGTTGCGGGTAACGGCCAAACGAAATCCTGTCGGATGAATCTTTTGTCCCATAATTATTCCTTATGAACCACGGCGCAATGAGTTTTCACCCACCACAATCCGGATATGGCATGTTTGTTTGCCGATAACGGCGCCGCGGCCTTTGGCTCTCGCCCGGCTGCGTTTCAAGGTCATGGCTTTATCAACATAAATTGTCTGCACGCGCAATTCATCAATATCCGCGCCGTCATTGTGTTCGGCATTGGCAATCGCCGATTCAAGCACTTTTTTGATGATGACCGCACCTTTTTTGGTGCTGAAGGTCAGGATGTCCAGCGCGCGCGCCACAGGCAAGCCTCTGATCTGGTCGGCCACAAGCCGCCCTTTCTGGGCAGACAGACGAACGCCTCGTAATGTTGCTGCAGTTGTTGTCATGTCTTAGCTCCTTTATTTCTTCGCCGCGACTTTTTTATCGCCGGCATGCCCTTTGAATGTGCGCGTCAACGCAAATTCGCCAAGTTTATGCCCCACCATGTTTTCGGTAACGTACACCGGAACATGCTGTTTTCCGTTATGAACCGCAATGGTTAGACCAACAAAATCCGGTGTAACGGTGGAGCGGCGCGACCAGGTTTTGATTGGCCGCTTGTCGCTCTTTTCACGCGCGGCATCGACCTTCTTCATCAGATGATCGTCAACAAACGGTCCTTTTTTAATCGAACGTGTCATTTGCTATTACCCTTTCGTCGCGTGCCGACGGCGTACAATCATCGTATCTGTACGCTTGTTGCTGCGCGTTCTGTAACCTTTGGCCGGCGTCCCCCACGGCGATACCGGATGATGGCGACCACCGCCACCATTGGTGCGGCCGCCCATCGGGTGATCCACCGGGTTCATCGCAATCGCGCGTACCGTCGGGCGAATGCCGCGCCAACGCGCCGCACCGGCTTTACCGAGTACACGCAAGCTGTGTTCTTCATTGCCCACTTCGCCGATCGTGGCACGGCAATTAATATGGACTTTGCGAATCTCGCCGGAGCGCAAACGCAACTGCGCATAATCACCTTCGCGCGCCAACAGCTGAACCGAAGTTCCCGCTGAACGGGCAAGCTTTGCGCCGCCGCCCGGTTGCAATTCGATGCAATGAACCGTGGTACCGACCGGAATATGTCGAATCGGCAAAGCATTGCCTGGTTTGATCGGCGCATCAGCGCCGGAAAGCAAAACCTGTCCAACCGAAACGCCGCGCGGCGCGATAATGTACCGACGTTCGCCATCGGCGTAGCACAATAACGCCAAAAATGCGCTGCGGTTAGGATCATATTCCAGCCGTTCGACTTTGCCCGGAATACCATCCTTGCTGCGACGAAAATCGATAATCCGGTAGTGATGCTTATGACCAGACTCTTGATGGCGCATCGTAATGCGACCGTGATGATTACGACCGGAACCACGCTTCTGGCTTTCCACCAGCGATGCCAACGGACGACCTTTATGCAGCCCCGAATGAACGACTTTGATCTGACCACGACGACCTGCTGAGGTCGGTTTCAATTTTACCAACGCCATGATCAAGCCTCCATCGCAAAGTTAATTTCTTGGCCCGGCTTCAAGCGAATATACGCTTTTTTCCAGCCCCGGCGGCGACCCATCACACGCCCGAAACGTTTTTCTTTTCCATGCACATTAAGTACGGAAACGGCATCCACCTCCACCTTGAACAGCAATTCAACCGCCGCTTTGATTTCCGGCTTGGTGGCATCGTTGACCACGCGCAGAATCACCTGCTCGTGCTTATCGGCCATGATGGTACTTTTCTCCGAGATGACCGGCGCTAAAATTAGCGTCATCAGCCGCTCCGGGTTATATTTTTTCACTTGTGAGGCGCTCATCCCAGCATCTCCTCGATTTTTTCAACGGCCGTCTTCGTCATTACGGTATAGTTAAACCGCAAAAGACTGACCGGATCCACCTCGCTCGGCAACAGCACCAGTACATTCGGTAGGTTGCGCGAAGCGAGAATAATGTTTTCATTAAGGTCTTCGACAACGACCAAAATAGTGCCGGACAATCCCAACTCGTTAATTTTTTGTGCAAACGCTTTGGTTTTCGGCGTCTCAGCAGAAAACGTTTCCAACACTTTCAACCGGCTGTCGCGCACCAGTTGCGACAAAATCGCCGCCATACCGGCGCGATACATTTTACGATTGACTTTTTGCGTGAAATTCTCTTCCGGCATGCTCGGAAAAATCTTGCCGCCACCACGCCAAAGCGGGCTGCTGGCGCGACCGGCACGGGCGCGTCCCGTTCCTTTTTGCCGCCATGGCTTACGATTCGATTTATTAACATCGCCGCGCGCTTTCTGGGCACGCGTCCCCTGACGCGCATTGGCCTGATATGCCACTACGATCTGATGTACCAGCGCCTCATTGTATTCACGCGCGAAAAGCGCATCCGATACCGAAAAGCCTGCCGCCTTTTGTCCTTGAGCGTTCACCAATTGCAATTCCATGGTTACGCTCCTTTCTTGGCCGGCGTTTTCACCGATGGACAAACGATAATATGACCGCCCTCCGAACCGGGAACGGAACCCTTGATCAATAATAACCCACGCTCCGCGTCAACACGAACCACCGTCAGCATTTGCACGGTGCGCTTGGCGTCACCATAATGACCGGCCATCTTTTTTCCCGGAAAAACTCGGCCCGGATCCTGCGCCATCCCGATTGACCCGGGCGCGCGCGTCGTCACCGAGTTACCGTGTGACGCGCGGTTGGAACTGAAGTTGTGGCGACGAATGGCGCCTGAAAATCCACGCCCTTTTGTCGTACCGGTAACATCAACATATTGGCCGACCGAAAACATGTCGACAGCAATCACATCGCCCGGTTTGAATTTAGCGAGTTCTTCCGGCACCACCGGAAATTCTTTGAAAAGCGCGCCGGCCTCTACCCCTGCTTTGGCAAGGTGGCCAGCCAACGGTTTTGTCACCCGCGAGGTACGGCGATGACCAAACGCAATCTGAACAGCGGCATAGCCGTCCGTTTCAGGCGTCTTGATCTGCGTGACGCGGTTATTGGCAACATCAATGACCGTCACCGGGATGGCAGCGCCATCATCGGTGAAGACACGGGTCATGCCAATCTTGCGACCTACAAGTCCAAGGCTCATGTCTTCCTCTTATTAAAATCCCGATTTTCACCGGGTGCCGATTACAATGGATCGGCCTTCCACCTCAAGCAACCACGCGACTTCTATGGCTGCCACTCATTTCTGCCATCACGCTTTGCAAAAGCGCGTTTTTTAGTGCAATGGCGGATTCTACTGCAATTTGATCTCAACATCGACCCCTGCCGGCAAATCCAGCTTCATCAACTGATCCACCGTCTTTTCGGTCGGGTCGATAATATCCATTAAGCGTAAATGCGTTCTGATTTCAAACTGATCACGCGATGTCTTATTAACGTGCGGCGAGCGCAAAACGTCAAAACGCTCGATCTTGGTCGGCAAAGGTACAGGTCCTTTGACCACAGCGCCCGAGCGCTTGGCCGTTTCGACAATTTCCATTGCCGACTGATCGATCAGTTTATAGTCAAACGCCTTCAGGCGAATACGAATACGTTGGCTTTGCATGATTATGGCTTTCAAAAAAGCGCGGCACGCATGGCCCGCCGCGCTACTTAATCACAAAATTACTCGATAATTTTTGCGACGA
>DBDN01000065.1 GCA_002293615.1 Betaproteobacteria bacterium UBA931 | reverse complement strand
CCGGCATGGGCGGCGGCACCGGTACCGGCGCGGCGCCGATTATTGCCGATATCGCCAAATCGATGGGTATCTTGACGGTGGCGGTAGTCACGCGGCCTTTCTCATTTGAGGGGCGTCGCCAGAAAGTCGCCCAAGAGGGCATTGAGGAGCTCACGCAAAAAGTGGATTCGCTCATTATCGTTCCGAACGATAAGCTCATGCAGGTGCTGGGGGACGATGTTTCGGTGCTCGACGCGTACGCGGCGGCCAACGATGTTTTGTACGGAGCGGTTTCCGGGATTGCGGAAGTGATCAGCAACCCTGGGCTTGTGAATGTTGACTTTGCCGATGTTCGTACCGTGATGAGCGAAGTGGGCATGGCGATGATGGGTTCGGCATCGGCATCAGGGTGCGATCGCGCCCGTGAGGCGGCGGAAGCGGCGGTGAAAAGTCCGCTTCTTGAAGATGTCAACCTGATGGGCGCGCGCGGTGTTCTCGTGAACATCACAGCAGGTGCCGATCTCAAGATCCGTGAATACCATGCGGTGATGGAAGCGGTAAAAGAATTTACTGCCGAAGATGCGATGGTGATTGTCGGCACATCGATCGACGGCAACATCGGCGACGAACTGCGTGTCACGATTGTTGCAACCGGTTTGGGCAGCGCCATGAAGCAGCGTATGCCGAAGCTTGAGGTTGTGGAAAATGTGTTTGAGCGTACCGGAACCGATGGTGGCGCGCCCGGCGATAATACGGTTGATTATGATCAGCCGACGGTGGCGCGCCGTCGTGTGAGCACGGCGTCCATCAGCAGCAGCCCGGCTCTGGATATTTCCGATATCCCGGCATTTTTACGCAAACAGGCGGATTGACCACATGATGCGGTAGAGGAAAAACGGCGTACTTGATTCAAGGCGCCGTTTTTTGTGTGACATGGCGTCTTAATGATTGAGGATATTTTGGCGTTGTCAGAAATGACAAAACATGAGATCACATTGATGGCGGATGCGCTAAAATCACAACCCTATGTACAAACAAAGAACGCTTAAAACCAGCATTTCCACCAAGGGAACCGGACTTCACACCGGCGCGCGCGTGGCATTGACGTTACGTCCGGCACCGGTCGATACCGGTATCATTTTCTATCGTACCGACCTTCCGAATACGCCGGCGTTGCCGGCATTGGCGCACCAAGTTGGCGATACCCGCTTGTCGACATTATTGCGCGATGGTGAAGCCAGCGTTTCGACGGTCGAGCATCTGATGTCGGCGTTGGCGGGGTTAGGCGTTGATAATGCCTGTATCGACGTATCCGGTCCCGAAATTCCGATTATGGACGGAAGCGCCGGGCCGTTTATTTATCTTTTGCAACTTGCCGGAATTGCCGAACAGGACGCGCCGAAAAAATTTATCCGTATCGTTAACGCCGTGGAGGTGAGCGACGGCGAAAAATGGGCGCGTTTTACGCCTTACGAAGGGTTTCGCTTGGATTTCACGGTTGATTTTGTTCATCCCGCGTTTGCGCCCGAGAACAGCCGTGTGGTTGTGGATTTCGGTGAAGATGCCTATGTTAAAGGTATCGCGCGCGCGCGTACTTTCGGTTTTATGCAGGATGTGGAAGCGATGCGCTCCGTCGGTTTGGCGATGGGCGGCAGCTTGCATAACGCCGTGGTGCTCGATGAGAGCACGGTTTTAAATCAGGGTGGGCTGCGTTACGAGAACGAGCCGGCGAAGCACAAAGTGCTCGATGCAATCGGTGATTTGTATTTGCTTGGGCACCCAATTATCGGCCAATATACTGCGTATAAATCGGGGCACGCGTTGAATAACATGCTGGCGCGTACGCTTCTTGAGCATCAGAAAGCTTACGAAATGATCAGCTTTCGTGCCGAAGAGGAAATTCCCAAAGCTTACCAGCAATGGCGGTTAAGCCACGCCTGACAGGCGGTATAGATGCTTATCGCTCGTTTACTGCTGTTTTTTGCAATCGCCTTTATTGCGCTGAGCCTTATCGCTTATCTGATCACCGGCAATCGCCGCTATCTGGCTTTTTTAAAAAAAACATTGATTTTTGCCGTGATTATTTTTGTCGCCGTGTTGTTGTTTTTTGTTTTTGAACGGCTGATATTGGTGTTGTAATTTCGTGGAGAAGATAAAACAAAAGCCACATCGTGTGGCTTTTGTTTTATGCGAAACACCCGACAGTCAACGGATCACTAATACCGGCAATGTGNNTGCGTCAATACCTTTTGGGTTTCGCTGCCAAGTAAAAGTGCGGAAATACCGCGGCGCCCGTGCGACGCCATTACGATAAGATCACAGTTTTTTTCTTTTGCTGCATTGAGAATGGCCTCCCACGGCGTGGCCGCCAAGACATGCACGCGCTCAAAACTGACAGAGGTTTTCTTCACCGTTTCTTCGACGGCATCCAATATTTGCTCGGCTTGTTCGGTAAAAAATGCGGCGTATTCTTTTTTGGAGATAGGCTCGTACACCATACCACCCGCGTAAGCGGGCATCGGATAACTGGGCGAAGCATAAAAGAGATAGAGTTTGGCATTTAATGCCTCGCAAAGTGTTGCTGCCGTTTCGACCGCTTTTTCGGAGAGCGGAGAACCGTCGGTTGCAACAAGAACATTTTTATACATAGCATTTTCCTTTAAAAGAAAACAACGCAATCAACGAACGACCAATACGGGGATATCCGAATGAGTCAGCACTTTTTGGGTTTCGCTGCCCAACAGCACCGCAGAAAGGCCGCTGCGGCCATGCGACGCCATAATGATCAAATCGCAGCCGATTCGTTTGGCTTCACCGAGAATCGCTTCCCATGCCGGTGTACCCGGCACATGTATTGCGTCACATGACAGTCCGGCCTGAGCAACGGTTTCTTTGGCCGTGGACAGGATATCGGCTGCTTCTTTGGCAACTTCTTCAGAAGGCATGGTTGCCGGTTGTGCGGCCGACTCCTCCGGGGAGAAATAAAGAGGCAACGCCAAAGGCGGCGAGGCATAAAGAACGGTTAATCTGGCGGATAATGTTTTTGCCAGAGCGATACCTTGTTCAACGGCTTTATTTGAAAGCTCCGAACCGTCGAAAGCGATAAGAAAATGGCGGTACACAAAAGCTCCTTTCGGGGAAGATTGGATAATAGTCATCAGTTGTCATGCTCATGATTGATATGCTGAACTTTTTATGACGCATGGTCAATAGTAAACACGATCAGCCAGACAAAATAAAGGTTTTTATTGGCCGAGGTTGACCGAAAACAAACGCTGTCTTAGAGTCGTATCATGTCGGAGCCTTCAATCAATCTTCAACACGATCCCGTGCCGGACGAACATTTCTGTTTCCATTGCGGGGCGGAAAACCCCAAGGATATTCGTTGGCAAACCAGGCTCGACGGCAAAACGCGCACTTTTTGTTGCGCGGGCTGTCTGGCGATCGCGCAGACGATTCACGCGGCGGGGTTATCGGCATTTTATACCACACGCACAGTGTTGTCGCCACAAGCAAATCGAAACGATATTCCTGACGACGAGTGGACGGTGTACGACGAAGAAAACGTCATTCGCGAATTTGTTCATAAACGGGAAAATGGACGCCTCGAAATTTCGTTGCTGATTGACGGGATGACTTGCGGCGCGTGCGTCTGGCTGATCGAATCCTGGCTGTTAAAACAGCCGGGTGTTTCCGAGGCGCGCGTCAATTATGCGTCGCGGCGGGCGACGGTATTGTGGCATCCGGAAGCGACAAAATTATCGGCATTGTTGCGTTCGCTTTNNCGCTTTCCGGCATCGGTTATCGCGCCTATCCTTATGATCCGAAGTTGCGCGATGTGCAAGCGCGCAAAGAGCGACGGACGCTGCTGTTTCGGTTGGGTGTGGCATTGTGCGGCATGATGCAGGTGATGATGCTGGCCGTACCGGGTTATCTGGGCGGTGTCGCCGTTGGCGAAGAAACGATTTTGCGTTGGGGCAGCTTTGTATTGACATTGCCGGTGATATTTTATTCGGCTTTGCCTTTTTTCAAAGGTGCGCTGCGTGATTTGTCGGTACGCAGTTTGGGCATGGATGTGCCGATTTCACTCGGCCTGCTGTTCGCTTTTATCGGCAGTGTTTGGAATACGGTGCAGGGAGGCGGCCAGGTTTACTATGACTCGGTAACGATGTTCGTAGCGCTTTTGCTGGTTGCGCGCTTTGTTGAGTTAACGGCGCGCCATCGCTCGGGTGAAGCGATTGAGGCGATGGCGCGGCAGCGCCCGATGGCTGCCGAACGCTTCGATCATTGGCCGGAGAAACAAACAACGCACACGTTGACGGCGGCGTCGCTTAATCACGGCGATGTTGTGTTGGTTCGCGCCGGCGCCGTGGTTCCTGCCGACGGGCTGATTCTCGAAGGGGCGTCGCATGTCGAAGAAGCGGTATTGACGGGCGAGAGTTGGCCGCAACGGCGCGCCGTAGGCGATAAAGTATTCGCAGGGTCGGTCAATCGCGAAAACGCATTGATTGTTGGTGTTTCCGAAGTGGGCGAAGCGACGCGGTTGGCGACTATTTTGCGGCTGGTGGATCGTGCCGCCAGCGAACGACCGCGTGTTGCCCGCATTGCCGATAAAGTGGCATTCTGGTTTGTCAGTATTTTATTGACGCTGGCGGCTATTGTCGGTGCGGTTTGGTTATGGCTGATGCCGGAGCGCGCGCTGGAAGTGGTGTTTTCGCTATTGGTGATTTCTTGCCCTTGCGCGTTGTCGCTGGCAACGCCAACGGCGTTATCGGCGGCGGCGGGCGCGTTGGGACGTTTGCATGTGGTGTTGTCGCGCAGCGATGCGCTGGAAACGCTGGCAAAAATTACGACGGTTGTATTCGATAAAA
The DNA here is from genome assembly GCA_002293615.1 of Betaproteobacteria bacterium UBA931. GTDB lineage: Bacteria > Pseudomonadota > Gammaproteobacteria > Burkholderiales > Casimicrobiaceae > UBA931. The sequence goes on along the minus strand of DBDN01000065.1, from coordinate 21,024 downwards.
CCGGAACGCTGACCGAAGGTCGGGTGCGCTTGATTGCGATGGCGGCGATCGATGAAACACAAACGCGGGCATTCAAACGGATTGCACAAGCGCTGGAAGCGCGTTCGGAACATCCGATTGCGTTGGCGTTTCATGGCGATAGAGGCGAGGACGATGAAGACTTGCCGCAGGTGTCGGGATTGACCGTTGTTGCCGGTATGGGTGTCGAAGGGGGTATTGACGGCGAACGCTGGCGTATCGGACGCGCGTCGTTTGCCGGAAGCGCCGCTGCCGTACCGAAGAGTTTGGAGCCGTTCATTGCGGGATATTCGGCGAAAACGTTGGTGTTTCTCGGTAACGAAAGCGGTATTTGCGCTGCCTTTGCGCTGGGCGATGCGTTGCGCCCCGGTGCGGCTGGCACGATCAAACGCTTGAAAGGCATGGGGATTAAAACCATGCTTTTGTCCGGGGATCGCGCGTTGAATGTTGAGAGTCTGGCCGATGAAATCGGGATCGAAACGTTTCAGGGCGAACTGTTGCCGGAAGATAAGCGCGAATACATTCAGGCCATGCAGAAAAAAGGCGAAATCGTTGCGATGATCGGCGACGGTATTAATGATGCGCCGAGTTTGGCGCAAGCGCAGATTTCGGTTAGCCTCGGCAGCGCAACGTCGCTTGCGCAATGGACGGCGGATGTGGTGGTGCTTTCCGATGAGTTGCCGCGTTTGGTCGATGCCTTGGCGTGCGCGCGCCGTACACTGGGCATTATCCGCCAGAACCTGTGCTGGGCGGCTTGTTATAATGTGCTGGCCATACCGGCGGCGGTTTTGGGTTATGTTACACCGCTTGTTGCGGCAGGCGGGATGTCTTTATCGTCGCTTGTCGTGGTGTTGAACGCGATGCGCGCGATCCGCGTATCGGGTCATGCCGGTCAAGAGAAAAAAAATCTGTAGGAAAGCATGTCAATATGGAAGCGTTATGGTTGCTGATCCCGGTTACAGTGCTTTTGGTAGCGGTGATCGGCGGTATTTTCTGGTGGAGCATAAGAAGCGGCCAAATGGATGATCTGGATGGCCCGGCTTATCGCATTCTTGTTGACGATGACAATCCAAAGGACATAAAAAGCAGTGAATAATGTTGTTTTAATAAATATTTTCCGCTGATCATGTGAAGATATTTTGAGTTACATCATGTTTCTGTCGATTTGTTTGTCTACAATAGGACGCATCACTGTGTACATAACCAGGGATTATTACGATGGCTACAAAATCTGCAGTAGAGTTTTTTAATTATAAGGTGGTTCGCCAGTTTAGCGTCATGACTGTGATCTGGGGAATCGTGGGCCTGCTGGTCGGTATGCTGATTTCAGCTCAGCTTATGTGGCCGGCGTTAAACTTTGATATTCCGTGGTTAACCTACGGAAGGTTGCGTCCGTTGCACACCAACGCCATTATTTTTGCATTTGGTGGCTGTGCTCTTTTTGCAACGTCTTACTATATTGTTCAACGTACCTGCCAGACGAGATTGTTTGCGCCGGCTTTGGCGGCGTTCACGTTCTGGGGCTGGAATCTGGTTATCGTGCTGGCCGCGCTTTCTTTACCGCTTGGTTTTTCTACCGGTAAAGAGTATGCGGAGTTGGAATGGCCGATTGACCTTCTTATCGCAGTGGTTTGGGTTTCTTACGCGATTGTATTTTTCGGCACGCTGGCAATACGGCGCACCAAACATATTTATGTGGCGAACTGGTTTTATGGCGCATTTATCATTGCGGTTGCGATTTTGCATATCTTCAACAGTTTTGAGATGCCGGCAACGTTGACGAAATCCTATTCCGCGTATGCGGGCGTTCAGGATGCAATGGTGCAATGGTGGTATGGTCATAACGCAGTGGGCTTTTTCCTGACCGCAGCTTTTCTCGGCATGATGTACTACTTTGTGCCGAAACAGGCCGGGCGTCCGATCTATTCGTATCGGCTGTCGGTGGTGCATTTCTGGGCGCTGATTTTTACCTATATGTGGGCGGGGCCGCACCATCTGCATTACAGCGCGTTGCCGGATTGGGCGCAAACGCTCGGAATGTTGTTCTCATTGATCTTGCTGGCGCCGTCGTGGGGCGGCATGATCAACGGCATCATGACGCTTTCGGGCGCTTGGTACAAATTGCGCACGGATCCGATTCTTAAATTCATGGTTGTCGCCTTATCCTTTTACGGTATGTCCACTTTTGAAGGGCCGATGCTTTCCGTCAAAACGATTAATGCGTTGTCGCACTTTACGGATTGGACCATCGGCCACGTGCATTCCGGTGCGCTGGGTTGGGTCGGTTTCATTACCATCGGCAGTATGTATTACCTGCTGCCGCGCCTTTACGGACAAACCAAAATGTGGTCGATGAGTCTCGTCAACACCCATTTCTGGATTGCGACAATCGGCATTGTGCTCTATGTCGCATCGTTGTGGATTGCCGGCGTGATGCAAGGGCTGATGTGGCGCGCGGTCAATGACGATGGTACTTTGACGTATACCTTTGTTGAATCGGTGAAATACAGCTTTCCGTTCTATGCGATTCGTATCGTCGGTGGCGGCATGTATTTTGTGGGAATGTTGTTGATGTTCTACAACATGATCAAAACCATAGGTGCCGGTAAGCCAGCGGAAGCGCAAGTTCCCGTTGCGGCGTCGGCGCACGCTTGATCAGGAGGAGTGCAAACATGAGTTTCTTTTCACATCAAACGCTTGAAACCAAGTTGCCGCTGCTGATCATTCTGATGGCGGTTGTGGTAAGTATCGGCGGCCTGGTTTTGAATATTCCTATCTTTTTTCAGGATTCGACGACCAAGCCGGTTGCCGGGTTGAAACCATATACGGCATTGCAGCTTGAAGGCCGCGATATTTATATCCGCGAAGGCTGTCACGGTTGCCATACGCAGATGGTGCGCCCGTTCCGCTCGGAAAATGAACGCTATGGGCACTATTCGGTTGCCGGTGAGTTTGTTTACGATCACCCGTTCCAGTGGGGATCGCGTCGCACCGGCCCTGATCTGGCGCGGCTTGGCGAACGCTATTCCGATGAGTGGCATCGCGTCCATTTACGTAATCCGCGCGATGTCGTGCCCGATTCCAATATGCCCAACTATCTGTGGCTGGCGACAACCCCGGCAGATGCGGGTACGATCGTCAAGAGAATGGGTGCGCTCAAAATTCTCGGTATTCCTTATACCGACGCGGAAATCAATGCCGCGCCGACGGAGCTGGAAGGAAAAACCGAAGAAGACGCATTGGTTGCGTACATGCAGTATTTGGGCATGACTCTGAAGCGTACGATAAGGTAATCGGTGATGGATTCGGGCTTCTTCAACGGCTTATTAACGGCACTGGCGCTTTTCGTCTTTATCGTGGTCGTCATCTGGGCTTTTAATGGCCGTAGGAAAAAAGACTTCGATGATGCGGCAAATGCGCCGTTTGCGCTGTCCGATGAAGCCGAAGGATCGGGCCAAATAGAGTCTGCAAAACAATCAATGAACCATAGGAATGTCAATCATGATGAGTGACTTCACATCCGGATTTTGGAGTATTTATATCATCGCGTTTACGGTACTGGGTTTTGCTTTCTGCGTTTTTCTGTTGCTGGCGATGAACAGAAAAATCAGTAAAGAGGAACAGCAGGAAACGACGAAGCATGTTTGGGACGGCGATCTTGCCGAATACAACAACCCGTTGCCGGGTTGGTGGCGGATCATGTTCTGGGGGTTGCTGGCCTTTTCGGCAATCTATCTGATCTATTATCCTGGCCTTGGCTCATTTGAGGGCGTGGGTAAATGGTCGTCGGTGGGGCAGTTTGAAGAGGAAATGGCACAACTCGAAGCGCAAACCAAACCGCTTTATGACCGCTATTCGGTCATGAGCGTGCAGCAGGTGGCACAGGATTCCGTCGCAATGGGCATGGCTGAGCGATTATTCTTGAACAACTGCGCACAGTGCCACGGTTCTGATGCTCGCGGCGCGATCGGTTTTCCAAATCTGCGCAGCGGCGCCTGGAACTGGGGCGGTACGCCGGAAGCGATCCAGGAATCCATTGCCGGAGGACGCACAGGCGTGATGACGCCTTTTGCCGAGGTTTTGGGCGATGCCGGGGCGGATCAGGTGACGGCATTTGTCCGTGCGCTTTCCGGCCTTGACCACGATGCCGGTGCGGCGGCAGCGGGTAGGCCGTTGTTTGAAGAAAATTGCGTTTCCTGTCACGGTGAAAATGGAGCAGGTTCCCAAGCGGTCGGCGCGCCGGATTTGACCGACGATATCTGGGTATACAGCAGTTCGGACCGGGCGATTCGTGAAAGCATCGTTTATGGGCGCAATATGGAGATGACCGGAGGCACGCAGGCGATGCCCGCGCATAAGGATTTGCTCAGCCCGGGCAAGATCCATTTGTTGACCGCGTATGTTTGGGGATTGACCAACTGACCGGTTGACTGTTTTACGCCACTGGTCAAACCCTCTTGCAGTAGTTTGGCCGGTGGTTTTTTCATTGTTTGTTATGATCTGATGAAAGCTTATAGTCGCCAGCAAACGGGTGTTTGTGAGCGGCTTTTTGTTTTTCTGCAAAGGGCGTAAAGATGAACGGCACACCACCACCAAACGGTTCTCAAATTCCGGAAGAAGAAAAACAGTCGCTGTATGCGGCGCGCAAGAAAATCTATATGCGCTCGGTCAAAGGAATATTTCAGACGTGGCGTGTGGCAATGGTAGTGCTGATTCTCGGCATTTTCTATATTTTGCCTTGGCTGACTTGGGGTGACCGGCCCGCTGTCCTGCTGGATCTTGCCGCCCGCAAGTTTTATTTTTTTGGGCTTGTTTTCTGGCCGCAGGATGTTATCTATCTTACGGCGCTGCTCATTATTTCCGCGTATTCATTGTTTTTGTTTACGGCGATTGCCGGACGACTGTTCTGCGGTTACGCTTGCCCGCAAACGGTTTATACCGAACTGCTGATGTGGGTGGAGCGGGCGATTGAAGGTGATCGCAATGCCCGGATGAAGCTGGATGCAGGCCCTTGGTGCGGGAAAAAAATCGGCAAGAAAGCCGGTAAACACACACTCTGGATTTTGATTGCAGTCTGGTCGGGCATTACTTTTGTCGGTTACTTTGTTCCGATTCGCGAGCTCTTGTCTCGACTCCCTTTTGATGTTTCCGGTTGGTCGTTATTGTTTATTTTTATCTTCGGCATGATGGTGTATCTGCTGGCGGGCATTATGCGCGAGCAAGTATGCAAATACATGTGTCCGTACGCGCGCTTTCAGTCGGTGATGTTTGATCGCGATACCATGATCGTTACTTATGATACGGCACGCGGCGAGCCGCGCGGTATCCGCTCGAAAAAAGATAAAGAGAAGCAATTGGGCGATTGCGTTGACTGCGCATTATGCTTCCATGCCTGTCCGACCGGCATTGATATTCGCGATGGTTTACAGTATGAATGTATCGGTTGTGGTGCGTGCATTGATGCCTGCGATGCAGTGATGAAAAAAATGAGCCTTCCGACGGGATTGGTGCGCTACGCGACTGAGAATGGCATGGAGCGCGGTTATAACAAGGCTCAAATGCGGCAAAGGATTTTCCGTCCACGTATTCTTGTGTACATCGGAATTTTGATTGTGGTTACGGCAGTATTGCTGTTTTCGTTGTTTACGAGAAATCCACTAAGAGTGGATGTGTTGCGTGATCGCGGTGTAATGGCAAGAGAGGCCGTGCCGGGCGAAATTGAAAATGTTTATCGCGTGCAGATCATGAACGCGGAAGAGAAAGCGCACCCTTTCACGATCGAAGTTGACGGTTTGCCGGGTATTTACGTGAGCGCGCCGGTCGAGCCGGTGATGCTTGACGCCGGGGGCGCGCGCATGGTGCCGGTATCGGTACGCTTCAAGTTACCGCGCGCGGGTTACGAGCAGGGAATGCATCCGATTCATTTTACGGTGGCGGCGACAGATAAAGAAAACATGAAGCGAACAGAAAAATCGACGTTTATGGTACCGAAAAATTAACTGTCTGGTATTTGTTTTGGTGTTACGAAGGAGAATGAATGAACGAACGGCATGAGATGAAACCCTGGTACCGCGAACCGTGGCCATGGGTCATCATCGGCAGTTTGAGCTTTGTTGTGATCGCCTGTTTTTTCACGCTGGGCTTGGCAATTTGGTCTTACGATGGTTTGGTCGAAGATGATTACTATAAGAAAGGCTTGGCGATTAATCAGACCTTGGCGCGTGCGGCGCGCAGCGAAGCATTGTCGTTGACGGCATCGTTGAGTTTGTTGCCGGATGGTACGGTGCGTATGGTGCTGGAGACGCCCGACGAAACATTTATCGTGCCTGATGACGTGCGGCTTAAAGTGGTGCATGCCCGTTTTCCCGATCAAGATCGCAATATTGTCTTGCGTCGTGTCGGCGATAATACGTTCAGCGGTGAAATGGTTCCGCCTTCCAGTGGGCGTTGGCATGTCATTCTGGAAAGCGATGATTGGCGTTTGAATAAGAATATCGACGCGCCGGTCAAGGAGATCGTTATCAGTGCTCAAGGGCGTGGTTGATTTCGCGGGTTTGCCCGAAATATTACTTGTTGCTTCAGTCAGCCGGGGCTTTTCGCATTCCGTTTTCTACCGGTTGTGTCTGGCAGGCGTTCGTACATCACAATGTTCGTGATGTTTTCCTGCATTTTTTCCGACGTGGCGCGGATATCCGGATAAGCAAGGCGGGGATACTGGAATGGAGAGGCAGAGTGGGGGAGGAAAAATGAAAAACGATCAGGCGGATTCTTCTTTGGGCGGGACGGTGGCGGCGTTGTTGTTTTGGCCGCTTAAATTGCGTAAAGCTTCGGCGTTGATAATTTTGATGGCGCGGCCTTGTACCTGGATTAATCCTTCTTCCTGAAAGCGGGAAAAGAGTCGGCTTACCGTTTCAAGTTTCAAACCGAGATAACTGCCGATTTCTTCACGGGTCATGCGTAAGACAAATTCGGTAGACGAGTAGCCGCGGCGACAGTAACGATCCGAGAGGTTGACCAAAAATGCCGCCAAACGTTCTTCGGCGCGCATGCTGCCCAGCAGCAGCATTACAGAATGGTCGCGAATAATTTCGTTGGCAAGCACTTGATGCAAATTATGCTGTAACGTAGGCAACTCTCGCGCCAAAGTTTCAAGCTGTTCAAAAGGCACCACACAGATTTCAGTGTCTTCAAGCGCAATGGCGTGGCAGCCGTGGGTGCCGCTGCCGATACCATCAAGACCGATCAGTTCGCCCAGCATATGATAACCGGCAACTTGTTCGCGGCCGTCTTCGGCAAGTACCGTGGTTTTCAGCGAACCGAGGCGGACGGCGTACAGCGCGGTGAAAGGGGTGCCGGTGCGGTAGAGCGTTTCGCCTTTTTTTAATTTGACGTGCGTATCGGCAAGAGAGCTTATTTTTTGAAGATCGGAAGAGGAAAGGCCTACGGGAAGACATAAACCACGCATACCGCAGATATTGCATTGTGCTTTGAGATCACGCAGCGAAATCACAGTATTGTTTTCCAAGCCGGGTTGGTGCGATGAAACTGCTGCAGCGGGTAATGCGTTAGAGCGAGTCATGAAACGTACCTTAATTAAATTGATGTCCCCGTATCTCAAAAGACGGTAAACTCCAAACTCGAAACCTTTGAGGTTCAGCGATTTTAATGGAGTTTTCTTGACCTTACAACAAGAAAAATGATTGACATTTTACTATTTTTGTGATTGAAAAATTGCGATGGGTGCAACATTGTTGGAAAATGGGATTTGGTTGGGCGCGTTTTTGGCGGGGCTGTTGGGCGGGCCGCATTGCATGATGATGTGCGGCGGTTACGTCGCGGCGCTTTCGTCGAGTTGTGCGCCTGTAAAAATCGTTTCACAAGATAATGAACATTCTTTCGGGAAAACGCGCGGCGCGGGAAAGTGGCGGTTATTATTTGCCGCCCAGCTTGGCAGGATCACCAGTTATGTTTTGGTAGGGGCGTTGTTCGGTATTTTGGGGCAATGGGCGTTTGTTCATTTGCTGGAAATGCAGCGAGCGCTGGCAACACTCGCGGCCATCGTTCTTCTTGCTCTTGCCGTTGCGGTTGTGCGCGGCAGTTCCGGCCTTGTTTTTCTTGAACATGCCGGTTTGAGTTTGTATCAGAAGATATTGCCGCGTTTTGGCGCGTGCCACCGAAATCGAAACGGCGTTATGGCGCGCTTCCTGTTGGGATTGTTGTGGGGGATGACGCCGTGTGGTTTGGTGTACGGCGTTTTCCCTCTCGCTTTGCTTGCCGGCGGCGCGTGGCAAGGGGCGCTGGTGATGCTGGCGTTTGGTTTGGGTACTTTGCCGAATCTATTGTTTGTCGGCGTCGCATTGCAGCGCCTTGGGAAGTGGTTGAGCCATCGTGCGGTACGTTACGCAGCAGCGGCGGTCATTGCCGGTTTTGCTTTATGGGGGCTGAACAAATTGTGGCTGACCGATAAAATGATACGGCACGAAAACGCGATTACGGTATCGGCGGAAAAGCCGGATTCCTCGGCGGGCGGCCATGGGATGCAGCATCATTAACAATATCAACGCGCGAGGAGCCGATATGAACATATCCTGGGTAAAACAGTTTTTGATTGGGGTATGCCTGCTTTTTCATTCGATGGCGATTTTTGCCGATGGTTCCGACAGGCTGCCGTTTTATGAGGCGCGCAAAGGGGATACGCATATTTATATCCTGGGTACCATGCATGTCGATAAAGCCGACAATATGCTTCGCCAGGAAATCGCGCGGGCGTTGGCGCAATCGTCGAAATTGGTCCAGGAGCTTTCCGACGACGAGACATTGCGCGCCGGGTTTTTGATGGCTTCGTCGCTTTGCGCGGTCGCTTGTTTGCGCCCCCAGATTTCTGAACAGAGCTACCGGAAACTGGCCGGCGGCGATGGCGCCATGTTGGCATCCATTGGTCTGGAACGGATGCCGGCATGGATGGTGTCAACGGTATTGGCGCTCGCCGATTACGAGAAAGCAGGTTATACGGCCATGGGCGCAACCGAAATAAAGCTGAAAAACCTCTGGGGAAACCGGACGATTGATGGTCTGGAAACCGCCCAGGAGCAAATCATGGCGTTGGCTTCGCTGGATGATGGCGCACAACGCGAAATGTTGGAGTCTCATATCAATACGCCGGAAGAAAAACGATTGGCGATGGTAAGAGAACTGCATAATCTATGGCGGCGCGGCGATGCTGACGCAATTTACCAATGGTATCAGCGCATGAGCGAAGAAGAAGGTGTTTCCGCTTCCATGATCCGTGAAATTGACGAGCAACTGAACACCCGCCGTAACCATCGCTTTATGGCGCGTTTGCCACAGCACCTCGTTTCGGGAAAATCAATATTTCTGGCGGTCGGCGCACTTCATTTAGGTGGGCCGCAAGGCGTTTTGGCGCTGCTGAGAGAGCAGGGTTATACGATTTCGGCCGTGGCTGTTGGTCGGCGTTGAATCATTGTCGTCGCGTATTGGTAAAAGGACTTTTAGCGTTAAACGCATCTATTCAGCAACATTTTTTGATGTTTAACCCAAAACAAGACGACAGTCCGGTTTTAGTATCAATTGTCGCAAGGCTTTCCTTTGCTTCGTGTCCTTATGTCGGGACGGAAACAATCAACGCCGGTAATGATTGAACGCTGGCGGCAATTCGGTGTGACAAGGGAGGCGTATGAAGAGCATGGGGAATGCATTGAAAATGCCAAACTCATTAATAAATGCGTGGGGCGTCGTTTAGCCGGATTTTTTCATCGATTTGATCCTGAATTTTCGTATCCCGCTGTTTTGCGGGTAAAATTCTACGCTTTTATGGAAGCGTTTTAATGCGGCAATGGGCACAGCGGTGCTTGTACACAAAAACGGGGATAAAAAGGTATGTATGATTTTATAGGACGCAATAAACGGCTGGCACAGGTAATTCTGGTGATTATCATGATTCCGTTTTTATTTTTTGGCGTGGATATGTTCCGAAGCGGCGGCGCCGGGAGCAACAACGTTGCCAAAATCGGCGATATCCCGGTTTCGGTCTATGAGTTCGACGATATCTTAAGAAGACAGCAGAATCAGGCAAGAAGCCGCTTGGGACAGGCGTACGATCCGGCGATGTTCAGCACGCCCGAAGCGCGCAATGCGCTGCTTGATCGCATCGTCAACGAAAAAGTGTTGCAGCAGAAAGCCAATGACGAAAAGTTTTTCGTCAGTAATGAACAAATCATGCAGTTTCTGAACAACATAGACGAATTCAAGGAGAACGGGCAGTTTTCCGGCGAGCTTTACCGTAATCTGCTGCGGCAACAGGAAATGGTTCCGGCGGTCTTCGAAAGCATGGTACGGCAAACGCGTTTGCAAGCGCCGTTGATCGAGCCGCTGCAAAGCGGTGAGATTGTTGCCAAAGAAACTGCCGAGCGTTATTACCGCCTTGCCGGTGAAAAGCGCGAGGTGGCGATGGCGCGTCTGGATGCTTCGGCTTATTTGGACAAGGTATCGGTGAGCGATGAAGAGGTGCGGGCGTATTATGATCAGAACAGCAATCTTTATCAGGCGCCGGAAACAGTGTCGCTGGAGTACATTTTGTTCACGCGCGACCATGTTCTGAAAAATATCCAGGTGAGCGAAGAGGAAGCCAGGGAATATTTTGACAATAACCAAGAGCGTTATAAACAGCCGGAAAAACGTGAGGCGGCGCATATTCTGTTTGCTGTTGACGAAGGCGCGGAGCAGGCCAAGAAGGACGAGGCATTGAAAAAGGCGGACGATGTCCTGAAAGAAGCGCAGGCAACGCCCGAAGCGTTTGCCGATCTCGCCCGGAAATATTCGGAAGATCCCGGATCGGCGCAACAAGGCGGCGTTCTCGGTGAGGTGACGCCGGGAATGTTCGTCCAGCCGTTTGAAGACGCGGTGTTCCATGCCGAGCAAAGCGGTATTGTCGGCCCGGTGGAAAGCCCGTTTGGTTACCACATCATCAAGGTAACGATTGTTCCGGAGCGCCGGCCATTGTTTGACGAAGTCAAGACGCAAATCCAGGAAGATATAAGGCAAGATCGGGCGAACAACGAATTTGCCGAAAAAGAAGAATCGATGAGAAACCGCATTTTTGAACAAGCGGATTCGTTTGCCGATATCAGCAAAGAGCTGGGTATTGAAGTTTCCCGCGCCGAGTTTCTCACGCGCGCGCAAGTGGCACAGCTTGCCAACAATAACGCCGATTTTGCCAACGAAGTGTTCACGCCGGCGGCGTTGAATGATCGGCTGAATACGGAAGTGTTCGACGCCGGCAACCATTCCCTGATTTCCGCTCGCGTTATCGATCATAAGCCGGCGGCGTTGCGTCCATTTGAAGAAGTGGCGGACGGTATTCGCAAAACGTTGCGGCAGAAAGCCGCGTTTGACATAGCGAAGAAAGACGGCGAAGAAAAATGGGCGCTTCTTAAGGAAAAGAAATCGGAAAAAGAAGCCAGGGTAAGCTTTGGGAAACCGGAAGAGGTCTCGCGGCAAAGGCCAACGGCGGACATAAGCCAGGCAACGGTTGCCGAGATCTTCCGCGCGCCCTCCGGTGAATTGCCTTTTTATTTGGGCGCATCATCCGGTGACAATCGCTATATTCTTTATCGTGTGGATAAAGTGATTCCCGCCGGGGAACCGACGCCGGAAGAAATCAAATCGGCACAAAATCTGATCAGCCAGCTGAAAGGGCAAGAGGTGTTCGATACCTATCTGACGGAATTGCGCAACAGCATTGAAATCAAGATTTACCCGGAAAAACTCGGCGGCACAAACTGATCGTTGTTGCGGGATGTTCATCGTTTTTGAGATGCGTCGAAATTTCATGAAACGATGAATGCTTCCCGCCCCGTCAAAATTGGCGTCGTTGCCGGAGAAGCCTCCGGCGACGCGCTTGGCGCGTCGTTGATTGCGGCGTTGCATAGGCGGCTGCCGAATGCAGAATTTGTCGGTATTGCCGGAAGTAAGATGCAGGCGTTAGGGGCGCAAAGCTGGTGTTCGATGGAGCGCCTTGCCGTACGTGGCCTGATTGAAGTGCTGCGCCATATCCCCGAGCTTTACCGTTTGCGCCGCTCTCTTTACCGACGCATGCTTGACGAAAAAATAGATCTTTTCATCGGTATTGATGCGCCCGATTTCAACCTTGGCCTCGAGCGTAAGCTGAAAGCCGCCGGTATTCGTACGATCCATTTTGTCAGCCCGTCGATATGGGCATGGCGGCGCGGGCGTATTAAAAAAATCGGACGGTCAGTCCATCGTATATTGGCACTTTTCCCATTTGAATTGCCTTTTTATCGGGAAGCGGGTATTCCCGTGACTTATGTCGGTCATCCCGCGGCGCAACACGCCGCAGATGACTCGTCACGTATAAAGGCGCGGCAAATATTGGGCATTGATAACGACGTACCGGTGTTTGCGTTATTGCCGGGTAGTCGCCGGTCGGAAGTCATGGAACACGCCGGGCTTTTGACCGGCGCGGCATGGCGCATTCGGCATCATGTGCCGAATGCGCGGTTTCTTGTGCCGTTGGCTTCAAGGGAAACCAGGAGCCTTTTCGAAGCGCTTTACCGTGAAATACCCGACGCCGCGCCGTTGACATTGCTTGATGGGCGCGCCGAGGAAGTATTGCGGGCCGCGGATATCGGGTTGGTTGCTTCGGGTACGGCAACGCTGGAGGCGGCGCTGGCGCGTTGTCCGCATATTGTTTTTTATCGCGCGTCGCCTGTTTCGGTCTGGATTGTACGCCGTTTGATTCAAGTGCCCTGGGTGGGTTTGCCGAATGTACTGGCACAGCGTTTTGTGGTGCCCGAACTGATTCAGGAAGAAGCGACGCCGCAAAGGCTTGCTGATGAAGCATTGCTGATGTACCGTGATCTTGAGCGTCGCGCGGAAATCGAGCGGACATTTACCGAGCTGGCGACAATGTTGCGCGCTGATACCGGCGCGCTGGCCGCGCAAGCGGCGCTTGAAGAGTTAGGCTATGCCCATCGTTGCGGATCGTGATCATGGCGCGTTGCTTATTGCCGGCGTTGATGAGGCCGGTTGCGGTCCGTTGGCGGGTGGTGTGGTTGCCGCAGCGGTGATTCTGAATCTGGGCGCGCCGATTGCCGGATTGCGCGATTCCAAAACCTTATCCGCGGCAAGGCGCGAATCGTTGGCGCGGGAAATTCGCGATAAGGCATTATGTTTTGCCGTCGGCGAAGCTTCGGTCGAAGAAATCGACACACTCAATATTTTGCAGGCGACGATGTTGGCGATGCGGCGCGCCGTTATCGGTTTGACGGTTGCGCCAAGCGAAGCGTGGATCGATGGCAACCGTGCGCCATCGCTGCCTTGTGCTACGCGTACAATTGTCAAGGGCGACCGTGATATTGCCGCGATTTCCGCAGCGTCGATCTTGGCAAAAACCGTGCGCGATACCGCGATGCTGGAGCTTGATCGCTTATATCCCGATTACGGATTTGCCCGGCACAAAGGCTACGGTACTGCCGAACACCTTGCCGCGATCCGGCGGCTGGGCCCTTGCCCGCAACATCGCAAAAGTTTTGCGCCGATTAAAAACTATAGTTTTTCTTTTTGATTTTTACGAGCGGGCAATGTGTGCAGCGCTTGTTCCAGGCGATCTACCGCCTCGCGCAATAAGGCGCGCGGGCAGCCGATATTGATACGCATAAAGCCTTCGCCGCCGGTGCCGAAGGATGCGCCTCCATTGAGCCAGAGCTTTGCCTGATGGGCGACCCAGTGATCAAGCTGTGCGGCTTGCATCCCCAGCGCGCGAAAATCGAGCCAGACAAGATAAGTGCCTTCCGGCTCAATCATACGTATTTCCGGCAGGCGCGCGCCGATGGCGTGACGCAAATAATCGCGATTGCCGGCAAGATAATCGCGTAACTGCATCAGCCAGTCTTCCCCGTAACGATAAGCGTACTCGCAGGCGGCAATGCCCATCGTGTTGAGCTGGCTGTAGCCGCTGCTGTCCATTTGCCGTATAAATTTTTGCCGAAGCGCCAAATTTTGAATAAAGATATTCGACGCCTGCAAACCTGCCAGATTGAATGTTTTGCTTGGCGCAGTACAGAGAATGGTGTTTTCGGCAATTTCCGGCGCCAGCGTGGCCAATACATGATGCCGATGGCCGGGATAGGTAAAGTCGCAGTGGATTTCGTCGGCGACGATCAGGCAGCGATGTTTCAGGCAGAGCGCACCCATCGTGCGTAACTCTTCTTTTGTCCAAACCCGCCCCATCGGGTTATGCGGGCTGCACAATATGAAAAGCCGGGCGCGATGTTTTATCAGCTTTTGCTCAAAATCGTCGAAGTCAATCCGATAATGGCCATTGTCCAGTACCAATTCGTTGACGACAAGCGTTCTTTCATTGGCGTTTACCATCGACGCGAAAGGCGGGTACACCGGCTGCTGAATCAAGATGGCGTCGCCGGTTTCGGTATAAGCGCGGATGGCGCAGGATAAAGCAAACACCACGCCCGGCGCTTTGATCAGCCACGCTTCTTCGCTGTGGTAGCCGAAGCGGCGGGAAAACCATTGATGCACGGCCTCAAAATAGGGGCCTTTGCTTTCGCTATAGCCAAAGATACCGTGTCGCGCGATTTCTACCAGCTTGTCGGATACTTCAATCGGGGTGGCGAAGTCCATGTCGGCCACCCACAGAGGCAGGATATCCGCCGGTTTGCCGCGCTCAACGGCAAAATCATATTTCAGCGCGCCGGTATTGTGGCGCGAAATCACGGCATCGAAATCGTATTTCATAGAAAAAGTTTATTCGCTTGAAAAGGCTTGGGCAAGATCGGCGATCAGGTCGCCTGCGGATTCAATGCCGACAGAGAGTCGCAACAGGCGATGGTTAATGCCAAGTTCGTCGCGGGTTTCCTTGGGCAGGTCGGCATGCGTTTGCAATACCGGGTAGGTGATCAGCGTTTCGACGCCGCCCAGGCTTTCGGCGTAAAGAATGATTTTTAGGCGTTTAAGAACCGCTTTGACAGTTTCTTCGTTATCCACTTCAAACGCGATCATCGCGCCGAACCCGGAAGCCTGTTTTTTCGAAGTAGCGTAGTCGGGATGATCCGGCAATCCCGGATAATAGACCGCGCGCACACGCGGATGCGCGCTCAGCCATTGCGTGATCTCTTTCGCGTTTTGCTGGCTTTTTTCCATGCGCAGCGCCAGTGTTTTGATGCCGCGTATGATGAGAAAGCTGTCAAAAGGCGAAAGGCAAGCGCCGATGGT
Organism: Betaproteobacteria bacterium UBA931; assembly: GCA_002293615.1. Taxonomy (GTDB): domain Bacteria; phylum Pseudomonadota; class Gammaproteobacteria; order Burkholderiales; family Casimicrobiaceae; genus UBA931. The sequence goes on along the minus strand of DBDN01000065.1, from coordinate 5,739 downwards.
TTTGTAGAGATAGCGCAGGCGCTCGATCAGCATATCGTTTGACGTGACGATAAAACCCGCCAGCGTGTCGTTATGCCCGCCAAGATATTTGGTGCCGCTGTGAACGACAATATCCGCGCCCAGCGCCAGCGGTTTTTGGAAATAAGGCGTCAAAAAAGTATTGTCAACAATGAGCCGCATTTCTTGGCCGATGATGTCGCGCACGGCGGCAATGTCGGTCACGCGCATCAGAGGATTGGTCGGCGTTTCAATGAATACCGCCTTGGTGTGCGCGGTGATTCTGTCGCGCAAGATCCGGGGATCGGACATATCGATGCGGTCAATACGAATACCGTTTTTGTGTGAAACGGTATCGAACAGACGCGATGTGCCGCCGTAAAGATTGGCGGAAGTGATGATGTGGTCTCCGGGCGAAAATAATTCCATGATGGCGCCGATGGCGGCCATACCGGTTGAAAAAGCCAGCGCGTGCTTGCCGCCTTCCAATTGCGCGATGAGTTCTTCCAGGCATTGGCGCGTCGGGTTGTGCACGCGGGAATAATCAAAACCGGTGCTCTCGCCGATAGCCGGGTGCGCGTAGGTTGCCGATTGGTAAATAGGCACGGCAATCGCGCCGGTATCGTTGCGTTTATCTTTGCCGCTGTGGACGCAGAGTGTTTCAATGTTCATATCGGTTTTCATGTGGGCGTGGGGTTAAAGGTAATACATGTAATTGTCGCCGTGGCTTTCCGCTTCGGCGACCAGCGTTGCCAACGAGATATTTTTCAGGGCGTTGGTGATGGCCTCATCAAGGCGAGCAAAGACGACGGCGTGAAGGGCGGCGTCAATTTCCGGCGCTTTATTGGCAACGGTTTCGGGATTTTCGGCAAACAAAGAGGTTTCGATTGCTCGCATGACGTCGAATATGGAAATTTCCTGTGGCGCGCGCGCCAAGAGATAACCGCCGCGCGCGCCCTTGATGGAAAGCACGATGCCGGCGCGTTTGAGCGATGAGAATATTTGCTCAAGATAAATTTTGGAGATGTCCAGGTCTTTGGCAAGGCTGATGACCGTCACAGACTCCTGCTCGGCGCCAAGTTGCGCCATACGGGTCGTCGCGGCCAAAGCGTAGCGGATTTTTGCAGATAGTTTCATTTCAAACGTAAATTGGTTGATAACGGTTGACAAACGGATAGGGAATCAATAAACTGGCTTCATAAAACATAGTAAACATATATTAATACTAAACAAAGGAGATAAACATGTCAAGAATTTATGAGAGCCTGGACAGCCTGATCGGCAATACGCCGCTTTTGAAACTGAACCGGTTTGTGCAAAAAACGGGAGGGGGCGCGGCGTTGCTTGCCAAGTTGGAGTATTTTAATCCGGCGGGCAGCGTGAAGGATCGCATCGCCAAAGCGATGATCGACGATGCGGAAAAGCGCGGCGTGCTGAAGCCCGGATCGGTCATCATTGAGCCGACCAGCGGCAATACCGGAATCGGCTTGGCATCGGTTGCGGCGGCGCGCGGCTATCGTGTGATTCTGACCATGCCGGAAACCATGAGCGTTGAGCGACGCAATCTGCTCAAGGCCTATGGCGCGGAGCTGGTGCTGACCGAAGGCGCAAAAGGCATGAAAGGCGCAATCGCCAAAGCGGAGGAATTATTGCGCGAAACGCCGGATGCGTTTATGCCCGGACAGTTTATCAATCCGGCCAATCCGGCTGTTCACAGGGCAACAACCGGCCCCGAAATCTGGCGTGATACCGACGGCATGATTGACGCTTTTATTGCGGGTGTTGGTACCGGCGGTACGATTACCGGCACGGGCGAATATCTGAAAGAGCAAAAAGCGGATATCAAAGTGATTGCGGTCGAACCGGCGTCGTCGCCGGTACTTTCCCAAGGTACGGCGGGTGCGCATAAAATCCAGGGCATCGGCGCCGGATTTGTTCCGGAAATATTGAATACCGGCGTGTACGACGAGATTATTGCGGTTGCCGACGGCGACGCTTTTGCGGCGGCGCGCCTGGTTGCCGATACCGAGGGCTTGCTGGTGGGCATTTCCTCGGGCGCGGCGCTTCATGCCGCCCAAACGCTTGCCAAGCGTGCCGAGTTTCAGGATAAAACCATCGTGGTGCTGTTGCCGGATACCGGCGAGCGTTATCTTTCGACCCCGTTGTTTTCAGACGGCCGTTAAAAAAGACGTTTTGCAATTTTTTTCTTTCAAAGCGCGCTTCGATGCGCGTTTTGAAAGGCAACAGGTATGCGGTTTTGATTATTCGCCACGAAACGGAAAAGTCATCGTAGAATACCCGCCGACGTCATCACAGAGGATTGCGCGTGCGTGTTTTTGGATTTGCCGGATGGTCGGGAAGCGGTAAAACAACGTTGATCGAAAAACTGATTCCGCTTCTGACGGCGCGCGGACGAACCGTTTCGCTGATCAAGCACGCGCATCATTCGGTGGATGTCGATGTGCCGGGTAAAGACAGCTATCGCCTGCGCCATGCGGGCTGCACCGAAGTGCTGCTGACGTCCAACGAGCGTTGGGCGTTGATGCATGAAAATCGCGGGGCGCCGGAAATGTCCGTGCGCGAATCGTTGTCGCGGTTGTCGCTGTGCGATCTGGTGCTGATTGAGGGATACAAGCAATATGCCATCCCCAAGCTTGAGATTTACCGGGCAGAGGTCGGCAAGCCGCCGATGAGCGAGAATGACGTGTATATTGTCGGCATCGCCACGACGGTGCCGCAAGCGATTGCCAATCCGCGCGCGCTGCCGGTGCTTGACTTGGCANNCATCTCATCGCCAATTTTGTCGAGCAGCGGGCGATTTTACTAACCGATATCGTTGAGGGTCGATCATGACGTCAGTCCGTCTTGTATATCTGGCGCGCTTGCGCGAAGCGTTTTCTTCATCCGGCGAAACGCTGGAGATCACTGGCGACCGGCCGACGGTACGCGACGCCGTCGAACAGTTGCGGGCGCGCGGCGATGTATGGTCGTACGAACTGGCCGATGGGCGGGCGGTGCGTACCGCCGTGAATCACGATATGGCTTCCATGGAAACGGTATTGCGCGATAACGATGAACTGGCGTTCTTTCCGCCGGTCACCGGAGGCTGAGATTTGAAGATGACGGTGCGCGTTCAAGAAGAGGATTTTGACGTTGCCGCGGAAATCACCGTGTTGCGTGACGGCGATAAGCGCGTCGGCGCGGTTGCTCTTTTCCTCGGTACGGTGCGCGACATGAACGAAAATGCAAATATCGAAACGATAACGCTGGAACATTATCCGGGGATGACCGAGAAATCACTGACACGCATTGTCGAAGAAGCGCAACGGCGTTTTTCGATTTATGGCGCAACGGTGATTCATCGCATCGGCGCGCTGCGGCCGCTCGACCAGATTGTGCTGGTGGCGGTGAAAAGCGCGCATCGCGGTGACGCATTCGACGCCTGTCGCTTCATCATCGATTATCTTGAAACCGAAGCGCCGTTCTGGAAAAAGGAAAAAACGCCGCAGGGCGCGCGTTGGGTTGATGCGCGCGAGAGCGACGGCGAAGCGCGGCGACGCTGGGCGCGCGTGGGCGATGCATCCGCCGATGAGTTGGATCGCTAATCTTGGCGGCGTTTGTCTGGGCGCATCGATCGGCGCGTCCATGCGCTGGGGACTCAGTTACTGGCTGAACGCCAAATTTCCCGATTTTCCGTTGGGCACGTTGCTGTGCAACCTGATCGGTGGTTTGGCGGTCGGTATCGCGCTCGCGGTTTTTCTCGCGCAGGAGTGGCCGGAACACATGCGCCTTTTTGTGGTGACCGGACTGCTCGGCGGGCTGACAACATTTTCAACATTTTCATCCGAAGTTTCACTGCTGTTGCTGCGCCAGGAATATATGTTGGGCGCGGCGTTGTCGGCGGCGCATTTGTTGGGCTCGTTATTGTTAACGGTGGTTGGTTTTATCGGCGTTCGCTGGTTTCTGCAATAATATGGTTTACTTAACGGGGTAAAAATCGGACATGGCAAAGACAATCATCATTCACGAAACAGGCGCGCCGGAAGTCATGCGATTGGTGGACATTGACGTGGGTGCGCCTGCCGCCGATGAGGTATTAATTCGGCACACGGCAATCGGCGTGAACTTTATCGATATTTATTTTCGCAGCGGTCTTTATCCGGCGCCGTTGCCGAGCGGGTTGGGTAAAGAAGGTGCGGGCGTTGTCGAAGCGGTCGGCAGCGGGGTGACCGATTTCAAAGTCGGCGATCGCGTCGCATATTGCAATGGCCAACTCGGCGCATACGGTGAAATGCGGCTGATTCCGGCGGAGTTTTTGGTGCGTATTCCCGACGGGATTGACGATGAAACGGCCGCCGCCGCCATGCTCAAGGGCTTGACAGTGCAATACCTTTTCCGGCGAACATACCGCCTTGCCGCAGGTGAAACATTTTTGTTCCATGCCGCGGCGGGCGGCGTTGGCCTGATTGCCTGCCAGTGGGCCAAAGCGCTTGGAGCCGTCATGATCGGCACGGTCGGCAGCGATGAAAAAGCGGCGTTGGCACAGGCGCATGGCTGCGCCCATGTCATCAATTACCGCAAGGGAAATTTTGTCGAACGGGTCAAGGAAATCACGCAGGGCAAAGGCGTGGGTGTGGTGTACGATTCGGTCGGCAAAGATACCTTTCCGCATTCACTTGATTGCTTGAAGCCGCGCGGGCTTTGGGTAAGCTTCGGCAATGCGTCGGGCGCGGTGCCGTTGCTCGAAATCAACCTGTTGGCGCTGAAAGGCTCGCTCTTTATGACCCGCCCGACATTATTCGACTATATTGCCGAACGCGAAGATTTTCTGAGGATGACAAAAGAGCTTTTTGACCTGATTCTGGCGGGAAAAATCAAAGCCGCGCCGCAACATCGCTTTGCCTTGAAAGATGCCGCCAAAGCGCACCGTTTGCTGGAAACGCGACAGGCAACGGGCGCTGTGGTGCTGTTGCCATAACTAACGGTAGGCGGGCGATAGCCCTTGGGCAAGCGCCCGGACGCTATCGTGTTGATTTTGACAGGGAACACAAAACCGTTATAATCAAAAACCGCCCGAATCCGGGTGTTTTTTACGAATGGAGTTTATTCATGTACGCGGTCATAAAAACCGGAGGCAAACAATACAAAGTTGCCGCCGGCGAAAAACTTAAAATAGAACAGATACCGGCGGACGTGAACGCAGAAGTGATCCTCGATCAGGTGTTGATGGTCGGAGAAGGCGACAGCGTTCGTGTTGGCCAGCCTGTTCTGCAAGGCGCTTCTGTCAAGGCAACGGTATTGGAGCATGCGCGCGGCCCGAAAATCAAGATTTTCAAAATGCGCCGTCGCAAGCATTACCAGAAGCATCAGGGGCATCGTCAGAATTACACATTGCTGCGCATTGACAGCATCGTTGCCTAAAGGAGAAAGTTCATGGCACATAAGAAAGCAGGCGGCAGTTCGCGCAACGGGCGCGATTCACAAGCCAAACGCCTTGGCGTTAAAGTTTATGGCGGCGAAGCGATTCGCGCCGGCGGCATCATCGTTCGCCAACGTGGCACCAAAATGCATCCCGGCTTGAACGTCGGTTGCGGCAAGGATTACACCTTGTTTGCGAAAGTGGATGGCTTGGTGCAATTCAACGTGCGCGGCCCGAAAAGCAACAAATTTGTGGACGTGGTTCCGGCAGCCTGACGGCACAGTTTTTCAAACCGGTGAAGAGCCGATAAAAAGCCCCGCAAT
>DBDN01000083.1 GCA_002293615.1 Betaproteobacteria bacterium UBA931 | reverse complement strand
CCAACTTGCCACCAGCCCGCCGCCTAAGTAAGGGTTTTGATTGCGGAATTATTCAAAAGGGCCTATTTGTTCCCGGCAATTAAAAATACGCCAAAGCCGAAAAACAGCGCGCCTGTTGCCGCGTCGATGCCGCGTTTTAGCTGTTGGTAGCGAGCGCGTATAAATGGCGTCGCGAATACCAGCGCAACAAAGGTGAACCAGGCGGCGGTCTCAATGGCGATCAAGGCCAATAATGAAATACGGAAGGCGATATCCATATCGCTATTGACGAAAAGCGAGAACACGCTGCCGAAATAGACCAGCGCTTTCGGGTTGGCCAGGTTGGTCAACAGCCCGCGCAGAAAAGTATGCGGCGCGGCGAAAGCGGGAGCGGTTTTGTTTGCGGCGTCGGTGCTTGCATTATTATTGCGCCACGCCGAGCGCAATAATTGCCAACCCATCCAGCACAGGTACAAGCCGCCGCAAACGATGAGCGTTCGGCGCAGCCAGGTCATTTTTTCCAGCACGATATGCCAGCCCAGCAGGGCGAGCATGGCCCAGATCACGACGCCAAGCGTGATTCCGGCAACGCCCCATAGGGCGTCTCGTCGCGGTCGGCTGATTGTGGTTTGTGAGACGAATAAAAAATCAGGCCCCGGGCTGACCAAAGCCATGAAGTGAACGATGGCGATGGTAAGAAAAAGGGACATGGGGCAAAAGGCTCAAGGGGCGCGATGCTTTTCCTAGCCGCTCGTGATGTTTTCCAAAGCGGGTGTTTCGCGGGATCAGTCGTACATGGAGTCGTATTTTTTTTGCAGCTCTTCGCGTGTTTCTTCGTGATTCGGATCGACCACAATGCAGTCAACCGGGCAAACATCCTGGCATTGCGGCGTATCGTAATGGCCGACGCATTCGGTGCATTTATCGGAGTTTATTTCGTAAATTTCTTCGCCTTGCGTAATGGCGTTGTTCGGGCATTCCGGCTCGCACACATCGCAGTTAATACAATCTTCGGTAATCAAAAGAGCCACAATTTTCCCTTTCCGGAGTAGTTCAATAAAGCAGACGACGAGCAGCTTACTTGAGTAAGCGCGTCGAGAGCCGCAAATCTTAGCGCAGAGTTTATTTTTTTTCCAGACGTCGTTGCAACCGTTCTTTGACGATAGGGTCGACAAAACGCGAAACGTCGCCGCCGAAGCGGGCGATTTCGCGTACCATCGTCGATGATATAAACATGAATTCGTCGGCAGGCATCAAAAAGACGGTTTCGAATTCGGGAGCAAGCCGCCGGTTCATGCCGGCCATTTGAAATTCATATTCAAAATCGGAAACAGCGCGCAAACCGCGTACCAGCACCTGCGCATTTTGTTCATGAACGAAATGCGCAAGCAGTGTGGAAAAGCCTTTCACTTCAACGTTATTCAGGTTTTTGAAAATCAAAGCGCCCATTTCAACGCGCTCATCGCGGCTGAATAACGGTTTTTTATGGGTGCTTTCGGCAACCGCGACAATGACATTATCGAAAAGGTGCGCGGCGCGTTTGACAACGTCCTGATGTCCGCGTGTGAACGGGTCAAAAGTGCCGGGATAAACGGCGGTTAATTTTTTGTGTGAGCGCATGGCATGCTCGCAATCGTTTTATAAAACGGGCAGGTATTATAAGCTAATCGTTTTCTTCGGCAGAAAAGCAAAACAGATGATAATGAACCTGCCCGGCTTTTCCGTGCCGATACGCGGAAAACGGCGCGGGCGGCGTAAGCGCCATGCCTGCTTCCGCATAAAGATAGCCGGTTGGCTTGAGCAGCGGCGCGCAAGCGCCAAAAAGCCACGGCCACGGGTTTTCCTGAAACGGCGGATCAAGAAAAATAAGGTCGAACCGGCGTTTTTCCTGAGCGAGCGCGGCTTGCGCGTTCTGGCTATGCGCTTCCATATATTTTGTTTTTAATAGGATTGATGTCGAAGTAAGCGCTTGCATAGATCGCTTGTCGATATCCCATGCCACCGCCAATGCCGCGCCGCGTGACAATGCTTCCAGCGACAGGATGCCGCTGCCCGCGTAAGGTTCGAGCGTTTGCCAGCCGGTAAGGTCTTGCCCGAGCCAGTTGAACAGCGTTTCACGCACGCGGTCCGGCGTCGGGCGCACGCCGGATAAAACCGGAAAGCGGATCGTGCGTCCGCGCCATGTTCCGCCGATAATGCGCAATGATGATTTGCCGATACGTCGCATCACGGCATTATCCGCATGCCGCAACACATCGGCAACCGGTACAATGCGCCTTGGTTTAATTTTGGTATGGCGTTATGTTCAATTTTTTCAAGCGCAAAAGCGAAACATTGACCGAAGATCAGGCAAAGGCGTTGCCGGAGGCGGAGGAGCCCGTTGAAGCGCGCGTTGCTGAAAGTGTGCCGGAAAGCGCTGCCGCCGCATCATTGGAAAAGCCGAAACGCTCGTGGCGCGAACGGCTGAGCGCAGGTTTATCGCTGTCGCGGCAGAAGTTGACGATGCCGCTGGCACAGGTTTTTTCTGCGCGTAAACTCGACGACGAAGCGCTGGAAACATTGGAAACGGTGCTTTTGACCGCGGACGTCGGTGTGGCGGCGACGGTCTTTTTGCTTGATGACTTGCGGCGGCGTTACCGTGAAGCGGGCGCGGATGCCGACGTGAAAGTACTGTTGCGCGAAGCGCTCGGCGATTTGTTGAAACCGCTGGAAGTCGGTGCCGAATTGCCGGAAGCAAAGCCGTGCGTGGTGATGCTCGCCGGTGTCAACGGCGCGGGTAAAACCACGTCGATCGGCAAGCTGACCAAGCGTTGGCAAACGGAGGGGCTGAAAGTGCTGTTGGCCGCCGGCGATACTTTTCGCGCGGCCGCCGGCGAGCAATTAAGCGTCTGGGGCGAGCGCAATAATGTGGCGGTGATTGCCCAACAGGGCGGCGATCCGGCGGCGGTGATGTTTGATGCGATTCAGGCGGCGCGTGCCCGCAATATGGATGTAATGCTGGCCGATACGGCCGGGCGTTTGCCGTCGCAGGCGCATTTGATGAAAGAGCTGGAAAAAATCAAGCGGGTGATCGGCCGCGCTCAGGAAGGCGCGCCGCATGA
>DBDN01000022.1 GCA_002293615.1 Betaproteobacteria bacterium UBA931 | reverse complement strand
CGCTGCCCGCCGCTGGCGGTCCCCTGCCCGCCGGGCAGCTGCACCGAATGCGTGGCGTCGAACACGACCGGGCAGCCCGTATCACGCATAATCGCCAGCGAACGCATGTCGGAAACCAGATTGTGGTAACCGAACGATGCGCCGCGCTCACATACCATAATATTGTCTTTTCCGCTGGCGGCGCGCGCTTTTAACGCGACCTGCTTCATGTCTTCCGGTGCGAGAAACTGGCCTTTTTTGATGTTAACGGGCAATCCCGACGCGGCAACTGCCTGGATGAAATCGGTCTGGCGGCATAAAAATGCTGGTGTTTGCAGCACATCAACCACTTCGGCAACCGTGCTGATGGTTTCCGCTTCGTGAACATCCGTCAACACCGGCACGCCGATTTGTTTTCTGACCTCGGCAAGCACACGCAGCCCTTCGTCAAGGCCGGGGCCGCGAAAACTTTTATGCGAACTGCGGTTTGCCTTGTCGAACGATGATTTAAAAATAAACGGGATATTCAGCGCACCGGTAATTTCCTTGAGTTGCCCAGCAACGTCAATTTGCAATTGCTCCGATTCAATGACGCATGGCCCCGCAATCAAAAAAAACGGTCGGTCAAGGCCGACTTCAAAACCGCACAGTTTCATGATTGCCCGAGCTGACGCCGCTTCAACGCTGCCTGTACAAAACCAATGAACAACGGATGCCCGCGCCGTGGGTTGGAAGTAAATTCCGGGTGGAATTGGCAACCGAAAAACCACGGATGGTCGGCAAGCTCAATCGTCTCGCACAAACCACCGCTCGCGCGGGCGTTTTCCGCACGGGCGCTGACAACCAGCCCCGCCTTTTCGATACGTGGCAAATAATGATTATTGACTTCGTAGCGATGGCGGTGTCGCTCGGTAATCGTATCGCCATACAGCCGATACGCCAGCGTCCCTTCTCTGGCTCGACATGCTTGTGCGCCAAGCCGCATCGTGCCACCAAGATCGGATTCTTCGGAGCGATGCTCAACTTTCCCGTCACGCGACTGCCACTCGGTAATCAACGCCACCACCGGATTCGGCGTATCGGCATCAAATTCCGTACTGTTCGCGTGGCTCAACTCCGCCTTATGGCGCGCGTACTCAATCAGCGCCAACTGCATGCCCAGGCAAATGCCAAGATAGGGAATATCGTTTTCGCGCGCATAGCGAATCGCGAGGATTTTTCCTTCGACACCGCGCTTGCCAAAACCGCCCGGCACCAGCACCGCATCAACTTCCGCCAATGCCGAAACATCGCCGGTTTTCTCAAAATCCTCCGAATCGAAATACTTGATATTGACTTTTGTCCCGGTGTGAATCCCGGCATGTATCAATGCCTCGATCAGCGACTTATACGACTCTGTCAAATCAACATATTTGCCCACCATCGCGATGGTAATCTCGTGCTCGGGGTTTTCCAATGCACGGATCAAATCGCGCCATTTCGATAAATCCGCCTCGGGCGAAGTCAGCATCAATTTTTTGCATACGATCTCGTCGAGCTTTTCATGCTGCAAATTCAGCGGGATTTTATAAATCGAATTGGCGTCGAGCATCGGAATCACCGCGTCCGCCGCGACATTGGTAAAAAGCGCAATCTTGCGACGATCCCCTTCGGGCAAAGGCCGGTCGGCGCGGCACAACACAATATCCGGCTGAATGCCGATACTGCGCAGCTCCTTGACCGAATGCTGCGTTGGCTTGGTCTTCATTTCACCGGCCGTGGCAATATACGGCACCAGTGTCAGATGGATGTAGCAACAATTGTGGTGACCAAGCGTGATCCCCATTTGGCGCACGGCTTCGATGAACGGCAACGATTCAATGTCGCCGACGGTACCGCCCACTTCCACAATCGCCACTTCGGCATCGCCCGCGCCGCGCACGACCCAGTCTTTGATTTCATCGGTGATATGCGGAATCACCTGCACCGTCCCGCCCAAATACGCGCCGCGCCGCTCCTTGCGCAACACGCTTTCGTAAATTTGCCCCGTCGTAAAATTATTGCAACGATGCATCCTAACGTCCGTAAAGCGCTCGTAATGCCCCAAATCGAGATCGGTTTCCGCGCCGTCTTCGGTGACAAACACCTCGCCGTGCTGGAACGGGCTCATCGTCCCCGGATCGACATTGATATATGGGTCAAGTTTCAGGTTGGTGACGCGAATGCCGCGAGAAGCAAGAATGGCGGCAAGTGAGGCGGCGGCAATGCCTTTCCCGAGCGAGGAAACCACACCACCAGTGACAAAGACGAATTTCGTCATGGAAGATCATCCGCAGAAAAGCGCATTCTACTGGAAGCCGCCCAAAACACCAAAAACCACCCTAAACAACTGAGGCAACCACTGAGAAATTCAGATACCTGCGGCTTTCATGCCGTGATTTTCATACCATCCTGCAATCGTGCCAACGTTTCCTCACGCCCAAGCAATTCCAAAATGCGATCAATCGCAGGCGTCGTCAGCGTTCCCGCCACCAACGCGCGTACCGGCATCATGATCTGCGGCGGCTTTAAGCTCTGTTTCTTCGCCGCCGCTTTTAACGCGCCGTTGATGGCTTCACGCGTCCAGTTGATTTGCTGAAACTCCTCCAGAAGCTCGGCAAGCGCCTGCCGATTGTGGCTTTGAATTTGCTCGTCAAGAAGCGCTCTGTCCGGCACGGGCACCATATATAAAAAACGCGCCGCTTGCGCCATTTCCACCAATGTGGCCGTCCGCTCGCGAAATAGTTCGGCAACGTCCTTCGGCGCAGGGCCATGCGTTGCGTCAATGTTTTCCCGTTGCAGATACGGCAATAAGCGCCGCCCAAGCTCATCGAGCGGCAACATTTTCATGTGTTCCTGATTGAGCCAACGTAGTTTGTCTGTATTGAAGCGCGACGGCGCCGGGCTGATTGCGTCGAGTTCAAACCATTCGCAAAGCATCGGCGCTGAAAATACCTCGTCGTTACCGTGCGCCCATCCCAAACGTGCCAAAAAATTGACCATCGCCTCGGGTAAATATCCGGCACTTTCATATTCCATTACGCCGACCGCGCCGTGCCGTTTTGACAATTTTTGTCCATCCTCGCCGAGAACTGTCGGCACATGCGCAAAAACCGGCGGCTCGGACCCAAGCGCCCGAAAAATATTAATCTGGCGTGGCGTGTTATTGACATGGTCATCGCCGCGGATGACGTGTGTGATCCTCATGTCAATATCGTCAATTACCACACAAAAGTTGTAAGTCGGCATCCCATCCGAACGGGCGATCACCAGATCGTCAAGCTCACTGTTGGCGATTTCGATCCGCCCTTTCACACGATCCTCCCAAACCACAGTTCCTTCGTCGGGATTGCGAAAACGGATTACCGGCTTTACACCGGCAGGCGGCTCTTTCCTCACCGAATTCTCCGGACGCCAACGCCCGTCATAGCGCGGCTTCTCGCCGCGCGCCATCTGCGCTTCACGCAACGCTTCAAGCTCTTCCTGCGTCATGTAACAGTAATACGCCAACCCGCGCGCCAGCATGTCGTCAAGCGTCTCGCGATAACGCGCCATCCGCCGCGTCTGATAAAAAGGGCCTTCATCGTAATCCAGCCCGAGCCACGCCATACTGTCGAGAATTGCATCTGTGGCGGCTTGTGTGGAACGCTCGCGATCCGTATCCTCAATCCGCAAGACAAATGCGCCATGATGATGGCGGGCATATGCCCAGGAAAAAAGCGCCGTGCGCGCGCCTCCCAAATGCAAAAAACCGGTCGGGCTCGGCGCGAAGCGCGTACGAATGGTTGCAGGAATGGTTATTGGTGTAGAATTTGGCATTATTATTGCAGGAAGATATGCATACAAGCGTATTCTACGGGAAAACGGTTCATAAATTCTCAACTCGTTTTAACAAAGTTTCCGAGAAATTACCCGTTTCAAATCGATAACGAACAATGAACCGCTGCCCATAACTCATTTTCTTGATATACGCTGACATGCGATGTTATCTGATGAACACATACTTGCGAACGAGATTAGACATGAAAAACACCAACAAGGGATTTACGCTGATTGAAGTCATGGTGACGGTTGCAATCCTCGGCATTCTGGCAACCATCGCCTATCCGAGCTATACGGATTACATCACCAGAGGAAGAATTCCCGAGGCTTTAACGGAACTGGCAAATAGGCAAGTGATTGCTGAACAATATTTTATGGATAATCGCTCTTATAACAGTGCAACCGGAACCGGAAACGTTTGTGATTTAATGCCTGCAAACACCAAGTATTTTACTTACGGATGTGCAAATACCGCTACAACTTATACCCTAACAGCTACTGGAATAGACAGCATGGCTGGTTTCGGATACAGGTTTACTTCGGACATCACCGACCCTCTACCCCACAAAAGTTCTAACATCACCAGAGGGCATGGGTGGACTGACCCAACACCGAATACTTGCTGGGTAATAAGAAAAGGTGGGATATGCGCATAAAAAGCCATCGAGCAAAATCGATTAAACCGCCTTCCGGCTTCACGCTGGTCGAGTTGATGGTAGTTATTTCGATTATTGCGCTGATTTTGGTGATGGGAGTTCCGTCGTTTCAAACCTTCCTGCAAAATAGGCAAATCCGCAACACAGCTGAATCCATTGCATCCGGTATGCAAAAAGCGCGTGCGGAAGCTGTTAAAAGCAACAGCAATCACGAATTTCAGATTAATGTCGCCGCCGGAACTTGGGGAATTTATCAACTAGCGGGAACACCGTTGACTCGAACGCTGGTTGAACAGTTTGATTTTAAGCAGCGCTGGCGTAACACCACTATTGCCATCACCCCAAATGGAAACAATACCGTCACTTTTGATGGCGTCGGGCGGTTGCAGGCAAATAACAATATTGCTATCGCTATGACCCCTGTGCCGTTATCAGCAGATCCATTTACTGCGATTAATATCAACGGCGTTCTGACTACGACAAATATTTATCCGATGACCGTACAGGCTGGTGCCCGCGGTATTCGCACCTGCTTGCCTCATCTACCTGCAACTGACCCTAAAGGATGCTAGCGTAACAATATTGCGCACGTCGCTTACGCGAAAAACGGAGCATTAGCTCCGTTTTTAATATACATATACATAGCGGATACTTGCCCCACNNTCTAGTTTAGCTTGCCTACCAAAAGGGGAAGCTTACGATTCCATAATAAGAAAACCATTTTGATAATTATTTACAACATCTATTATCTCTTCTGCACACTCTTTTTTACTATCAGTTATTCTCTCAAAAACTTTTCCATATTTATCGCAAAAAGAATACTTTGGAGCCAAAAGCCCTCCGAATGCATATGATTGAATATGAGATTCATTCACTACTGCATCGCTAGGAATGCAAATATATGGCTCCCAGTTTTTATAATGAATAAGACTATTCAGTCTACTCAATAAGAAACCATTATTCGAAATAGCTTCTTCTAAAAAATCATATACACTATTTGGAAGAGAAATCCTTGTTCTCATATATTAATTTATGCTTATCTAGTATTATCCAAACTAGCTTTTACATAACCTTTATGTTTCTACGAATAATTGAGAACATACTATAGCAATTCGCGCTCCAAGAGATGGTTCTATATAAATCAACTCAAGATCACCTAAATCTATTTTTTTTAACCACTGCTCTTTTGCTGTTTCTACTAACCATGATTTAGTATCCGAAAGCCTTGTTGCCCAATTTATCCAATAATTCAAATATTCATAGGAAAAATCATTTTTTGAAGATAAATATATTTTATTAACTATATTTTGAGTAACTAAATCTTCGCAACGAAACGCAACTACTTGGCACATTTTTAAAATACCTTTTCCTCCACTTTCAAAGTCAAAAGATAAAACAATACTTTCATGATTAGCATCAATATCAATATTTGTTAATACTGAATCATGAAAAGAAATATATATTTTATCTATCATAAAATTTACCCAACTATTTCTTATGCCGTAACCATGGAATGGTTATATGCCAAGTTTGACATCTGTCGGGAAGATATACATTACAAGACAAATTTTAACCAAGAAAAAAATACAGTACTTCTGTTAATAACAATACAAGCACGCCTACAAGTAAAAATACATTTCTAAACAATGCTAGACGCAAATGCTGGTTTAAAAGCTGCTGCCATGTCTCCGATAGCATCGGCCATATTTTCTAATAGCACTCCTTGCATTAGCTAACCAAGATCATCACCTCGTGGGTTAAATGACAGATATTTCCGTTAATAACCATATAATCACTATTATAAGCAAAAACATATTTCTATAAAAAAACATCTTTTTATGCTTTGAAACAGATTGATTTAAGATAGGTGTCAAATTAAGTGGTAATTTATAAAAAAACATATCTTGTTTCCAGATGTCTTTTTCTGGAATCTCAAAATAATCAATCTCTTTATTAAATATTGCCTTTTTCATATCATCTATCAAACCTTCTCTTCTTTTATTCAAACAAATGCTTAAGTAAATACTGATTATCCCTAGTGTCGCAGTGAAGAGATAATAACACCATAAATAAAAATTGTTATTTTCCATGCGATACTCTTCATCTAGTCGCCGCACCAATTGCAGCACCAACAACAAAACATGGTACAGCCCAACCAGGTACCTTTCCAGCAGCCATCATACCTACAGCAACAATGCCAGACGCAAATGCCGGTTTAAAAGCTGCCGCGGCATCACCAACAGCTGAGGCCGCATTAGCAAGCGGTGCTCCAGGCCTCGGCTCTTCTTCTGGATCATCATTTGAGCACCTGTCCGCGAATGCATTAGCCGCTTGATAACCCGAATAACCTGCTGCCCCGCACCCAATACCAGCAAGTATAGGAGCCCATGCTATTCGTCCATCAGGATCAATCCAATTTACCGGATCCCCGCCCACATACGCATAG
>DBDN01000028.1 GCA_002293615.1 Betaproteobacteria bacterium UBA931 | reverse complement strand
CTTGGACGCCAGCGCCGACGAGCGCGATACCCGCGGATTCATCTCAATAACAATCATCCGCCCGTTTTTCGGGTTGATCGCAAACTGCACGTTGGAGCCGCCGGTATCCACGCCGATTTCGCGCAATATGGCAAACGACGCGTCGCGCATGATCTGATATTCCTTATCGGTCAGGGTTTGCTGAGGCGCAACCGTAATCGAATCGCCGGTATGAATACCCATCGGATCAAGGTTTTCAATGGAACAGATGATGATGCAGTTATCGTTGCGATCGCGTACCACCTCCATTTCAAGCTCTTTCCAACCGAGCAGCGATTCCTCGATCAGCAACTCGTGCGTCGGTGAAAGCGCCAGCCCGCGCAAACAGATGTCGCGAAACTCA
Organism: Betaproteobacteria bacterium UBA931; assembly: GCA_002293615.1. Classification (GTDB taxonomy): domain Bacteria; phylum Pseudomonadota; class Gammaproteobacteria; order Burkholderiales; family Casimicrobiaceae; genus UBA931. The sequence goes on along the minus strand of DBDN01000028.1, from coordinate 5,475 downwards.
TCCGGGTTATAAGCAATGCCGCCGCCGGTACCGCCCAACGTAAACGACGGGCGGATCACCACCGGATAACCGCTGCCCTCAGTGAATTCGGCAATCTGGCGCTGCACCTCCTGCGCTTCTTCCCATGAATGGGCAATGCCCGAACGCGCCGACTGCAAGCCAATCCTGTCCATTGCCTCCTTAAAACGCTGCCGGTCTTCCGCCTTATTGATCGCGTCGGGCGATGCTCCGATCAATTCGCAGTTGTATTTTTTCAGAAGGCCTTTGCGATGCAAATCCAGAGCGGCATTCAGCGCGGTCTGCCCGCCCATCGTCGGCAAAATCGCATCCGGCCGCTCTTTTTCTAAAATGCGTTCAAGCACTTCAACGGTGATCGGTTCGATATAAGTGACATCCGCCATTTCGGAATCAGTCATGATCGTTGCTGGATTGCTGTTGAGCAAGATCACGCGATAACCTTCTTCGCGCAATGCCTTCACCGCCTGCACGCCGGAATAATCGAATTCGCACGCCTGACCGATAACGATCGGGCCTGCGCCAATAATCAAAATACTGTGAATGTCTGTACGTTTAGGCATGAAAAACTCAAATCAAAATCAAGATAATGTTGCCGTCGCCAACTTGACGCCAAAACCGATAAATAATGCGCCGACGGCAGATGTCGCGCCGGCGGTCAAAAGGCGGCGACGCTGAAACCAGATCGCCAATTGCACACCGGCAAAAATTAAAACACTAAGGTAAATCGCACTGATAATTTCCAGAACGACGCCAAGAATCAGAAACGATAATCCCGGATGCGCGTAAGCAGGATTCACGAACTGAATAAAAAACGAAATAAAAAACAGGATCGCTTTCGGGTTTGACAAGCTCAAAAGCAACGCGCGACGAAATGAGTGCGCCGCCATTTTGACCGGCGTCACCGGCTTTACCACCATATCGCGCGTCAGGAACAGCCGCCAGGCTTTCCACAACAAACCCGCGCCCAGATAACAAAGATACAACGCGCCTGATATTTTGATCACGGTAAACAACATCGGTTCCGCTTTCAATAACGACGCCACACCCACAACCGCCAACAGCATTAAGATCGCGTCACCCAGAAAAATTGCGCAGGCCGCGCGATAACCTTCGCGCACGCCATGCTGCACCGCTGTTGTCAACACCAAAAGCGAATTCGGCCCAGGCAGAAGGACAATGATCACCACGCCGATCACATATGTCCAGAAATCCGTAATGCCGAAATGACTCATGATGATTGCGCGCGCGGCGTTTAGCGCCGGGCCTCCATCAGCGACACAAAATGATCAAACAACGACACCGTATCGTATGGCCCGGGCGACACTTCCGGGTGCCCCTGAAAAGAAAATGCCGGCATGTCCGTACACTCAAAACCCTGAAGTGTGCCGTCAAACAATGAAATATGCGTCACCCGCGCATTGCCCGGCAACGTATCGGGATCAACGGCAAAACCATGGTTCTGCGACGTAATAAACACGCGCCCCGTTTTCAACTCTTGCACCGGATGATTCGCGCCATGATGCCCCACCTTCATTTTGAATGTTTTCGCACCCAAAGCCAGCGCCATAATCTGATGCCCAAAGCAGATGCCAAACAACGGCAAGCCCCGTTTCATGAACGCGCCCGCCGCCTCAACCGCATAAACGCACGGCTCGGGATCGCCCGGGCCGTTGGATAAAAATACGCCGTCCGGCTTTAACGCCAATGCATCCTCAACGCCGGTCGTCGCCGGAACGACCGTGATTCGGCAACCGCGCGACGCCAACAACCGCAAAATATTGTATTTGACGCCAAAATCATAAGCGACCACATGAAAGTGCGTATTCTGCACTTTGCCATAGCCCTTGCCAAGCGACCAGACACTTTCATCCCACGCATAATTTTTTTCTGTTGAGACTTCTTTTGCCAAATCCACACCGATCAGACCGGGAAAAGTACGTGCTTTTTTCAGCGCTTCTTCGGCATCCGCCGGCGCGCCCTCCTTGCTGGCCGTCATGATGCAACCGGACAACGCTCCCTTCTCACGCAAAAGCTGCGTCAACGCCCGCGTATCCAGACCAGCAATCGCAACAATCCCGTTGCGCTGCAAATAAGCCGGCAGCGTTTCCTGCATCCTGAAATTGGATGCGCAAAGCGGCACATCCTTGACAATCAACCCCGCCGCGCGTGGCTTGTTTGACTCGGTATCCTCGCTGTTGGTGCCCACGTTGCCGATATGCGGATAAGTTAATGTGACAATTTGCTGTGCATAGCTGGGATCGGTTAGGATTTCCTGATAACCGCTCATCGAAGTGTTGAATACGACTTCGCCGACCGTTTCACCCGACGCGCCGACGCTGTAGCCTTCAAACACTGTACCGTCGGCAAGCGCCAGTACCGCCGGTAAAAACGGCGGGCACAACGCAGCTGATGATGAAAAAGATGTCATCGAATTACTTTCTTGAAAATGATTGCGCATTGCTGCGCGATTCGAGACGCAGGCCAATTTTTGCCTGCTCATACAAGGGCGATTATTATAACAATTCTCTTATATAAAGACCATTTCGGATGAATAATCACAATTCATAAAACAAAAACACCCCCTGACCGCGCGAAACATCCGTGCACGATCGGGGGTGCTTGAATTATTACTATTCTAAAAAGTTAATCCTCTCGATTCGCCGGATCGCTGAAATATTCTTTCGCCAGCTTGAACACAACCGGGCTCAACAACAAAAGAGCGATGAGGTTGGGAATGGCCATTAAACCGTTGAAAAGATCGGCAAGATTCCACACCAGTTCCAGCTTGGCAAGGGCGCCGACAGGAACCACGAGCGTGAAGATGATGCGGAACGGCAACGCCGCCTTATGGCCAAACAAATAAATCACGCAACGCTCGCCGTACACACACCAACCCAAGATCGTCGAAAAGGCGAACAGCACAATGCCGATGGTAACGAGCCAGGAACCAAACCCGCCGGGCATGACGCTGTTGAACGCTTGAGCGGTCAGTGTCCCCGCGCCCGCTTCGGCAATACCCGGCGCCATCCATTCGCCGGACACAAGGATGACCAGCGCGGAAATGGTACACACAATGATCGTATCGAGGAAAGGATCGACCATGCCCAACAGCCCTTGCTTGACCGGATTTTTAACAATCGCCGTTGCGTGTGCGATGGGAGCGCTGCCTAGCCCAGCTTCGTTCGAGAAGAGGCCACGCGCCACACCAAAGCGGATCGCCTGGGCAATCGCCGCGCCTGTAAAGCCGCCGACAGCGGCATGACCATAAAAAGCGCTGTGGATAATCAGGGTAAACGCGTCCGGCACTTTGTCGATATGAACAAAAAGCACGATCAAGCCGCCGATCACATAAACCAACGCCATCGCCGGGACCAATGTTCCGGCAACCGCACCGATACGCTTGACACCGCCGATCAACACCAGCGCCGACAGTATTAACAGTATCGCGGCAACGAACCCGGGGGCAAGATCAAAACCGAAAGCGGTTTTACTCAACCCGACAACGTTCGCAGTTACCGCATTGGCTTGAGTCATGTTGCCGATGCCAAAGGAGGCGACCATGCCGAAAATAGCGAAAAGGGTCGCCAGCCATCTCCAGTTTGGTCCCAACCCATTCTTAATGTAGTACATCGGGCCGCCGACGTATTTGCCGTCGGGCGTCACTTCACGGTATTTCACCGCCAACGTAGCTTCACAGAACTTGGTCGCCATGCCGAAAAGCGCCGTGAGCCACATCCAGAATACCGCGCCCGGCCCGCCGAGCGTTATGGCCGTGGCCACGCCCACTATGTTCCCCGTGCCCACCGTGGAGGCCATGGCGGTGGAGACCGCCTGAAACGGCGTGATGTTGCTGCCGTCGCTTGTGCGCGAACGCTTGGAGAACAGGCCGCCGAACGTGTGCCGCCACCACAGGCCAACTCTGCCCACCTGCATGAAGCGGACGGCAAAGGTAAGGAATATGCCGGTGCCCACCAACAGTATAAGCATGGGCGGCCCCCATACGAGGCCGTTGATAAACGAGTTTACGCTCTGCACTATAGCCATAATACATCCTCTTTCCCAGAATTTTGTGTAAATAAGGGGTTTTTACGTCACTTTTATTATTTTAACAATAATTACCTTAAGTTTCAAGTGTCAAATCTTTGCAAGGGGTTTTATCATTGTCATGATTAGCCAAAGGGATTGACATTATCAGCCTGTTGGCCTTATACTATATAATGTGGAGATTTTTAGCGACGTAGAAATTACCGTCGATACGGTGCTTTGAGCTATGAGAACAGCTTCTAAGTTTAACTATATAGATTTTGCATACCTACCCCAAAGGAGGACATTGAGTGGAATTTCCGCTTAAGATAGGTGCGCGCGTTTTTCTTGAGCTGGAGTCTGAGAGCGGCCCGGGAGAGGCCCCGCAGATACTCACGCTCTCAACTGTGATCGCCGACGTGCTTGACCCCGAAAACATTCTTCTAATGATGCCGATACACAGGGGCAGCTTCTATCCGCTGCCTAAAAACGTACCCGTGCTGATGAAGTTCGTCGTGGCCTCGGGCATGTACTCGCTCAAGCTCGCCTTCGAGGGCCGCGTGGGCCAGGCGGGGCTTGCCTACGCTAAGATGCGCGCCATAGGCGAAATAGAAGAGCATCAGATGCGCGATTGCTTCAGGCTTTCGTGCAATATACCCGCTACACTCCGGCGCGTCTGGCTCTCCGAGTTCAAGGGGGAGCCGGAAGACCTGCCCGTGCCCGTCTCCGCCAAAATACTTGATATAAGCGACGGCGGCGCGCTGGTGGCTACGGACGAACACCTTGAGGCGGGGGAGAAGTTCACGGCCGCGTTTTCCATTGGCACGGAAGAAAGCCTGGAATGCGTGGCGCTGCGTATAAGCGAGCATATTGGCGCGCAGTTCCGGTTCCGCGTGGGGGTGCAGTTCCAGAACGCGCCTTCGCGCCAAAGAGACCGCATATTCCGTTTCATCACGCTTGAACAGCGCAAGAAGTTGAAATAACATTTTAGAGGCGGGGAGAGCATTTTACACAAATAGAAAGGGTATGACAGATTATGAGCTACATTCAATCTCTGCGATTCAAGCTGATGAGGCTGTGCGTTGTCCCGTTGGTCTCGGCAGCCGCGCTGTTTATCGCGCACTCGGTCATCATCGCGTATCAGGTGAGGGATATGGCGGCACGGGCCGGGAGCGCCGGGGATATCGCGGCGCTTGACATGAGCTGGATCGCCACCCAGTGGGCGGTCGTGTTCGCGGTCATGTTTGTGTGCTTTTATATCCCGATCACTATCAATATCCGGCACTTCATCTTCCCCATTCGCCAGCTCGCCAGGGAGGCGGATAAGCTCGCGGAGGGCGACGTAAACATGGAGATCGTCAAGAACCGAACGGACGAGATCGGCATATTGCAGCAAAGCCTGAGCAATGTCGTGGCGGCGTCCCGCGCGCAGGC
>DBDN01000088.1 GCA_002293615.1 Betaproteobacteria bacterium UBA931 | reverse complement strand
GGCCGATAGCAACCGGGCGGCGCGCAATGCCAGAAAATCTATGTCATCCACCGGCATACGCTCAAGATCGGAAAGCCGGACTTCGCCGACAGCATCCTTATGGATTGAGACAAAACCGCGTTTAGGCAAACGCCGCTGCAACGGCATCTGTCCACCCTCGAAACCAACTTTATGAAATCCGCCCGCGCGGGATTTCTGGCCTTTATGGCCGCGTCCGCAAGTTTTACCCAAACCCGAACCAATCCCGCGCCCAACGCGACGACGTGATTTCTTCGAACCCTCGGCAGGCTTAATTGTATTCAGTTGCATTTTCGTTTCTCCGCTCCGTGGCACTACGGCATCAGCCCGCTACTTTAAGCAAGTAATTTACTTTATTGATCATGCCGCGCACTGAAGGCGTATCCTCAAGTTCAACGGTGTGGTTGGTCCATTTCAGCCCAAGCCCGCGCACCGTCTCGCGATGATCTTTTCGAGTCCTTGCCAAACCCTTGGCCAAGGTTATCTTGACTGTTTTCTTTGCCACCATGGTCAGTCTCCCAGAATTTCTTCAAGCGTTTTGCCACGCTTGGCCGCAATTTCAGCCGGCGTATTACATGCCATTAACGCATTCAGCGTCGCGCGCACAATATTGTACGGATTGGTGGAACCATGACACTTTGCCAGAACATTGGTCACTCCGACCACGTCAAACACGGCGCGCATCGCGCCGCCCGCGATAATGCCGGTACCTTCGGCAGCCGGCTGGATATAAACGCGCGTCGCCCCATGACGACCCTCGACAGGATGGTAAAGCGTCCCTTTTTTCAGGTTCACTCTCACCATATTACGGCGCGCCTGCTCCATAGCTTTTTGCGCAGCAACCGGAACTTCTTTTGACTTTCCCTTGCCAATGCCGATACGGCCATCGCCATCGCCGACCACCGTCAACGCAGCAAACGCCATAATACGCCCGCCCTTCACCACCTTGGTGACTCGGTTGACGCCTACCATTTTTTCACGCAAACCGTCGCTGCGCTCTTCTGTTACCTGTTGTTTTGCCATAATCGTCAATGCCTCAGAATTTGAGGCCGCCCTCACGGGCAGCTTCCGCCAGCGCTTTCACGCGACCATGAAATCTATAGCCTGAGCGGTCAAATGCCACCGTTTCTACGCCTGCCGCTTTTGCACGTTCGGCAATGGATTTACCCACTGATGCGGCCGCCGCGCAATTGGCGCCATTTTTCGCAGTCTCACGAATACTTTTTTCTACAGTTGAGGCCGAGGCCAATACCCGATCACTGGAAACCGCCACAATCTGAGCGTAAATGTGCGTGTTGGAGCGATACACCACCAACCGCGCAACACGCTGCTCGGCGATGCGCACCCGGGTTTTACGGGCGCGGCGCAAACGAGCTGTTTTCTTATCCATAACCACCTCTTTAAAAACGCGATAACGCGTCTGACGTTATTTCTTCTTCGTTTCTTTAAGTACGACACGCTCGTCGACGTAACGCACTCCTTTACCCTTATACGGCTCGGGCGGACGATAAGCGCGAATATCCGCGGCAACCTGGCCGACTTTCTGCTTATCAATACCTTTAATCACGATCTCAGTCTGCTGCGGCAATTCCGCTTTTACGCCTTCGGGCAGTTTATGGATGATCGGATGCGAAAACCCCAGAGACAGGTTCAAAGCATCACCGGCAAGTTGGGCACGATAACCCACGCCAACCAGCGTTAATTTGCGCTCAAACCCTTCGGTAACACCTTTGACCATATTGGCAACCAATGCACGCAATGTACCAAACATCGCCTGCACTTCCGGACGCTCCAGTTTGAAAACAAGCTGCTTGTCTTCCTGTACAACAGCAACGCCTTCGACCAAGGGCTGCGTCAACGTTCCCAATGGGCCTTTAACCGTAATCTGACCGCCATTAACCGCCACCTCAACTTTATCGGGAAGCGTGACCGGAGCCTTACCAATTCGAGACATTCTCCACTCCTTAGGCAACAATGCACAGTACTTCGCCACCAACGCCGGCAGCGCGCGCTTTGCGATCCGTCATCACACCGCGAGAAGTCGACACCACCGCGATCCCCAAACCGTTCATTACCGGCGGAATATCTTCCTTGCTGCGATAAATACGCAAACCGGGGCGAGAGACTCGTTCAATCTTTTCAATCACCGGACGGCCGGCATAATATTTCAACGCGATTTCCAGCGTCGCTTTCGCTTTATCCTTGGTCACACGAAAATCTTCGATATAACCTTCATCCTTGAGCACCTGCGCAATTGCCACCTTCACTTTCGACGAAGGCATGGATACACTTGAATGCTCCACCATCTGTGCATTGCGAATACGCGTCAACATATCCGCGATCGGGTCAGACATACTCATGCGTCACCTCGTTACCAACTGGCTTTAACGATGCCGGGAATTTCCCCCTTCATCGCATAATCGCGCAATTTGCTGCGCCCTAAACCAAACTTACGATAAACACCGCGCGGACGGCCCGTCAGCGCGCAACGATTGCGTACCCGGGTCGGGTTTGCGTTGCGGGGCAGTTTCTGCAACTTAAGACGCGCCTCAAACCGTTCATCTTCGCTCGCATTGCTGTCGCCAATGACCGCTAAAAGCGCTTCACGTTTTTTCTGATATTTCGCCACCAGTTTTCTGCGTTTCTGGTCGCGATTGATCAAAGCCAATTTCGCCATATCTTATTAACCCCTGAACGGGAATCGGAACGCGGCCAGCAAAGCTTTTGCTTCCGCGTCGGTTTTAGCCGTTGTCGCCACAGTAATGTTCAAACCGCGCAACGCATCAATCTTGTCGTATTCAATTTCAGGAAAAATGATCTGTTCCTTAACACCCATATTGAAATTGCCACGACCATCAAAGCCCTTACCACCTACGCCACGAAAATCGCGGACACGAGGCAAGGCGATATTCACGAGACGATCGAAAAACTCAAACATCCTCTCGCGGCGCAAGGTCACCATACACCCGATCGGATAGCCCTCACGGATTTTAAAGCCGGCAATTGCTTTACGCGCTTTGGTAACCACCGGCTTTTGGCCGGAAATTTTCTGCAAATCAGCCACGGCGTTTTCCAACACTTTTTTATCCGCCACCGCCTCACCAACGCCCATATTGAGAACAATCTTGGTCATACGCGGCACTTCCATTACCGACTTATAACCAAACTGCTTCATTAAAGCAGGCGCCACTTCTTTGCGATAATATTCTTGCAAACGGGCCATCACTTATCCTTTTATCCTTTAGCCGCCCAACGCTTCATTATTCGATTTGAAGAAACGGACTTTGCGCTTATTGGCACCCTCGCCCTCAAACCGAATACCAACACGATCCGCTTTCTGCGCCGAAGCATTCCAGATCGCCACGTTCGAGACATGAATCGGCATCTCTTTGAGTAAAATGCCGCCAGGTTCATTTTTTAATGGGTTAGGCCGAGTATGGCGCTTGGCCTGATTCACCCCCGCCACCATCAGATGATCATTTTCAAGCACTCGCTCGACCAAGCCGCGCTTCCCTTTATCGCGTCCGGCAATGACCACCACTTGATCTCCTTTACGAATTTTCCGCATACGAAGCCTCTTTAAATCACTTCCGGCGCCAGCGAAACGATCTTCATAAAGCGCTCGGTACGCAACTCGCGCGTTACCGGGCCGAAGATACGGGTTCCGATCGGTTCCAGCTTATTGTTGAGCAACACCGCCGCATTCGAGTCAAAGCGCACCAACGCACCGTCATCGCGGCGCACACCGGAAGCCGTACGCACTACAACAGCGCTGTAAACCTCCCCCTTTTTGACACGCCCACGCGGCGCCGCATCTTTGACGCTCACCTTGATAATATCGCCGACATTCGCGTAACGCCGTTTACTGCCGCCCAGTACCTTGATACACATTACCGAGCGTGCACCCGTATTATCGGCAACATCCAGCACCGTTTGCATTTGAATCATGATTCCACACTCTCCAACTTAACCTGTCGGCCAAACCTCACATGTTCGGCCACAGCCAGTCTTGGACCCCGTTTCGGAGAAAATAAGCAGCCTTAAAAGGCCGCATGAACATAACTTTTGGATTATGGCACGCTTTAATTGCTTGCGCAATAGTGAAAACGCGCCATTTATCAAAAGATTAAATCGTCGCCTTTTCCAGAAGCCGCAATACTTCCCAAGACTTGGTCTTGGAATGCTTGCGCGTTGCCCTGATTTCAACCACGTCGCCAATCTTGCACTCGTTATTTTCATCGTGCGCATGGTATTTCGACGAACGAATTACCACTTTGCCATACAACGGGTGCTTCACGCGCCGTTCAACCAGCAGTGTAACCGTCTTATCCCTTTTATCACTGACCACGCGACCGATTAATGTGGTGACCAGAGAATTGGTGAGAGAAACCGTTTCTTGATTGTCGATCTGCGTCATGCTTGCTCCGCTTTCTGACTCATATAAGTACGCACCCGAGCGATATTGCGACGCACAAACTTCACTTTCTGCGTATTTTGCAATTGTTGGGTACCCATCTGCATACGCAAGCTGAACTGTTCTTTCAGCAGCTCATGCAGCTCTTTTTTCAGATCCTCAAGGCTTTTTTCCTTGAGTTCTTTTTTTTCGCTTTTTTTCATCCTTATCTCCGTCAACCGATCAGGCGATGAACAAAAACCGTACGAAACGGAAGTTTGGCCGCGGCAAGACGGAACGCTTCTCTGGCCAAAGTTTCATCTACGCCGTCCATCTCATACAATACTTTGCCCGGCTGAATTTCGGCCACATAGTATTCCGGGTTACCCTTACCGCTTCCCATCCGCACTTCCGCGGGTTTGGTAGAAATCGGTTTATCCGGGAAGATGCGAATCCAGATGCGCCCGCCGCGCTTGATGTGACGGGTCATCGCGCGACGCGCCGCCTCAATCTGGCGCGCCGTCAGGCGACCGCGCGTCGTCGCTTTCAAACCGAAAGTGCCAAAGC
>DBDN01000070.1 GCA_002293615.1 Betaproteobacteria bacterium UBA931 | reverse complement strand
AGCTCCAGACGGTGACGCGGGGCGCGCTCATCATGATGCTTAAACCATATTCGCGGCGTTCAACGGCACGGCCAAGAGCATCGTAATAGCTTTGGGTGGCATAGCCGCGCGCGTCGATCTGTTCAACCAGTTCACCGTTGCCGTTATAGCGGTATTGCCAATAGCCGCTGTCGGGATTTTGCTGCACCAGCTTGCGGNNGGCCCGATGGCTTGCGTCAGGTTGCCGAAAACGTCGTGAACGAAATCGGTGTTGTTATTCGCGGCGTCGGTCACGCGCACCGTCTGCCCCTGGCTGTTGGTGTAGGTTGTAACGGAGCGCGCTGCAATGCCCGTGCCCGACTGGGCGCTGGTGACTTTGCTGCCGCTGTACATCCGCCCGGCAATGCTGGTATTGGTAAAAGCGCTGTAGCCGGTTGTGGTGGTCAGCACCTGCCCGCCCGATTGGATGCTTTCACTGATATTGCGCCCCAGGCTGTCGTAGGCGATCGTTGTGGTTGCCATTGCCGAACCCGATGGCGCCGTTGCCTGAATAATGCGCCCGTACGAATCGTACGTCGTCGCTGTTTGGGCATAAGCGCCTTGGCTGAAGCTGCGCGTCAGCCCGCGAACGGAGCGCTGCAATTCATCAAAGTAAACAATGGCCTCGCCGCCGCCCGAAGAAAGCTTGCGGATGCGGTATCGTTCATAGCCTTGCCGCCCCGTCGTCTCAACGCCTTCAAAGGTTTCGGAAAGCTTCTGGCTGTAATTGTTGTATGTGCGCGATCCGTAAGCGCGCCCCAACCCGTCGTAAAGGTTCTGGACGCGAATACCGTTGGCGTCGGTGCTGGTCAGAACCGCGCCCAATCCCGAATGGTAGGTTGCCGTCTGGCTCTGGCCCAATGCGTTGGTTGTCCGTGTCGGGTAGCGCTTGCTGGTATCGTATTGCGTTGTGTTGGTGCGGTTGTGGTACGTTCCCGAGCGGTCGCGGAAGGTCAGCGTGGCGCTGGTCTGGTTGCCCGACGTATCGTAGGCAAAGCGCATCCTCTGCCACAAGCTGTGGCCGCTGGCGGAATCGCTTTCCCGATCCGGCTCTACGGTTTCTTCGCAAAGCGCGCCGACAGGGCCCGTGCAGCTTCCGCCGCTGATCTGGTTATAAGCGAACGAAGTCGCTCTCGTTTGCGCCGTCAGCCCCGGCGCGTAATGCACGACCGACGCGCGGGTCATGAACCCAAGCCGCCAGTTGTTGATATCGTTGTAAAAAGTTTGCGTGGTGGTTTTCTTGTAGCCATCGCTGCTTTCCGTTTCGCTCCAGAGCTGATTGCCGAAGCGGTCCAGTTGCGCGATCGGCGTCCGCGTCGTTACCGAGGCAAACTCGCCGCCGTTTAATTCCCAGGTGCGCTTGAGCGTTTCGACAACAACATACTCCCGAATGGCCGGCGCCTTTTTGGCCTCCGTCGCGCGAATGCCCGTACATGTGCCCGCTGAGCAGGTCTGGGAAACGCGCACGCCGTACTGGACAGATTCTTCGCTGATCTTTCTCAAGGATTGATTGAATAAATATTCCCCGCCGGTAAACTGGTTCGAATCCGACAGGTCAACCTGCTGACCAATCGTCAACGGCGCATACTGGCGAACGGAAACCGGACGCCCCATCAGCGCCCAAACGCCTTCGGCGCTTTGGGAGGCCACTCGATAATTGACGGTTTCCGTCAGGCTGCCCGTGCTGTCCTGCCTTCTGATGACCCCGAATCCGTAAAGGCCGCGCCCATCCGTCCGGCCGCGCAATCCTTCGTAAAAATAGCGTGTCGTAAGCCAGCCGCCGATGCCGTTGCTCGCGCTTGTCTGCTTGACCACAAAAAGCGGCGATTGGATATCGATTTCCCGATATGCCGGGCTCGCGCCTGCGGATTTTTTATATACGCTGCTGTCGGTGATCGGCGCATAATCGATATTGGTGACGGCGCCCAGCCCGGTGGTGATCTTCGTCACCATGTCCGCAGGTTTTCCGGGAGCGGCACCGCCGGAATAGCCGATCATCCCGCGGCCGCCGCGATCGATGCGAAGGATATCGGTTCTGCCATCGCCGTTAAAATCGCCGACAACCAATACTTTTTCCCAATCAGAAGTGCCCCCGCCAACACCGCCGCCCCAAGGGCCGTCCCAGTTGCCGCAACTGAAATTAACGCCTGTGGATAAGCATATCCGCCAGATCCCGTAGCCCCGATTACCGTCGGCGTTTATGGTGGCGACCGATGCCATATCCGACCGGCCGTCGCCGTTGAAATCGCCGAAGAAGATGTGCCCCACACCGGATAAATCGGAGACCTTGCCCCAGTTCCGGCAACGCGGCGTGCTTGGGCTGAAATAATCAATCTGTATCCCGTCAGCAGCTATCCAACGGCCGAGGGTTGCGTCCCAGTGGATATAAGGGTCGGTAAATTGATACGCGCCATCGCCTGTCGATAAACATATTTTCGCTGGGTTCACCGACGCCATATTGACTTTATCGGCCAAGCCATCGCCGTTGAAATCCAGCGTGACGCTGTTAACCATTCTTCCACTGTCGGCACGCACAAAACCGCGATGGCACGCCCAGTTCCCGGTGCCGTCGGTCTGCCAGCGTGAAAAACAGGTTTTCCATTGATCGTTGCCGTTATCTGAATGTCGGCGCGAAACAAAATCCGACCGCCCATCGCCATCCACATCGGCCATCAGGGAGTAATAATGCGTTCCCGTTCCCCAAAAATTTTCACAATTCGGCTCCGCCGCCGGACAATCGGCGTTTGAAATCCCGACGCCTTCCATGCTCGACGCCACATAGCCGTTTTCGCGCATAAAGAAAATCTTGAGCCGTCTGCCATCGCTAGCTTTCACCACATCGACCCGGCCGTCGCCATCGACATCACCGTAAAAGACAGGCTCACTGTTTCCGCCAAGAATGACATCACTGACGCCGGAAGCATTCGTGCAGCTCCAGTCGCCGTTGGAAAGACATATTCTTTCTATATGGCCATAAAGATGACCGCTAGCGCTAGTGCTAGCGCCATCGCGATAGATAATCAGGTCGGATTTTCCGTCGCCGTTAATATCGGCAAACTGAATAAGCTCATCAGGATTTATATTCCTCGAACGCGGTCCTTCAAATTCCAAAAGAGGCGCCGTCTCATTGCATTGAAAACCATTATTCGTCGCAAGGCATAAAATCAGTTTGATGCTGTAAACTGGCCAAGTACCCCAGCTATCGCCGCCATTATCTCCCTCATCCATTCGTAAATAATCCGCCTTCCATCCCAGCACATCGCTTTTACCATCGCCATTCCAGTCGGTGACAAAAACTTTTTTCATCCAATAAATGGGAATATCTCTGCCATAATCTTCATCAATGGCAAACGGAAAAGATAAAGAAGGCTGCCCTTTGATGCCCGGGCCGCTGAAATGCTTGTATTGGTTGTAATCCTGGCTGCTCCATTCAAATTGCGTCGCCGGCAGGCAAGTGCCGTCGGCGCCGCATTCGTTGACTTGTGCAAGCAGGCTTTTGTCTGTTCGCGGGCTTTGCGTATAGTTCAGCCGATATTGCCGTACCAGCGTAGAAGCGATATTGCGCCCCGATCCGTCCGAACGCATTTCGATCCCGGTCAAGCGCCGCGTCAGGGAAGACTGGCCAGCGCCCGAATCGTAGAAAAACTCCCTTTTTTCCCCAAGGCCCTGCCCCGCGATCATTTCGTACTTGAATACCACCTGCTGATTGGCTCCGCCGCATACCCCGGCGTTGGCGCCCTTGGCGAAATAGCGGATCATCGTCGGCCAGACTTCGGCGCTGGGATATCCGCCGGCAGGTCTCGGCAATACGGTGGTGGCTGAGCTGTAGCCGATGATTGCGCCGCAACCTCTTTGGTTCTTGATATCCGTTTCGATATCCATCAGGTTGGATTGGCCGTCTTCTGCCTCATCGGCGTAATCGATTTCCATGAAGTTGCCGGCACGATCCTCAACCCGGTCGAGCAGCCACATTTTGGCGGAATTGCCCCGCGACTCCGCGCCGGAACTGCGCTGGCTCCAGCCAGAGGATAAAAGCCACCAGCGCCGCCCGTAATCCATGACCCGCCCGTCTTTCATCGTGACCCGGAAGCGGTATGGGCTTGTCAACTGAACCTGATTGGCGTTGCGCCAGAAAAAGCTTTCAATTTTTGCGTAGCTTTCGACTTCGGTGCGGTATTCGGTCACAACCGCCTGGCCGTTCCACATCGGGTCGGTCACATAAATGCCTGTCCGCACCGGAACAAGACGCTGCCCATCCAGGCAATACGTGTCGTTATTGGCGTCAAGATCGTAGTTGATCCCACTTTTTACGCCGTCCTGCGCGTCTGTTTTAGGGCAACGGGTAATGGCCGACATTCCCGATATTTTCCAACCGGTGCCAAGATGGCCGATGCCGTTCTGGCTGCTGTATTCAAGCGCCAGATTCGGCTGCATCCCATTTGGCCCCGGCACGACTTTCAGCGGAATCGTGTAATTTGCGGAACCGCCGCGCGTGACGTCAAACGTTCCCGCCAGCGTTCCGATGGCGGGCGTGCCGTAGCTTGCCGGGATCACCGAATCCGCGCCGGGCTGGGACGAATAAGGATGATCAATCACATAAACCTTGAACCCCTGCGAAGTCTGCGCTCCCCAACCGTCGGTCACGGTCAGCATCAATGTGTACACGCCCGCCGACGGAGGAACCCAATCCATTTCCCAACGGTCGAACAATCCCGATTTCGTTTCGCTCTTGACCAATTGCCCGTTGTTGAAAAGCTGCAATGTCCCATCCCGCCCATCGATCGGTGAGGCCACGCTCAAATGGATGCTTGAGCCCAACAACGTTTCGGCCGGCGCGGAAAATCCGGGAAGCGCGACATTCACTTGGATTTGGGATTCTGCTGTCTGGCCAAACACGTCATGGGCAATCGCTTTTAACGTATAAGCGCCGACGGGAACATTCGTCCAGGTATGGGCAAACGGCTGCTCATTGACGGAAGCGAGAAACGCCTGGTTTTCATAAAAATCGACCGACTGCACCGGACAGCTTTGCGTTCCGGCCGCCACATGCAGGTTGAAGGCGCCGGGCGCGCCGACAACCTGATCGGGCGTCGGAGAAACCCAACGGATATCAGGCGATCCGCATATCACAAAAGATACGGCGCTTGAAGAAACGACAACATTCCGGTTATCGTAGGCTCGGGCGACAACGCGATAAGTGCCCGCATTGCTTTCTTCGATCGCCACAGTGTAAGGCGCTTCGACAGCCGTACC
>DBDN01000063.1:32477-32623 GCA_002293615.1 Betaproteobacteria bacterium UBA931 | reverse complement strand
ATCGGTGACGGTGAAGCCGACGCGGTCGAGCGCCAAGCCAACACGGCGCCAGGTGCGGTCGAAGTTATCGTCGATTTCCAACTGCGGCATGTTGTTGCTGTTGATAATGCGCGCCCGATAGACACGTGGGGAATCGCTTTCCGCCA
>DBDN01000063.1:0-32454 GCA_002293615.1 Betaproteobacteria bacterium UBA931 | reverse complement strand
CTCCAACTCTGGATCGGGCGGCAGAACCGCCCAGGCAAATGCCGTAGGCTCGCCGCCGGAAGATTTTTCTGTGGGCATTTGCTCCATGCCGCGATGCGATAAGTAAATTTCCACGGTGCCCGGCGTGCGCCCTTCTTCGATACGGGTGCGAAATTTGTCGCGTTTGTACGTGGTGTAAAAGAAATCGAGGTATTTGCCGATGGTGCGGCGGAAAAGGTCGTTCGGGATTTCAGCGCGATTTTCCGCCCAATCCGTTTCCATAATGCCGATCATCGGTTGCTCTTCGGCCAGCACAAAGCCGGTATCGATCCAGAATTTGCGCAATACTTCCCAGGCTTCGGCAGGCGCGGCGTCAACAACAAGCCAGCGCTCGGAGCCGGCGCGTTCGATGCGGGCATTGGGCACTTCCGGTAATATCGATTTTTCGCGCATTTCGGCGCGACGATCGCGGCTGTTCATTTCCGAAGCCGAAGTGACCGCATAACGGTCATCGTACTGAGGCATGGTTAAATCGGGCGGAACTTCCAACGGCGGCGTCGAGCTCGACGATTTGTAATCGATGCGTTTCGAAAACGAAAATTCGTTGACGGTTTCACAGCCGTTTAACAATGCCAGGGTTGCGACAGCCAACAGTATTTTCAGGGAGAAACGGAAATCCAGACGATCTTTCATGCGTGTAATCTTTCAGATGCTTAAATAAAAATCAAAAATCAGTTTTTCAGGCACTCGGCTTCGATCAATGCTTCGCGTAACGGTCGATGGAATTGTTCCGCCAGCGGCGCCAATGGCAAGCGTATGCCCGACGGGATCAGCCCCATTTGCGCCATAGCCCATTTCACGGGTACCGGGTTGCCTTCGATAAACAGGCGGCGGTGCAGCAGCAGCAGTTTGTCGTTGATGGCACACGCCACTTTGATGTTCCCGATAGCGGCGGCGGCACACATGGCGACGATTTTTGCGGGGGCGACGCAGGCGGTAACGGAAATCGTGCCGTGCCCGCCGAGCAGCAGATAGGCGAGGCTGGTGATGTCGTCGCCGCTGTACAGCGCAAAATCGGTTTTGCCGCGCAGCCGCAAGGCTTTGAAAAGCTCGGTGGCGCGGGCGATATCGCCGGTGGCGTCTTTTAAGCCGATGATGCCGGGAATTTCGGCAAGCCGAAGCACGGTTTCATTGGCGAGATCGGCCACAGTGCGTCCCGGTACGTTGTAAAGCACCAGCGGCAGATCGACTTTTTCGGCAATCGCGCGAAAGTGGCGGTACAAGCCTTCCTGCGAGGGCTTGTTGTAATAAGGAACAACGGAAAGGCAGCTGTCGGCACCGATTTTTTGGGCGTATTGGGTTAGTTCGATGGCTTCTTGCGTGGAATTGCCGCCGGTACCGGCCATCACATGGATGCGGCCGTTGACATGCTCGACGGCAGTGCGGATTAACGCGTGGTGTTCGTCGAAATTGACGGTCGGCGATTCGCCGGTCGTGCCGACGATAACGATGCCGGCAACGCCGTTGTCGATGTACCAGTCGATCAGCTTTTTCAGCGATGCGAGATCCAGCGCGCCATCAGGTGTCATGGGCGTTACTATGGGAATCAGGCATCCGGTCAGCATGGCGTTCTCCAGAAAAACAATGCTGCATTTTACCCGAATAGCTGCGATGTTTTGGCGATATTCGGCGGCACGTTTTAAAGAAAATTGATCAGAATGTACGAAAACCATTGCGGCGGGTTGATGCGGCAAAGCAAAGGAAGGCGCCTTTTTCAGTATCGGCTAAGGTATCATTGCCTGATATGGTTATGAATGTCGCTTATATTGTCGCGGCGCTTTTCCTGGTTCTGTTGAACGGGTTTTTTGTCGCCGCGGAGTTTGGGCTGGTTAAGCTGCGGCGAACCCGGGTGCAGGCCATCGCCAAGACGTTGGGTTGGCGCGGGGCGATTTTGTTGAAGGTGTATAAAAACCTCGACGCTTATCTTGCCGCGTGTCAGTTGGGCATCACGCTGGCGTCGCTGGGATTGGGGTGGCTCGGAGAACCGGCTTTTGCCCGCTTGCTTTATCCGTTGTTTTCGGCGCTGGGCATTGAAAACGAAAGCCTGTTGCATGGAATTTCATTTTTCATCGCTTTTTTCACTATTTCCTATTTGCATATTGTGGTCGGTGAGCAGGCGCCCAAATCGCTGGCAATTCGCCGCTCCGAGAAAATAGGGGTATGGACGGCGATACCGCTTTATCTTTTTTACGGGTTGATGTATCCGGCAATCTGGATATTGAATCACAGCTCGAATTGTCTTTTGCGCCTGATGGGACTGGATATGAGTACCCAGCCGGACAGCGAATATGCGCCGGAAGAGCTGAAAATGATCTTGAGGTCGTCGCGTGCCGACAGTATTTACAGTAAGGCCGAGTGGCGGATGCTGGCACAGGCGTTGGATTTTCGCAATCTTGATGTCGGCGACTTAATGCGCCCGGCCAATGAAATGGTGTCGCTGTCGGCAAACGACGATGTCGATACCAATATTGAGAAAATGATCGTCAATCGCTTCAGCCGTTATCCGTATCTCGATGCAAGCGGCAAGGTCAAGGGAATTGTTCACGTCAAGGACATTTTTCCGCTCGTCAAGCGCGGCAAGCCGATTTCGCTGGATGCGTTGTCGCGCCCGATTGAGACGGTCTCCACACATTCGCCCGCGGCGGATCTTTTTCGTCATTTCCGCGACGGCGCGCCGCATTTTACGGTGGTCACGACCAAGCAGGGGCGGCCTTTGGGATTTCTTACGCTCGATAATTTGCTTGGCGCACTGGTCGGCGAAATCAGCGATGAGTTTGCGCAGAACCGCAACGAATGGCAAAAGCTTAATGACGGCTCGCTGGCCGGCAAGGGCAGCCTCACCATTTTTTCGCTGGAGCGGGCGCTGGGGATCGATATCGAGGAAACCGGCGTGGATACCGTCGGCGGTTTGATCATGCAAAAGCTGGGCAATGTGCCGGTGGAAGGGCAGAGCGTCGAGTTCGAATATTTTTCCGCGGAAGTCAAAAAAATGAAAGGGCCGCGTATTGTCCGCGTGCGCATTTACCCGAAGCAGACACGCGCGGAAAGCACGTAAGTATGCCGCTTTCTATATAATTGGCGGCGGGCATTAATTGTTTGCATGCGTAGCATGCTTTTTTCATGACTATACCGAAAAACAATCACTTCAACAGTTTCGCGCTATACAAGCGTTTGCTCGGTTATCTGCGTCGTTATGTCAAGGTATTTGCGGTATCGCTGTTGGCAATGGCCGTGGCGGCGGCAACGGAACCGTTGTTCGTATCGTTGATGCGGCCGCTGATCGACGACGGCTTTGTCGGCAAGGATATTCAAGCGGTGCTGGGGGTGATCGTGATGATCGTCGGGCTTTTCCTGTTGCGCGGCATTGCGGGGTTCATCAACGACTATTCGACGGCTTGGCTTTCTGGGCATTTGGTGCAGACCTTGCGTCAGGAGTTGTTTGAGCAGTTGCTGCGCTTGCCGGTTTCTTATTACGACAGCCACTCGTCCGGACGCATGATTTCGCGCGTGACCAACGATGCCAATCAGATTACCGAGGCCGGGTTTAACGTAATCACCGTATCGGTGAAAGACGGGGTTACGGTACTCGGGCTGTTTGGGTTGTTGTTTTATATCGACTGGCAGTTGACGTTGATTTGCCTGGTCGTGTTTCCATCGGTGTCGCTATGCATCAAGCTGATCAGCAGAAGGCTGCGTCGGTTGTCGCGTGAAAACCAGCAGCAGATGGGTGCATTAACGCAGGTATTGAGCGAAGGCGCGAATTGCCAGCGTGTTGTAAAAATCTATGGCGGCGAAGCTTACGAGGGTAAACGGTTTATCGAAAAAGCCAAGGCGATTCGCCACAATGTCGTGAAGCAACGGGCAACGTCGTCGGTGAATACCGGCGCAACACAGCTCATTATCGCCTTTGCTTTGTCGGCAGTATTGTATTTTGCCGCGCTGCGCTCTTTTCACGGCGCGATTTCCACGGGCGACTTTATCGCTTTTTTAACAGGCATGTTGTTGCTGTTCGCGCCGATCAAGCGGATTACCAATATTACCCAAAGCCTGCAACGCGGGCTGGCCGCCGCAGAAAGCACCTTCTCTTTTCTCGATGAAGCGCCTGAGCCGGACACGGGCACTCGGGAAATGGTCAAGATCAACGGTGCGCTGACGTTCGACCATGTTTCTTTCCGCTATCCGAACGCCGAACGGTATGCGCTGGATAATTTATCCCTGGAGATTTACCCCGGTGAAACGCTGGCGCTGGTCGGTGTTTCCGGAAGCGGCAAGACAACGCTGGCGAGCATGATTCCGCGGTTTTATTTGCCGCAGGCGGGAGAAATCCGGCTGGACGGCATTCCGTTGAACGATATTGCTTTGACGAGTTTGCGTGCGCAGATTGCGCTGGTCAGCCAGGATGTGGTGCTGTTTAACGATACGGTGGCCGCCAATATCGCTTACGGTCGCCACCAGCAGGCGACGCGCGAAGAAATTGTCGAGGCGGCGCGTGCGGCCAATGCGTTGGAGTTTATTGAACGGATGGTGGAGGGATTTGATACGCTGATCGGCGAAAAAGGGGCGCGCCTTTCCGGCGGCCAGCGTCAGCGCTTGGCGATTGCCCGGGCGTTATTAAAGAATGCGCCGATCCTGATTCTGGACGAAGCGACCAGCGCGCTCGACACGCAATCCGAGCGGTTGGTGCAGGCGGCGTTGGAAAACCTGATGAAAAACAGAACAACGATTGTTATTGCCCATCGTTTGTCAACCATCGAAAACGCAGACAGGATTGCGGTCATGGAGCACGGGCAGATCGTCGAACTGGGGTCACATCAAGCCTTGTTGGCGCAAAAGGGTATTTATACGCGATTGCATCACTTGCAGTTTCATGAGCAATCATCAATTTAATACAATCTTTTAATAACATGCAGACACAACCGCAATCCCAGCCTCAGCCTCAGCCTCAGCCTCAGCCTCAGCCTCAGCCTCAGCTTTCCCTTCTGCTGGTGGCGCATAATCAGGCAGCGTATCTTCCGGAAACATTGGAGTCACTTTGTGCTCAGACGATTGGGCTTGACAGTCTCGAAGTTGTGTTGATTGACGATGCTTCAACGGATGCGACGGGTGAACAAATCGACGCTTTCTCCGGCAAACACTCTTGTGTCAAAGTCGGGCATGTCCAGTTTCGTAATGTCGGTAAGGCACGTAATGCGGCATTGGCTTTGGCAACGGCACCTTATCTGATGTTTGTTGATGGCGACGATGTGTTGGCTCCCAATGCTTGCGAACTTCTCTTGACGGCGGCTCAGGAAAAATCTGCCGAAATGGTTGTGACGCCGCTATACCGTTTTCGAGGAAAACTGATGCCGCAACGAGCGGAGACCGCCGTTTTTTCTTCTATCGGGGTTACGGAATTTTGGGAAGAGTTGTTGCGGCATCAACGTTACATGGGGCATTTGATTGGACGCCTTTTCTCCCGCCGGTTATTTGAAGAGTTGCGTTTCCCG
This sequence comes from Betaproteobacteria bacterium UBA931, assembly GCA_002293615.1. Lineage (GTDB taxonomy): Bacteria > Pseudomonadota > Gammaproteobacteria > Burkholderiales > Casimicrobiaceae > UBA931. The sequence goes on along the minus strand of DBDN01000063.1, from coordinate 26,929 downwards.
GCGATGGAGTGTTACGAGGATATTTTCATCGCTACCGACCTTCTCGATCAGTTGCCGCGCCTCCTGATTTCGGATACTCCGGTTTATTTTTACCGCCAGCACGACAAAAACACATCTGCCGCATTGAGTGACACTAGGGCAAAATATATGTTATCGGTGCTTGCCAAGCTGAAGAAGAGCGTCAAGAGCACTTATCAGCAGCGCCTTTTCGAGGCGCTGTGCGTGAAGCAGTGCCGGGTTTTATTGGACAACGTAAAAGATTTAAGCCGCGACAACCGAAACGAAATCAAATCTCTTATAGAAGCTATTCCGCTGGGCGCTTTTTTGTTATCACCGCATGTGCGAGTCAGCCGAAAAAGATTGCTTTTAAAAAATAGAAGAGAGCTGCAACGGTGGAAGTAAAAGATAGCGGCGTCAGGGAGGGGCAGGCGAAAAAAACACTCTGGATGGCGTGGGGCGTCTATAGCTTGGCGTTGGTGGTTTTGTTGTTGGCTATACCGTTTCCGGCGGAGGCGCGTAAGGTCTTTTATTTTACATGCGGACTGGCCGGGGTTGCGTGGGCATTGGATCGAAAGCGCGCTGATAGGGAGGTATTTTTTTTGTTGGCGGCATTGGCGGCTTTTGCGCTTTGCCGGATCGTCTATACGGTCATGGATGCAGGAACTTTTTTTCCGGCGCTTGATGCATTGCAAGTCTATCTATCGGCAGCCTACCGATTTTTGATGGGGGTGTTGTTGATTGGGTATCTGTCAACGCATCGCCCCTTTTTCCATGAACGCTGGGTCCAAGTGCTGAGCGTGACATTGGCGCTTAGTCTCATTATCACCGCAGGATATGAATTTATTTTGCAGCCGGAGCGGGGTGAACGCGATCAACGGGCGACGCTTTTTTCTTATGAAGTGGCTGCGGTGAGTTTTGCATATCTCGGTTTGCAGTTGATGCTNNAAGACCAGTGAAAAAAAACACTGGGCAGTATTGGCGTGTATCGGCTTATTGGCGTTCGGCATTATTTTGCGGACGGAAACGCGCATGGCGTTATTTTGTTTTCTTATTGGCGTCTCGTTACTTTTTGTCTTGAGTAAGCATGCTCGCCAATGGAGAATATTGGGAGCGGCCTCGTTATTAGGGGCTATCATGTTGATCGGAAGTTATTCCCATCTGGTTGAACCGCGCTTGATGGAAGCTTATACCGATATTACCCAATATGTCTCGGGAGAAAATCGTGCAACCTCGATCGGAACCCGCTTTGAACTGTGGCGGGGGAGTGTCATGGTACTGAAACAGGCTCCGCTGGGCGCCGGTTATTGGAAACGCGCGGATATCATCCGTGAAGCGGTCGAGCAGCACCGCCTGGATCCGGTTGCGTTACATTACAGCAGTGTCAATATGCACAATGAACTGCTTGAGGAGCTGTCGTTGCGTGGTGTCGTGGGCGGCACTTTGTTATTGTGGATGTATTCTTCGATAGTCATTTTGGGATGGCGTGCCGCGCCGAGGAATCTGGCGTTATTGGGCGTGGTTTTTGTGTACGCTTTTTCGGGGTTGACGGATGCGCTGTTCTTCAGTCGTGAGGCGACCGTATTACTCCTTACATTGTTGGCGGTTCTCGTGAGGTTGCCGCCTCAGCGGGAGAGGTTATGACATTCTTTGTATCGCTCACATGATGTCTTCCATGGATTGGGGCAAGCAGAGTCGGCGTATTGTCGGGCAAACAGAATGGTTCAATGCGCCGCAGAGCTGTCCGGCGACGATCATCGCGCATCCAAGATCGAAAATGCCGTGATGCTCGCTTATGTGCGGGGACAACGTGAAGTACATAATAGACGTCATGCTTGAAGCTTATCAATGGACAACTGGATGAACGGGACACGGACAATGAACAAGACGCGAGCGCCATATCGTATTTTGCACTTCGTCAGTGTGCGGACGATCGGTGGCGTCGAAAGAATGTTTGCTGATTTTTTGGCGCATGCACTACCGTTTCCGGTAGAGCATTTCACGGTCGCAAACCATTCGGCTGTTGCGCCGGCAATTCGCGAAGCAATTTTTCGTTATTCACAATTCTTCAGTATTTGTGAATTTTCAGGACTTCGGATACCTAAGCGGCCGCATGTGCTTCGCGCCGCCAACCGTGAGCGGCTGGTTCGAAAACTGCATCCCGATCTGATTCTGATCTGGAATCAATTCCTCGATGTTCGGGCATTTTCGAAGAGTCGCTGGCCATGTCCTGTTTTGTATTACGAACACGGTGGCGCTTGGTACAAGCAGGAGACTTCGTTGGTAGAAGCATTTTTCCAACGTGTTGACGGTGTAATCGCGGTATCCCAAGCGGCCAAGCGGACCCTTCAATTGAAATATCGGATTACGCAACCGATTGATGTATGTTTAAACACATTATGCCCTGGCGTGTCGTCTGTCAAAGCCCCTACGGAGTCGCGGACATTGAAAAGCAATCGGCCACTGATATTGGGAAGCGCTGGACGGCTGGTGCCGGTGAAATGTTTTGGTTTATTGGTGTTGGCGATCAAAGCGCTGCGCGCGCGCGGCATTGAGGCTGAGGCGATCATTGCCGGAACAGGGGCAGAAAGGGCGACGCTTGAAACATTGATTGCAAAACAGGGGTTGCAAGAAAAAGTCCGTTTGGTCGGTCTGCTCAATGATATGTCAGAGTTTTATCAGGCAATTGATGTTTATATCAGCACAGCGATGCACGAAACGCTCGGGTTAACCTGCATTGAAGCGGCAGCGTGGGGCGTACCGGTGATCGCTTCGGCGGTTGACGGGTTACCGGAAGCGGTGTGCCACGGCATGACCGGGGTTTGCATTAAGCCGACGCTTTCACAAGAAGAGTATCATGCGCTGACACAAGCGCCGATTGATCCCTTGCCGCTTGTCTATTGGCCGGATATTGATTCTTTGGCGCCGCCCAAGATGCTTGCGCCCGAAAAAATTGCGGACGCCATCGTCGCGTTATTGAATGATCCGGCACGTTACCAAGAACTCAGCCGACAGGCGTTGGCCGTGTCGCGGGAGCGGGGGCAGTTTTCAGCGCTTTGCCTCGATTTATATCGTATTTTTGACGAGCAAATTATATTGAGGCGCGGCGGATATATTGCGCATACTCGCTAAGCGTCGCGCTGCGGCAGGTTTGCGCCAACGCACCAGTTTTTTAATACAATGGTGGATCGATAGGATACACGTCAGATTCATGACTTCAAACTTTACCGCTCCGCCCAAACGTATTTTGTTGGTCAAGCTTCGCCATCACGGTGACGTGCTGCTGACGACACCGCTGATTGATGCGTTGCATGATTACTTTCCGGGAGTGACCGTTGATGTATTGATTTATCGTGAAACGCTCGATATGCTGCGCCATAATCCGCGCGTGACGCAATGTTTTACGATCGATCGGCAATGGAAGAAGCAGGGTATATTGGCGCAAATACGCGAAGAACTGCGTTTATTGCGGTTGCTGCGCGCACGTCGTTACGATACCTTGATTCATCTTACCGAAAGCTGGCGTGGCGTAATGCTTGCCAATGGCTTAGGCGCGTCATGCCGTATCGCATTCGACTATCCGAGGCGGCAGTCATGGCGCTGGCGCACAAGCTTTAATTATCGCGTTCCTTTATCGTCAGCGCCGCAACATAACGTTGAGACGCAGTTATCCGTATTACAGGCCTGGAATATTGCTGCGGATGCGACACGGTTTCCGTTACGTTTTCATGTCGATCCGAAAAGTAACGATTCGCTTCAACAAAAGCTTACGGCGGCGGGTTGGCGCCGGGAGCCTTATGTGCTGATCCATCCCGGCGCCCGTTGGTTTTTCAAGTGCTGGGACGACGCTTCTTTTGCCCGGGTGGTGGATGCGTTGCGCCAAAAGAACTGGTCGATCGTATTGACCGGCGCGCCTGTCGAAAACGAACGGGCGATGGCGCGGAATATTCTGTCTTTGACGCAAAGCGACCGGAGCAAAGTTTACACACTGGTCGGACAATTGTCGCTCACGGAGCTTGCCGCGGCGATTGGCAATGCCCGTTTTTTTATCGGCGTGGATTCGGTTCCCATGCATTTGGCGGCAGCGTTGCAAATTCCCGGCATCGCGTTATTCGGGCCGAGCAAAGTGTACCAATGGTCGCCGTGGCAAGCGCCAATTTCCGTGATCAAGGCATCGGATTGGGGCGAATTGCCGCATCCGGACAGCATTGACACCGCTACTACGAACCGTTACCTGTCCGCAATTCCCGCGGAAACGGTGATTCGCCATACATTGGACGCGTTAAAGAGTGGCTGATTTTGGCGAAGGAAATCGTAATTTTTTGTGGTGCGATACACGAAAAAACGGTTTTTAGTGTGATTAGGTAAACAGATGTATCGGTTTTGCGCTGCAGTGTGAATGAGCAGGCTATAATTCGCCTTTTGCATAAATTTGAGGCGCCTGAATCTGGATTTTCGGAGCGAAAAATATCTGATCGGGCGATACAATGGGGGGTCAAAAATATGACAGCAGCCAAAAAAGTTCGCGAACTGACGGAAGAGGAAATCCTGAAAGCGCCCGAGAAGAATTACATGAACGAGGCGCAACTGGCGTTTTTTAAAAAGCGCTTGCTCGATTTGAAAACACAGCTCTTGCAGAATGCGGACGATACCGGGGAGCGTCTGCGCGAAACGGAAATTACGACCGATCCTTCGGATCGCGCGACGCTTGAAGAAGAATATACGCTGGAATTGCGTACCCGGGATCGCGAGCACAAACTGTTGAAAAAGGTCGAAAAATCGTTGCGGCTTATCGATAACGGCGAATATGGCTATTGTGAGGAAACCGGGGAGCCGATTGGTATCCCCAGGCTGCTTGCTCGACCGACGGCAACTTTGTCTCTTGAGGCTCAGGAGCGTCGCGAGCAGGTTCAAAAACTGTATGGTGATTAAAAACACACTACATAATTTAATAATTTAATTAGGAAATATTAATAATGAAAAGAAAAACGATTTATTCTGTTGCTCTTGCCGCGGTTATGGCGGGAAGCGCCTCACTGGCTTTTGCCGCGGATAAGGCGGTTGCTGAACTGGCGCCGACCGAAGGTAATGCCGTGAAGGGCACGGTACAGTTTGAGCAAAAAGGCGACAAAGTGATGGTCGTGGCGGACGTCAGTGGCTTGCCGCCCAATTCCGAACACGGTTTCCATATTCACGAAAAAGGCGATTGTTCAGCGGCGGACGGTACCAGCGCCGGCGGTCACTTTAATCCGGCGAATAAGCCGCACGGACACGGTACCGCTGAAAGGCATGTGGGCGACATGCCTAACCTGAAAGCCGATGCCCACGGTGTTGCCAAGGCATCGTTTGAAATGGATTTAATGACGTTAAACGACGGTTCGGCCAATAACATTGTTCACCGCGCCGTCATTGTTCATAAAGACCCCGATGATTATAAATCCCAGCCGGTTGGCAATGCGGGCGCCCGTGTTGCCTGCGGCGTTATTAAAGCGCAGTAAATCATTTTTTGGTTGATGCGGTGGCGGGGTCTCCTGCCACCGTATTGTTTTCTTATGAAAGAAGTTATTCCCATGTTTTCTTTATCTCCACTTCCTTTTTCCGAAGACGCATTGGCGCCGGTGATCAGCGCAAACACATTATCTTTTCACTATGGCAAGCATCATAAAGCGTATGTCGATAATCTGAACAATCTGGTTAAAGGTACCGAATACGAATCGATGGATTTATCGGCTTTGATCAGGGCGGTTGCCGATCATCCGGAAAAAATAGGCATTTTCAATAACGCGGCGCAAGTTTGGAATCATGCGTTCTACTGGAGCGGCTTAAGCCGCAAAGGCGCGCGCGTGCCTTCAGGCAAGCTGGCGCAGTTGATCGACGAAGGTTTTGGTAGTTTTGATGCCATGAAAATAAAGCTGGCGGAAGCGGCTGTCGGTCAATTCGGTTCGGGTTGGGCGTGGCTGGTTCAGGATAAAGCCGGCAAGCTGCAGGTTACCAAAACAGGAAACGCAGGTGTTCCTTTTACGCAAGGGCTGACGCCGCTGATAACGGTCGATGTTTGGGAACATGCGTACTATCTTGACTACCAGAACCGTCGTGCCGATTATGTAAAAGCGGTGATTGACCAGTTGATCGATTGGGATTTTGCGGCAAACGGATTATCGGCTTAAAATCCACTTTTAAAGCATATGCCAGAGAAGACGAATTGACGGATTCTGCACAGATGTCCCAAGGCTTATCGGGAGAAGAAGACATTATTGATCGGGAAAGCGGGCAGACGCTGACAGCGGACACCGTGCAGTTGCCGAGGGCAACGCCGCGCGGGGCATCTTCTGTTGGCGGGTCGATGACGTCCGGTATGAATGCTGTTCTGGAAACGGCGGCGTTAATGCATGCCAGCGGTCAGGCGGAAGCAGCTCGGGATGTTCTGGAGCAAGCCATCGAAACCGAATCGGAAACGGCAAAAGTTGCATTGGTTTGGCTGGCGTTGCTTGATATTTATCAGCAGATCGGTGATAAAGAGTCGTTTGATCGTTGGGGCATGGAGTATGCAATCCGTTTTGAGCAATCGCCGCCGGTCTGGGTTGCGCGTAACTTACCCCAAAAGCCTGCGTCTCCCTCGTTAAAAGAAGAAAATCGCACACGCGTTATCGTTTTAAACGGTGAAATTTCACTGGCCAATATCGAATTACTGGGGCCGATTATCCAATCACGTAAGGAATCGGCGGGGGATTTGTATCGTCTGGATATGTCGCAAACAAAACTGGTGGATGACGGTGGCGCGTCCAACCTGGCCAAAGAACTGGCGGATGCGCGTCGGGATTTCAAACAGATTGTTCTGGAGCCGTGGCCGAAAGAGATAGTAGCAGCGCTTACCAAGAAAGTGCACGAGAAAAAAGATAAAGAAGGGCAAGGTTACTGGCAATTATTGCTGGAATTACTGCAATGGCGCGGGGATGAAAAAACGTTTGATCATTATGCGCTCGAATACGCTATTTGTTTTGAAGTGTCGCCACCGATATGGGCGCCTAAACCCGTCAAGGAAGATAAGAAAAATGAGGACAGGGAGGCCGTTGTTACGGCAGCTGAGCGCAGCCCGGTGGCTGCGGCGCCCAATGTCTGGATTTGGAGCGGCATCTTGCAAGGCGGGCGTTCGCCGCAGTTGGAGGCGTTCAAGGTATTTGTGAATCAACACGATACGATTATTGTCGATATGCATGATGTGCTGCGTGTGGATTTTGCGTTTGGCGGCACGTTGGTGAATATTGTTGCCCGTGCGGAAGCGGCGAATAAAAAAGTGCGCTTTATCCGAACCTCGCCAATGGTGCTGTCGTTGTTGTTGCTGGTAGGGGTGTCGCCGCGTGCGTTCAGCCGCCGGCGTTAAATACGACATTAATGAAAGATGGAAAAAGTGGATGCATTTCATGGTACGACGATTATTTCGGTGACCCATGGCGGGAAAGTTGCGCTGGGCGGTGACGGCCAGGTTACCTTGGGCAATATCGTTGTCAAATCAACCGCACGCAAAGTCCGGCGGTTACACCATGATCAGGTGTTGGCCGGTTTCGCCGGTGCGACGGCGGATGCATTTACATTATTTGAGCGTTTTGAAGCCAAGCTTGATAAACATCAGGGGCATTTGGTGCGGGCGGCGGTCGAGCTTGCCAAAGACTGGCGTTCGGACAGGGTGTTACGGCGTCTGGAGGCGATGCTGGCGGTTGCCGACGTTACTGCATCGTTGATTATTACCGGAAACGGCGACGTATTGGAGCCGGAGGGGCGCATTGTGGCGATTGGCTCCGGTGGTGCTTATGCGCAAGCTGCGGCGCGGGCGTTGTGCAGCCATACGGATTTGCCTGCCGACCAAATTGTCAAAGAGGCGCTGACGATCGCGGGCGATATCTGCATTTATACCAATCAGAATCACATCATCGAATCGATTAATTTACCCGACGCGTTATCGAAGGCTTGATCCGGCTTGGGCGATCCGGGTCAAAATCAGCGGAAGGTGACACGTTTACTATGTCGATTTACAATGCCCGCGCAAGAAGAAGTATGGGCGGCACTTTTTAGGAATGCGTAATGGTTTTTGAGTAGGCGCAGAATAATGGATATATAAGGACGAGGCAATGAAACGAATTTTTCTAGGTGCGGCGTTATGCGGTTTGGCGTTCATGGTGAATGTCGCGGGTGCCCAGGAGCCGGCCAAACTGAGTGAAGAAGCGGCAAAAGTCAAAGCGTTATTAGAGCAGAAAATGCCGCATGCGCCTATTACGCATATTGAAAAAACACCTTATTTGGGCGGCGTGTATGAAGTGTTTCTGGGCAAGGAGCAGATTATTTATACCGATGCGGAGGTCAACTATGTTCTTGCCGGCTCCATCATTGATATGGCGGGAACTCCGGCAAAAATGACCAACCTCACGGAAGATCGCTTGCGTGATCTGAAACGCATTGATATCGCCCAGATTCCGCTGGATTACGCGTTTAAGCGGGTCAAGGGTAACGGCAAACGCGTGCTTTACCTTTTTTCAGACATTGATTGTCCGTTTTGCGAGCGGATCGAGGAAAGCATCAAGGGCGTGGATAATGTGACGGTGTATACCTATCTGCTGCCTTTAGACGCGTTGCATCCTGATGCGGCGCGGAAATCGGGCACGATTTGGTGTGCCCAAGATCGGGCAAAGGCTTGGGACGATTACTTTAAAACCAAAAAGCTTCCCGATAACGGCGGCGATTGTGAAACGCCAATCAAAAAGATTCAGGCAATGGCGGAAAACTTTGGCATTCGCGGCACGCCCGGGTTAATCTTTGCCGATGGGACATTAATCCCGGGCGCAATTCCCAGAGAGCGATTGGAAGCGGAATTGGCGCGGGCGGATAAGGCGGCGGCGCCAGAAAATAAATAAATACTTTTCTTTGATGAAAACGGGACGCGCTTTGGCTGCGCATCCCGTTTTTTTATCGCGTTTTTGGTTTAAACCGCGAATTACCGTGTCTTAAAAAAAGAAAAAACGATTTATAGCGGCGGCCAGTTTGGTGACGTGGTTGCCGGTGTGCGCGATCGATCGGGTAACGATTCGACAGGCATCGGCGGTAACTCCTCAACAGTACGCGCCGGCCACGTCATTTGATCCGGGTTTTTTGCGCCCAACCACCACAGTTCGTGGCGATTCGGGTTACGCGGATCATCGGCGGTCAGCGAAACGCAGCCACTTAACATCGACAAGGCCAGAACGGTGATAGCCCATGGAAAGATTTTTCTTGTCATCATGAATGATTGTCCTCACAAAACCAAACAAACTGGTTCGATTACTACGCTATGTAAGCTATCGAAAATAGTTTTAAGTGGACAGCTTACCATCTTGCCGCGCGACGATAAACCTGAGCCCCTGTTTTTCTTTGTGTTTTTTTATTTTTGGCATTTTTTTGACAGAAAGAAGCCCGGATTGCCGCTTAGGATTTCATCGGCAAACCTTCTTTCCAAGCCATTTTTGCCGGTTTGATTGCGAGCGTGGTTTTTTTGGCACAGTTTCTTAAAAAATTACATTCACTAACGCGTTTAAACGCCTATTTGCAAAAAGGAATTTCATTTTTTACGAAAAATCATACGATTGCCTGCAGAGGAAAAAAACGTTGACGGCTCAATTTTTGGCTACTATAGTGGCGAAAAGTGTTCATAAATGGGATTTTGTGGTGGTTTGTGTCTTGAAATTGGTTGGATGGTGATCGGTACCGGGAATACTCATGTGCCGAACGCCATACGTTAAGGCGGGTAAACCATGAGCGATCGTCAGGAAAAAAGAGGAAATATAAAAGAAGCCGCCCCGGTTTTTCGTGGGGTGACGCAGCTTGCGCTCGACGAGAAGGGACGCATCGCTATCCCTGCACGTTATCGTGACGCTCTTTTTGGCAAAGAAAAAAGAATTGTGGTGACCGCCGATCCGCATCGTTGCCTGTTGATTTATCCGCGGCCGCTCTGGGAGCCGATTCAGGAAAAGCTGATGGCGCTTTCTTCGTTTGATGAACGTACCCGCGGGTTGCAGCGTTTACTGGTGGGGTATGCCGACGATGTGATGCCGGACAACGCCGGGCGTATCTTGCTGTCGCTGGCGCTTCGCCAGTATGCGCAAATGGATCGTCGCGCGGTTTTGGTCGGGCAAGGAACGCGCTTTGAGTTGTGGGACGAGACGTTGTGGCAGGCGCAAATGGCGCAAGCGGTTCGTTTCTCTCACGACGATTTGCCTTCGGTGCTGGAAAATTTTTCATTGTAAGCAATCGTCCGCAACATTGTGCCGGGCGCACAGGTGATGAAAAGACTATGAGCAATGGGCATGTCCCGGTTTTATTGAACGAAACGGTTGCTGCGCTTAATCTTCGGGCTTCGGGGGTTTATGTTGACGGAACGTTTGGGCGCGGTGGGCATGCGAAGGAAATCTTGGCCCGATTGGACGCTTCGGGAACGTTGATTGCGATCGATCGCGATCCCGAGGCGGCACATATGGCTGAATCGATGGCACGTAAGGATCGCCGATTATGTTTTTTTCAGGCGCGTTTTTCATCCATTGCCGAAGTGTTGCGTGCACAAGGTATTGCCGAGGTCGATGGCGTGCTGCTTGATTTGGGAATTTCGTCGCCGCAAATCGATCAAAGCGAGCGGGGGTTTTCGTTTCGGAAGGATGGGCGGCTTGACATGCGCATGGATCCGGCACACGGGGAAAGCGCAGCGGATTTTCTGGCTCATGCGACTCAACAACAAATCACGAAGGTGTTAAAAGATTATGGTGAAGAACGGTTTGCTCCATCGATTGCAAGGGCGATTGTCGCTGCTCGCGAAGAGCGGCCAATCCGGAGGACCTGTGAATTGGCCAAGATCGTTGCCGAAAGTATCGGCGCGCGCATACGGGGGGACTGGCAGCAAGACCCGGCTACGCGGACATTCCAGGCGCTCCGTATCCAGGTAAATGAAGAGTTTCAGGAAATCATGCGTGCGCTGCCCATCATTGTTTCGATGATGAAAACGGGCGCCAGACTGGCGGTAATCAGTTTTCACTCATTGGAAGATCGTTTAATCAAGCGTTTTATTGCGCGCGCGTCACGGTCTGCCATGGACAATGATGCATTACGCCATATGCCGCTTAAAGCACAACATATCCCCGAGCCGATGCTCAAGGCGGTTGGCCGGGCGGTTAAAGCGGGCGCGGAAGAGGTCGCGAAAAATAGCCGGGCGCGTAGTGCCGTATTGCGTGTTGCCGAGCGGACGCGGGTACCGTTTGACGCGGCGGAAATGACGCGTATTCAAAACGAAGCGTTTGCCGGTTATGAGCGGGGATGATCATGGCGCGCACTTTCATTCTCCTTCTCTTGCTGGTGGTTTCCGCGTTGTTGTTGGTGACGTCGCGCCATCAGACGCGCAAATTGTTTATTGAGCTTGAGCACGAGCGCCAGTTGGCGCAACGATACCAGGAAGAGTATAGCCGTTTGCAGCTTGAGCAATCGACATGGTCCGTGCCTAACCGCATCGACGGGCTGGCGCGCGATAAACTGGAAATGCAGTTGCCCGAGCCGAACCAGATTCGGGTGATTGCTTACGAGGAGCGGAAAAATATTCGCACGGAAGGCGCGCAACCATGAGTATCGGCGCCTTGGCTTCCCGTCGCAAGAAAAAAATTGCATTGCAAATCCCGCAAGGAAGAGCATTATTGGTTTTTGTTGCGCTTGCGTTATTGTATTTTGTCCTGATCGGAAAAGCGTTTTACCTGCAATGGGAAAGTGGCGATTTTCTGCAAACACAGGGCGCGGCACGCTACGTGCGCACCATTGAAATTCCCGGCTATCGCGGACGTATCGTCGATCGCATGGGAGAGCCGTTGGCAATTTCGACGCCGGTGAAATCGTTATGGTCATTTACCGAAAAACTGGAAATGTCAGACGGGCAATTAAAAGAGCTGGCAGGAATATTAAATGTATCGCCGAGATCGCTGAAGGAAAAAATCAATAAGGCCGGCGATTTTGTTTACCTTGCGCAGGGAATTTCTCCCGAGACGGCCGAAAAAGCACGGAGTTTAAAAATTACCGGGCTGTACGATGAAAATGTTTATCGCCGCTTTTATCCGGCTGGTGAATTGACCAGCCACATCGTCGGCTTTACGGATAATAAAGATCATGGCCAGGAGGGCGTTGAACTGGCACGGCACGACTTGCTGGCAGGAAAATCGGGGAGCCGCCGGGTGATCATTAACCGTAAAGGTGAAGCGGTTGAGGATATTGCTGCGGTGTTGCCGCCTTACCAAGGGCGTGATTTGGCTTTGGCGTTGGATTTGCGTTTGCAGTATTTGGCGCAGTCGGAATTGAAAGCGGCGGCATTGGAACATCGCGCCAAAGCGGCAAGTGCGGTGGTGCTTGATGCCAGAACAGGAGAAATATTGGCGATGGCCAACTGGCCGACATTTAACCCGAACAGCCGCGATCAGTTCGTGCCGGCGCGGATACGGAATCGTGCGCTGATTGACATTTTCGAGCCGGGATCGACATTTAAGCCTTTTACCGCCGCGATTGCGCTTGATGCCGGGAAAGTCAAACCCGACACGGTGATCGATGTTGTCGACGGCAAGATGACCATAGGCAAATGGACCATTCACGATGCACATAAAAATGAAAAGAATTTGACCGTCTCAGAGGTCATTCAGCGTTCATCAAATGTGGGCACGGCGAGAATAGCCTTGACGATGGCGCCCGAATACATGTGGCAGGGATTATCCAGCATGGGCTTCGGCGTTTCGGTGGATACGGGTTTTCCCGGCGAAGCTTCGGGGCGGTTGCGGCCGGCCAAATCATGGAAAAATATTGAGCAGGCAACGATTTCTTATGGGCACGGTGTTTCGGTCACCTTATTGCAACTGGCGCGGGCGTACACCATTTTCACGACCGACGGCGAGCTGATGCCGGCAACACTTTATAAAGAAGAAGGTAAACCCAAATATGGCAAGCCGGTGATTACGCCGGAAACGGCCAAATTGATGCGCCGGATTTTAAAGCAGTCCACCGAGCCGGGGGCGACGGGGGCGCGTGCCCACATTCCCGATTATCACGCAGCTGGGAAAACCGGAACGGCGCGCAAACCGGAAAAAGGCGGCTACAGCAAAAAATATGTCAGCTCGTTTGTTGGTTTTGCGCCGGCGGATGCGCCTCGCCTGATTGTTGCCGTTATGATCGATGAGCCGTCTGCGGGTAAATATTACGGTTCTGCGGTTGCCGCACCGGTATTTTCCAGAATTACCGGAAAGGCATTGCGTATGTTGGGGGTACCGCCGGATCATCCGGTGGCGCAGGATTTGTTTGAGTACGGCGAAGAGATTGTCGAGGAAACATGACGATTACGATGGATGTTTCCGGCCGGATTGCGAATTGGGTGAAAAAACTCAAACCTAAGGGCATTGTGATCGACAGCCGCCGCGCCCATTCAGGCGTTTTGTTCGTGGCATTGCCGGGAGGCCGTTACGACGGCAGAAATTATATTGAAGATGCGGTCAGGCGCGGCGCCGTTGGCGTTGTGCTCGAAGCTAATGATGAAAATATGGCGTGGCCTTCTCCGGTACCGAAATATTTGGTCAAGGGTTTATCAAAGCATTTGGGGAAAATTGCCTCGTTGATTTATGGCGAACCGTCGCGCCACTTGAATGTGATCGGCGTGACCGGCACCAACGGGAAAACATCCTGCACTTATTGGCTTACGCAGGCGCTGACGGCATGCGGTAAAAAAACGGCGATGATCGGAACCTTGGGCAACGGTTTTCCCGAGGCGTTGGAGAAAACGCGTAACACGACGCCGGATGCGGCGCTGGTGCATGAATTGCTCGCGCGTTTCCGTGCGGCTGGCGCAGAGGCGGTAGTCATGGAGGTGTCGTCGATCGGGTTGGTGGAAGGGCGGGTCGAAGAAGTTGTTTTTTCAACGGCGTTATTCACCAATTTAACGCCGGAGCATCTGGATTATCACGGCACTATGGATGCTTACCGCGAAGCCAAGGGCCGGTTATTCGGTTGGCCGGGGTTGAAGCACGCGGTGGTCAACGCCAACTATCCGGACGGCGAATATATGGCGAGCGAAGCGGAGGTTTCCGATATTCCTGTATTGCGTTACGCCAGTGCTCCGGCGTGCCAGGCGGATCTGGTGGTGGGTAAGGATGATTCGGACGATTCGGGCTTGTGCTTTGAAATGCGCGCGGACGGCGAGACAGTTGCAGTCAAAACCGGCATCACCGGGTATTTCAATATTGAAAATCTGTTGGGGGTGGCGGGTGTCCTCTTGGTCAACGATGTCGGCTTAACAAAAGCTGCCCGGATATTGTCGCAGTTAACGCCGCCGCCGGGGAGGATGCAGTGGCTTGGCGATAAGCAAACACCAAAAGCGATTATCGATTATGCGCATACCCCGGATGCCTTGGATCATGTTCTTTGTACCATCAAGGCCGGTTTGGCGACAGATCGGCATTTGTTCTGCGTTTTTGGTTGCGGCGGCGATCGCGATAAGGAAAAACGTGAGCCGATGGGGGCGTTGGCGGGACGGTTGGCGGATCGCGTCTGGGTGACCAACGATAACCCGCGCTCGGAAAATCCGGGCACTATCGCGGAACAAATTGTTCAGGGTCTCAAGCGTTATCAGACGCCGTGGACGGTTGAGTTAAACAGAAGCGATGCGATTCACGATGCCGTTTCCGCTGCGGATATCGGCGATGTGGTGCTGATTGCCGGTAAAGGGCATGAAACGCATCAGGAAATTGCCGGGAAAGTTTATCCGTTTTCAGACGAAGCGGTTGTGCGGGAGGCGTTGCAACAATACAAAGAGGGGCGAGCCAACGATGAGCCGCTTTATTGGGCATTAAGCAAAATCGCGCATATCGTTGGCGGAAAACGGTTAGGCGGTGATGGCGAGGTTCGCCGGGTGGTCAGCGATTCCCGGATTGCGGCCGCCAATGACTTGTTCGTCGCCATTGCCGGAACGCGGTTTGACGGCCATGATTTTATCGAAGAAGTGCTCGCTAAAAACGCTTTTGCGCTTATCGATGAAAAATACGCTCAACAGTTTTCCGGGCGGCGCGTGATTGCCGTTAGCGATACAGTCAAGGCATTAGGCGTATTGGCAAAGGCCTGGCGGCAGTTCTGCAATCCGACGGTGATACTGGTTGTGGGCAGCAACGGGAAAACCACGGTAAAAGAAATGATTGCGCATTTGCTGCGTCGGCGATACGGTGCCGATAAAGTACTGGCCACACAGGGGAATCTGAACAATGCTATCGGCTTGCCGCTCACCTTATTGAGGTTACGGACACAACACCGTTTTGCCGTGGTTGAGTTGGGCATCAATCATCCGGGAGAGACGGCGGCGCTTGCCGATTGCGTGCAGCCCGACGTGGTGGTCATCAATAATGCGCAACGCGAGCACCAGGAGTTTTTGAAAAATATTGAAACGGTCGCTTGGGAGCATAGCGAAGCGCTTGGCGCGATGCGCAATCACGGTATCGCCGTATTTTATGCGGATAACGATTACGCGCAAATCTGGAGGGAACAGGCCGAAAGGTTGCGTTTGCGTGTTTTTTGCTTCGGCAGCGGCACGGATACCGCGACAGTATTCGGTAAGTTTTTGCCGCGGGAAAACGGTATTGACATCAATGTTGTGTCGCATGTTTGTGGGCATAAAGAACAAGAATACTTCTTTCTGCCGGTTCCCGGGGAGGCCATGGCTTTGAATGCGCTGGCGGCATTGACCGCAGCTACGGCATTGGGCGAGCCATTGTCCGACGCTGTCCGGGCGTTTGCCGATTTTCAACCGCTGTCGGGGCGCCTATCGATGCGCCGGACGACTTCCGGATTATCCATAATCGACGATACATATAATGCCAACCCGGATTCGGCGCGTGAAGCAATCAATGTGCTGATGCAGCAAAACGGCCAACGCTGGCTGATATTCGGCGATATGGGGGAAGTTGGCGAGCAAGGCGCGGTTTTTCATGAAGAGATTGGGCATTACGCCAAGGCGCTCGGCGTGAATCGTTTGCTGACGGTGGGCGTCTTGTCAGAACATGCCGCGCGCGCTTTTGGCGAGGGCGCGCGTCACTATCATGATAAAGCGTCACTGATGGCGGCGTTAGGCAAGATGCCCGAACAAAATAAAGCGGTGACACTGTTGGTCAAAGGTTCGCGCTTCATGAAGATGGAAGAAGTCGTGGAATGCCTGACTTCGGGGAAAGTAAAAGAGAAAGAAATGAAGGGGGAGGTATGCTGCTCTGGCTGACCGAATATTTGGCGCAAGATATTCGCGCGTTCAACGTGTTTAATTATATTACATTGCGCACGGTGCTGGCGACGATGACGGCGTTGATGATTTCGTTCGTAATTGGTCCCAAAATGATCAATTGGCTGGCGAGGATGAAAATCGGGCAGGCGGTGCGCCATGACGGTCCGCAAACGCATTTGGTCAAGTCAGGGACGCCGACCATGGGCGGCGCATTGATATTGGTAGCCATCATCATTACATCGTTGCTGTGGAGCGATCTGGATAATCGCTTTGTCTGGGCGGTGTTGTTTGTCATCGTTGGTTTTGGCGCCATCGGCTGGGTGGATGATTACCGAAAAGTGGTGTATCGAAATCCCAAAGGGTTATCGGCAAAAAGCAAATATTTCTGGCAATCGTTTCTGGCGGTGTTTGTTGCCTTATATCTGGCGCTGGCCATTTCCGCTCCCGGCAATATGGCATTCTGGACATTGATGGCCAATCTTTTTCATGGTGAAGTGTATTGGTCGTTGTCCAACGATGCGCACCTGATCGTACCTTTTTTCAAAACAATTACCTATCCGCTCGGCGTGTTCGGCTTTGTTGTGCTGACTTATTTCGTGATCGTCGGCACCAGCAATGCGGTCAACTTGACCGACGGTCTTGATGGGCTGGCGATTATGCCGACGGTGATGATTGCCGCGGCGCTCGGTGTATTTGCTTATGTGATGGGCAACAGCATTTTCGCCAAATATTTACAGTTTCCGTTCATCATCGGTACCGGTGAGCTGACAGTAATCTGCGGCGCGATTGCCGGCGCCGGTTTGGGTTTTTTGTGGTTCAACGCCTACCCCGCCGATGTGTTTATGGGCGATGTCGGTGCGCTGGCGCTCGGCGCGGCGCTGGGAACCATTGCTGTGGCGGTTCGTCAGGAAATCGTATTATTTATCATGGGTGGTGTTTTCGTTGTCGAAACCCTGTCGGTCATGGCACAAGTAATTTCATTCAAGCTGACCGGGAAACGAATATTCCGGATGGCGCCGATTCATCATCATTTCGAATTGAAAGGCTGGAAAGAAAACCAGGTTGTCGTACGTTTCTGGATCATTACGATACTTCTGGTGCTGGTCGGTCTTTCCACATTGAAATTGCGTTAACGGGCTGGCCATGAAAACAGAATTGCGCAATCGTCGGATACTGGTGTTGGGAATGGGGCTGACCGGCTTTTCCATGATCCGTTATTTGTTAAGGCGCGGCGCGCATGTTGTTGCCGCGGATACCCGCGAGCGTCCGCCCTTTCTGGAGAAAATAAATACACTTTACCCACAGGTCGAAGCGCATTGCGGCGTGTTTTCCGATGCAATTTTTGAAAGTGTTGATGGGATGGCCATTTCGCCCGGCGTTGCCAAAGATCAAGCGGCAATCCAGTGGGCAGTTACCCGCGGCATACCGCTTTTTGGCGATATCGAACTCTTTGCGCAGGCATTGCCGGCGCGGCAGAAGGTGCTGGCGATCACCGGCACCAACGGCAAAACCACAACGACCGAATTGACGCGAACGCTTTGCGAGGCGGCGGGTTTCTCAGCTATCGCCGCCGGCAATATCGGCGAACCGGTGCTCGACGTACTGGAGTGTTTTGAGGGAGGCGCGACGTTTCCCGATGTATTTGTTCTGGAGTTATCCAGTTATCAATTGGAAACAACCTATTCGTTATCGCCGTTGGCCGCGACGGTGCTGAATATTTCTGAAAATCATCTTGATCGTTATCCCGACCTGGCAACATACGCCGGCGCCAAAGCACGTATTTTTGATCGGACGCAGATTCAAGTGTTGAATATTGATGATCCGTATGTTCGGGCAATGGAGCGGGCCGATAAAGACATCCGGTATTTTGGTGTTGATGAAACAAGCACCGAAAATGCACGCAAAAAAATAGGGCACGCGTTCTGGTGTTTGCGTACGCATCAGAATACGCAGTGGTTATGCTGCAACGAACAGCGGTTGGTCGAAGCGGATCGCTTGGCGCTTGTCGGGCGGCATAACGGGTTGAACGCGTTGGCGGCTTTGGCGTTGACCAGTTGCGTCGCCGGAAAAGAGGCGACCGGCGAAAATGTTTTAAATGCATTGCGTCGTTTTCGCGGATTGCCACATCGCATGGAAGAGATCGATACGGCATCGGATGTTCGTTATATCAACGATTCCAAAGGCACCAATCCCGATTCGACGATCAAGGCCATCGAAACGNNGCCGGTGATCTTGATTGCCGGCGGCGACGGCAAAGGACAGAACTTTTCACCGATTGCCGAAGTTGCCGCCCGGCATTGTCGCGCTGTGTTATTGATCGGGCGTGATGCCTTTCTGCTGGATCAGGCGTTGCGTGCACATGGTGATGCGCTGCCCGTGGAAAAATGTGGAACACTCGAAATAGCAGTACAACGTGCGCACGATCTTGCGCAGCCGGGCGATATTGTGTTGCTGTCACCGGCCTGCGCCAGCCTTGATCAGTTCGATAATTATATGGCGCGTGGCGAAGCATTCGCGGCGCTTGTCGTTCGGCTCACCGGAGGAAAGACGTAATGGCGGAGCCAGCGATTTCCTTTATGCACCGTTTCGGTATTTCCGGTTTTTTTTCGGCGAAAAAGAAAAAGCGGAAAATGCTGACGTTCGATGTCAGTTTGTTGTGGACGGTATTGGTTTTGTTGATGACCGGTCTGGTCATGGTGTATTCGTCTTCCATTGCCACTGCGGAGGCCAGCGCTTATACCGGACATCGCCCGGCTTACTTTTTATTGCGCCATACTGTTTTTTTGACAATTGCCTTGTTTTTGGCGGTATTGGCTTTTCAGGTTCCGTTAAGGCAATGGCAAAAATTGGCGCCGGTTTTGTTTATCGGTTGCCTTGTTTTACTGGTTCTGGTATTGATTCCGGGCATCGGCAAATCCGTGAACGGGTCGCGGCGCTGGTTGTCGTTGGTGTTCTTCAATATCCAGCCTTCGGAGTTGATGAAGCTCGCCGTGATTTTCTATGCGGCAAGCTACGCCGTGCGCAAAGCGGAATTTTTGCCGTCAAACCGCCCGATGGGTGAAACACTGGTGCGCGGTTTTTTGCCTCTTTTTTCGGTCATTCTTCTGGTCGGCGCTTTGTTGTTGATGGAGCCGGATTTCGGTGCGCTTGTTGTGATCGTCGCTATTGGTTTCGGTGTACTTTTTGTCGGCGGTCTTGACGGCCGTATTATTTTTGGGTTGTTATTGCTTTTACCGTTTGCGTTGGCCGGTGTTTTGGTCTCGGCGCCATATCGTCTGGAACGATTGACCGCGTTTTTACAACCGTGGGACGATCCTTTGGGGAAAGGTTATCAACTCACGCATTCGTTGATGGCGTTTGGTCGCGGCGAATTCTGGGGCGTCGGGTTGGGCGACAGTGTTGAGAAACTGCTTTATTTGCCTGAAGCGCACACCGATTTTATTCTTGCCGTGATTTCAGAGGAGCTTGGTTTTATCGGCGTGTTGGTCGTGATTTTATTATTCATGTGGTTGCTGTTGCGCACTTGGATGATCGGTGTTCAGGCGTCTCGTTTGCAGCAGCCGTTTTCCGCGTTAACCGCGTACGGTACCGGTATCTGGATCGGCGTTCAGGCGTTTATCAATATGGGCGTCAATATGGGCATTCTGCCGACAAAAGGTTTAACGCTGCCGTTTTTATCGTTCGGAGGCAGCGGTATCGTCGTCAATTGCATCATGATGGCGGTGCTTTTGCGTATTGATTACGAAAATCGGCGGCTTTTGGCGGGGCATAAGTTATGAACAACGAAGCGCAACAAGTCGGTACGGCCATGATTACAACCGGCGGCACGGGGGGGCATGTGTTTCCCGGCATTGCCGTGGCGCGGGCGTTGCGCGCGCGCGGTTGGCGGGTGCTCTGGTTGGGGACCGAAGCGGGCATGGAAGCGCGTTTAGTGCCGGAAGCCGGCATTGCCTTGNNACACAATGATTTTTGGGTCGCTGGAATTGTTGCGCGCGTTTTGGCAGAGCCGGAAAATTTTGAAGCAGTATCGCCCGGACGTGGTGATTGGTTTCGGCGGCTTTGCGTCATTTCCGGGAGCTCTTATGGCGGTGGCTGGACGCATACCGATGGCGATTCACGAAGCCAATGCCGTTCCCGGTTTGGCCAATCGTATTCTGCGTCATGGCGCGGATCGGGTTTTTGTGGGTTTTCCCGATGTATTCGGCGCGGGTGCCTTGCCCAATGTAATCTGGAGTGGCAACCCGGTACGCGATGAAATGTTGCGACAGCTACCGCCGCGCGAGCGCTTCGCTTCGCGGACAGGGCCGTTACGGATACTGGTGGTTGGCGGCAGTCTCGGTGCGCGCGCGATTAATGAATGTATTCCGGCAATGCTGGCAATGTTGCCCGAAGGGGAGCGTCCGCGGGTGACGCATCAAACGGGCGAAAAACAAATCGATCATGTACGCTCACTTTACGCGCGTTACCAAGTCGGTGCGACATTCATGCCGTTTATCGATGAAATGGGCAACGCTTACGCGGAAGCCGATGTGGTGATTTGTCGCGGCGGCGCGATGACGGTTGCCGAACTGGCGGCGGTTGGCGTTGGCGCATTGATCGTGCCGTTTGTCGGTGCGATTGCCGACGAGCAAAGCGCAAACGCCAACATGCTGGTTGAAAAAGGCGCGGCGGTCAAAATGGATCAAAACGAACTGACACCGAAAACGCTGGCGATGTGGCTGGCGGGCATGAATCGCGCGCGCGCTTTGGCGATGGCGGAGAACGCTTATCAATTGCGTAAAGAAAACGCGGCGGAGACGGTGGCACAAGTTTGCGCTGAGCTGGGTAACGCATATCGCGCAAAGCAATCGTCGAAAGGAATTCTCGATGAGGCATAAGATCAAGCGTTTGCATTTTGTCGGCATTGGCGGCTCGGGCATGAGCGGCATTGCCGAGGTGTTGGTCAATCTCGGTTATGTCGTCACCGGTTCCGACCGGCAGGAGAACCGCGCAACCCGGCGGTTGCGTTCGCTGGGCGTATCGATTTGGAGCGAACACCGCCGCGACAATGTACTGGGCAGCGACGCGGTTGTTGTTTCGACGGCAATTTTCGAAGACAACCCCGAAATACAAGCGGCACGCACGGCGGGCATTCCGGTCGTTGCTCGCGCGGTGATGTTGGCCGAACTGATGCGGTTGAAAAAAGGGATTGCGATTGCCGGAACGCATGGCAAGACGACGACCACCAGCTTGGTGGCTTCCGTGCTTGCCGAAGGCGGCCTGGATCCGACATTTGTCATCGGCGGGCGGCTGTTGTCTGCCGAAGCGAACGCCCGTTTGGGAAGCGGTGAATTTCTCGTTGCCGAAGCAGATGAATCGGATGCTTCTTTCTTGCATTTATCGCCGGTGATTTCTGTGGTGACCAATATCGATATTGATCATATGGAAACTTATCAGCAGAATTTTGCCAAGGTGAAGAAAACGTTTGTCGATTTTTTGCAGCGGTTGCCGTTTTACGGTGTGGCAGTCGCTTGTATGGATGACGAAAGCGTCAGAGAGATTTTGCCGACGGTCGGACGTTCGACAATCAGCTACGGTTTTACGGAAGATGCCGATTTGCGCGCTGTTGATGTGAGGCAAGCGCAGAGTGCGATGCATTTTACCGTGCGGCAATCGGGGTTTGCCGATATTCGGATGATGTTGACGCTGCCTGGCCGGCACAATGTGCAAAACGCGTTGGCAGCAATCGCTGTGGGACGCGAACTCAATATCGCGGATGACGCGATTGCCCGTGCGCTCGCGCAATTCAAAGGTGTGGGGCGGCGTTTTCAAAGTTATGGGGAGGTCGCCATAAAAGAGAACGTGAAGGTAACGCTGATTGATGATTACGGGCATCATCCTGCGGAAATTAAGGCGACGATTGATGCGGTGCGCGGCGGCTTCCCGGGACGTCGCATGGTGCTGGTGTTTCAACCGCACCGCTATTCGCGTACACGCGATCTTTTTGAGGATTTTGTTTCGGTGCTGGCGCAGGCGGACGTATTGGTGCTTACGGAAGTTTATCCTGCCGGCGAAGCGTCTATTGTTGCCGCAGACGGTAGAGCATTGGCGCGCGCGCTGCGTGTTTTCGGCGCCGAACCCGTGTTTATCGAAAACTGGCAGGACATTCCGGCGCAATTGCCGGCGATAGCGCAAGACGGCGATATCGTACTGACGATGGGCGCGGGCAATATCGGGTTACTGGCGCCGCAATTGGCAAAAGGAAGTCTCGATGGGTGAGATGAACATTTCGTCATTTCCTTTTCTTGCCCGTGTGCCGTTACGTGGGCGTATGGCGCAGATGCTTCCGTTGGCGCGTTATACCCGCTGGCGGGTCGGGGGCGACGCGGATCTCGCATTTTTTCCGGCCGACGTCGACGACCTGCAGACTTTTTTGAAAGCATTGCCGTCAGAGGTGCCGGTGACGGTATTGGGGTTGGGCAGCAATGTTTTGATCCGCGATCGCGGTGTTCGCGGTGCGGTGATTTTTATTCATGAAATGAAAAATGAGCCGATCGTCGCCCAAGACAGTATTTATGCGCCCGCGGGGCTGTCGACGCCAAAACTGGTGCGCGTTGCCGTTTTGCACCACTTTGTTGACGCCGCATTTCTTGCGGGTATTCCCGGAACCGTCGGTGGCGCGCTGGCGATGAATGCCGGCTGTTGCGGCGACGAAATTTGGCGGCATGTGCGGCGCGTTGACGTGGTGCGCCGTGACGGCGAGCGCGTATTGCGGTTTCCGGATGCGTATGAGGTAGCTTACCGAAGCGTGACATTGCGTGCCGGTGCTGATGCGGCCGGTGTTGATATGTTATCGCCGGAGATCTTTGTCGGCGCCTGGCTGACGTTTCGACACGATGCGCAAAAATCGTTTGCGGACAATCTTGCCAATGTTAAACACTTGTTGGCGAGACGTACCGAAACGCAGCCGCAGGCCGTACCCAATGCCGGAAGTGTATTTCGTAATCCGCCGAGTGACTATGCGGGTCGTTTGATTGAGGACGTCGGTTTGAAAGGCTATACCATCGGCGGCGCACAGGTGTCGGAAAAACACGCAAATTTTATTGTCAACCCAAAAGCGCAGGCGAGCGCGGCGGATATTGAGGCGTTGGTTGAATATGTTCAGCGGCGGGTGTACGAGGNNAAAAAGGCATTCGACTGGTGCCGGAGGTGCGGATGATCGGGGAAGCAAGATGACGGGCTGGGGCAAAGTGGCGGTATTGATGGGCGGCTCTTCGGCGGAGCGGGAGGTGTCCCTGATGTCGGGCCGCAATGTGCTCGAGGCGTTATGTGCGCAGGGCATTGATGCGCATGCTTTTGATCCGGCGCAGCAGAATATCTGGCAGTTAAAAGAAGGGCGTTTCGATTGCGCATTCGTGATACTGCACGGACGCGGCGGCGAGGACGGCGTGGTACAGGGCGCGTTGGAAATGATGGGCATTCCCTATACCGGCAGCGGTGTGATGGCGTCGGCGCTGGCGATGGATAAATGGCGTACCAAAATGGTTTGGCAGGCAGCCGGCATTGCTACACCGCGTTATCGGATTGTTCGTCGCGACAGCGATATGCGGCCGATCATCGACGAGTTGAAAACGCCATTCATGCTCAAGGCGATACATGAAGGCTCAAGTATCGGTATCGTCAAGGTGAATGCCGATGATGTGTCTCGGGTTGATGAGATTCTGGCGGAGGTCAGCCGGTACGATGAT
Source organism: Betaproteobacteria bacterium UBA931 (assembly GCA_002293615.1). Classification (GTDB taxonomy): domain Bacteria; phylum Pseudomonadota; class Gammaproteobacteria; order Burkholderiales; family Casimicrobiaceae; genus UBA931. Next base: position 2,914 of record DBDN01000063.1, on the reverse strand, counting down.
TTGATTCTCGCCGAAGAGTTTATTTCGGGTATGGAGCTGACCGTCGCCATCTTGGACAATAGCGCGTTGCCTTCAGTGCGCATTGCCGCACCCGACGGCAATTACGATTTTGAGCACAAGTATTTTTCTGACGATACCCGGTATTTTTGTCCGTCCGGAATTGACGCGGTGATCGAAGAGAAAATCCGCGCGGAGGCGATGAAAGCGTTTCAGGTGATCGGATGCCGGGGTTGGGGTCGGCTGGATGTGATGTTATGCGATGACGGCACCTGGACCTTTCTGGAAATCAATACGTCGCCGGGAATGACGGCACATAGCCTCGTGCCGATGGCGGCGCGCGAGGCGGGGATCGCTTTTGAGGAGTTGTGTCTGATAATTTTGAAAGGCGCTTATGTGGCATGACCCAAGAGCAATGAACGCAATTTCGCTGACACTGATCGGCGTGTCGGCGGCGGCATTGCTTTGGGCGGCGGGAAAGTGGCTGGTACAGCAACCNNCCGTTCTTTCTTTTTCGCAGCGTGGAAGTACATAATGTCCGGCGCGCCGACCCGGCGCATATCGGCGCCGTGGTTCGTCGTGAATTAAAAGGAACTTTTTTTACAATGGATCTTGATCATGCGCAACGGGCGTTACAACAAGTGCCTTGGGTGCGCACGGCGAGTTTGCATCGGCAATGGCCAGATATGTTGATGATCACCATCGAGGAGTTTGAGCCTTTCGCATCCTGGAATGAAACGGCACTGGTATCGAGGAGAGGCGAAGTTTTTGCTGCGCCTTATGATGGCGAGTTGCCCAGGTTAAGCGGTGCAGACGCGGAGGCGAAAGCGGTGGTGGATTATTTTGAACGTTGGCACAGCTTGTTGGCGTCGATCAACGTTGATTTGCACGGCGCTCATCGGTCGCCGCGCAACAGTTGGCATATTGAAATATCCGGCGAATATGGCGCACAATGGATTGAACTGGGTAAAGAGGATATCAACGAACGGTTGGCGCGTTTTGCTTCGGTATATCGCAAAACGGTTGGCGCTATGGCGCAAGCGGGAGTCTATATCGACTATATAGACCTTCGTTATCGAAACGGCCTTGCCGTACGCCTGAACGAAAAAGAGCGAGCAACATCGGGGTGAACCTGGGTGAAAAGGAACGGTATGGCAAAAGAACAGCAAAATTTGATCGTTGGCTTGGATATAGGCACATCCAAAACGATGGCGATCGTCGCCGAACTGATGCCTGATCATGAATTACAGGTGATCGGTTATGGCATGCAGCCATCGCGCGGCCTGAAAAGGGGCGCGGTGGTTAATATTGAGGCGACCGTTTCGTCGATTCACAGTGTCGTCAAAGAAGCGGAAATCATGGCCGATTGCCACATCGACAACGTTTATACCGGTATTTCCGGGACGCACATCCGTAGCTTGAACTCGCGCGGTATGGTGCCGATCAAGGAGAAAAATGAAGTTTCCCAGGAAGATATTGACCGGGTGATGGAAACGGCGCGCGCGGTATCGATCACCAACGACCATCAGATCATCGATATTTTGCCGCAGGAGTTTCGGGTCGACGACCAGGGCGATGTGCACGATCCGCTGGGTATGAGCGGCATGCGGCTTGAGGTGGATGTTCATGTGGTGACCGGCGCGATTTCCGCCGTAGAAAATGTCGTCAAATGTGTGCGTCGCAGCGGCCTGGAGGTAAACGAGATATTTTTGCAGCCGCTGGCAGCGGCGCGGGCGGTGCTGAACGATGATGAAAAAGAGCTGGGCGTGTGCCTGGTGGATATCGGCGGCGGCACAACCGATATCGCGGTATTCGCCGGCGGCGCCATTCGCCATACGGCGGTGATCGGAATCGCAGGCGATCATGTGACCAGCGATATTGCGATGACGCTGCGCACGCCGACTAGGGAAGCGGAAGATTTGAAGGTGTTGCACGGTTGCGCTTTGCAGCAGCTTGCCAATCAGAACGATTTTGTCGAGGTTCCCAGTGTTTCCGGGAAAGCGCCGAGAAAACTGTCGCGCCATACGCTTGCGGGCGTGATTGAGCCGCGTGTTGAAGAACTCTACGGTTTCGTTAAAGATGAGCTGGAACGCTCCGGCTATATCGACCGGATTTCTTCGGGGATCGTACTGACCGGAGGTGCTGCGCAATTGACAGGTATGGAGGAGCTCGGCGAAGAAGTTTTCCATTTGCCGGTGCGTATCGGCAAAACCGTATATGAGGGGCCGCTTTATGAGGTCGTGAATGCGCCGCTGTATGCGTCGGCAATGGGGCTTTTATATCAAGGGCGCGATCATTGGCTGCGACAGCAAGCTGCGCGAAATCAGACACACGGTTTATTGGGAAGCATACAAAGAGTCAAACAATGGTTCAAAACCAACTTTTAAGTATTACAATACACTCCGATGGAGAAACGCGATGAACGAAGAACAGTTTGAATTTCCCTATCATTGGCAGGGCGACACACAAAATATAAAAAATAACACCAGACAGGAGATCGGTATGAACGCAAGTTTTGAGTTGATTGAGCAAACCGTTGACGGGGCAATTATCAAAGTCATCGGGGTGGGCGGTTGCGGCGGTAATGCACTGGAGCATATGATCGCGCGCGGATTGGCCGGTGTCGAATTCATTTGCGCCAACACCGATGCCCAGGCGCTGAAGCGATCCAGCGCGCCGCTACAGATTCAGCTTGGCTCCACATTGACTCGTGGACTGGGCGCGGGCGCGCGGCCGGATGTTGGCCGCAATGCCGCGATGGCCGATCGTGATCGCTTGTCCGACATGATCCGCGGCGCGGATATGTTGTTTGTGACAGCCGGCATGGGCGGCGGCACCGGTACCGGTGCGGCTCCCGTTGTGGCAGAAATCGCGCAAGAGCTCGATATTTTGACCATTGGCGTGGTGACCAAGCCGT
>DBDN01000085.1 GCA_002293615.1 Betaproteobacteria bacterium UBA931 | reverse complement strand
GCTTGCGAAACGTTGGGCAAAACAGCCGGCAAAGACGCCCGTCAGAATAAAGTGACTTATGTATCGTTGCTTGGCCTCGATGCCGCAAAAAAGCGGATGCACACGCTTTATGAGGAAGCGCATGGCGCGTTAACGGTTTTTGGCGCACGCGGCCGGCTGCTTGACGGTGTGGCGCGGCGGATGGTGATGCGGAGTTGCTGATGACAGGTTCCGGCGCTTATTCTGATCGCAAAACAGCGGGGGCCGAAACCGTAACACACGCGTCACCGGAATATTGTCTCGAACAAATCATGACGCCGACAGAATTGCGCGCACTGCCGCGCGAAGCACTACCGAAGATATGCGACGAATTGCGTCAAGTGGTTTTGGATACGGTGGCGCAGACAGGCGGGCATTTATCGTCAAATCTTGGCGTGATTGAATTGACCGTCGCGCTTCATTACGCATTTCATACGCCGGATGACCGCATTATCTGGGACGTAGGCCATCAAACGTATGCGCACAAAGCGTTGACCGGGCGGCGCGAACGTCTGCATACGTTGCGCCGGCATGAAGGGCTTTCCGGTTTTCCGTCACGCGCGGAAAGCGTATATGATGCTTTTGGCACCGCACATTCTTCGACATCAATTTCCGCCGGGCTGGGCATGGCGGTGGCGGCGCAGATGCGCCGTCAGGATCGGCGTGTGGTTGCCGTAATTGGTGACGGCGCAATGTCTGCCGGAATGGCGTTTGAGGCATTGAATAACGCCGGAGCGATGGACGCGAATCTTCTGGTTATTTTGAACGACAACGAAATGTCGATTTCCAAGCCGGTCGGCGCGTTTCATCAATATCTGACGCGGATCATGACGAGTCCGCTCTACAACACGGTGCGTGACAGCGGCAAGGAATTTCTCGCCAAGATTCCGCCGATGAAACGCTTTGCCCGTTTGATGGAAGAGCACACCAAAGGCATGCTGATGCCCGGCACGCTTTTTGAGGAATTGGGTTTTTTCTATGTCGGTCCTGTCGATGGCCACGACGTGACGGAATTGAGCAAAACACTGCAAAACATGCGCGGTATGAAGGGGCCGTATCTTTTGCATGTGATTACGCGAAAAGGAAAAGGTTATTCGCTTGCCGAAAACGATCCGGTGCGCTATCACGGCGTCGGTAAATTCGATCCGACCATCGGCGTTGCCGATGATAATGGTACTCGCTTAACGTACAGCGAAGTATTCGGGCGCTGGTTATGCGCCATGGCCCAACAGGATGAACGGTTGGTCGCGATCACGCCCGCGATGTGCGAAGGTTCGGGCATGACGGTTTTTGCCGAACAATACCCGGAACGTTTTTTCGATGTCGGCATTGCCGAGCAGCATGCCGTCACTTTTGCCGCTGGGATGGCGTGCGATGGGGTCAAGCCGGTGGTCGCGATTTATTCTACGTTTTTGCAGCGCGCGTACGACCAGCTGATTCACGATGTGTTGCTGCAAAATTTACCGGTGATGCTCGCGATCGACCGTGCCGGAATCGTCGGGGCGGATGGGCCGACGCATATCGGCGCATTTGATCTTTCATTTATGAGTTGCCTACCCAACCTGACCATCATGACGCCCGCCGATGAAGCGGAATGTTACGCGATGCTCAGTACCGCTTATCGAATGGATACGCCGACGGCAGTTCGTTATCCGCGTGGCGCAGGCCCGGGAGCGCCGTTACCGGATATACAAAAAACATTGCCTGTCGGGCGCGCCGAAATACGCAGAAAAGGCAATGGGAATATCGCATTTTTCGTGTTCGGTACGTTGCTCGCAAACGCGTTGGTTGCGGCGGAACAGTTCGATGCGACCGTAATCAACATGCGCTTTGTCAAGCCGTTGGATACCGAAATCATCGAAGAAATTGCGCAGGCACACCGGGCGCTGGTGACGATCGAGGAAAATGTGATCGCGGGCGGTGCGGGCGCGGCTGTTGCCGAGCACCTTGTCGCTGCCAACATCGTTAAACCGCTCTTGCATTTGGGGCTTCCGGACTCATTTATTCCTCATGGTGCGCCGGAGATTTTGCTGGCGCAATGCGGGCTTGATGTCGAAGGAATGGTTCGTCAGGTTCGAGCGCGTTACGGATAAATCGCAGAGCTGCGCCATAATTACCGTCTGCAATTGAATAATCGGTAAAAATGCCGATTTTATTTGGAGCATCATGGATCGACCGCAAAAAAACAGTCCCAAGGATTTTTCCGCGATTCCCGACGTTCAGGCCGAGCGCGATTTGCGGCGGTTGCCGATTGATCGCGTTGGCGTCAAACGTTTGCGTTACCCCATTTATTTTGAAGATAAATTCGGTGTGCAACCGACCATCGCAATATGTGCGGCCAACGTGATTTTACCCGCCGACCAGAAAGGCACACACATGTCACGGTTGGTGGCGCTTTTCGAAGAAATGAGCGTGGAAACGCCGCAAAAGCCGTTATGCGTCGGCGGACTTTCGCCATGGATGACGCGCCTGCTTGGCCGTCTGGAAGCGCCGGGTGGTCGGATTGATTTATCTTTCGCGTTTTTTGTGCGCAAGGCCGCGCCGATATCGCGCATTGAAACCACAATGGATTACCAGGTGCGGTTACGCGCCGAGCAGAAGGAGGGCGTGTATCGTGAAAAGGTGACGGTCGATATACCGGTCACGTCATTATGCCCGTGTTCCAAAAGCATTTCGGATTACGGTGCGCATAATCAGCGCTCAATGGTGTCCGTATCCGTCATCCCCAAGGAGCCGGTTTTTATTGCCGATCTGGTGCGGGTCGGCGAAGAGGAGGCGTCCAGCGAGCTTTTTGCAATTTTGAAACGTGTCGATGAAAAATATGTCACCGAATACGCTTACAACCATCCTCGTTTTGTTGAAGATTTGGTGCGGTCAATCGCGCAACGGCTGATCGCCGACATGAATATCGCGGGTTTTGCCGTTGAGGCGGAGAACTTCGAATCAATCCACAATCACTCCGCGTATGCCCGCATTGAGCATTGGGGCGATTATCAAGGTTGATCGGCAATGGCGATACGACCGCTAACCGATCACCTGATCAACCAGATCGCCGCCGGTGAGGTGATTGAGCGTCCGGCGTCGGCACTGAAGGAGCTGCTGGAAAACAGCCTCGATGCCGGTGCGACGCGGATCGACGTTGAGTTGCTCAACGGCGGCGGCAAACGGATTAAGGTTTCGGATAATGGCGCGGGTATCCCTCGTGATGAGCTGGCGTTTGCCGTTGCCCGTCATGCCACATCCAAAATCACGGCGCTTCCCGATCTTGACGCGATAGCGACATTCGGTTTTCGCGGCGAAGCGTTGGCATCCATTGCCGCGGTTTCCCGTTTTTCTCTGATATCGCGCGCACAAGACAGCGAACATGCGTGGCGTCTTGATGTGGAGGGCGGCACAGTCGGCGCGGAGGCCCCTGCCGCGCTCGATATCGGCACGACGATCACGATTGACGATCTGTATTTCAATACGCCGGCACGGCGCAAATTTTTGCGCTCCGACAATACCGAATGGGCGCATTGCGAAGAAATGTTTCGCCGCATTGCCCTGGCCTATCCGCACGCAGCGTTTTTTTTGCGTCACAATAAACGCGATGTGCATCGCTGGCCGGCAGTTGCTGACCGACAGCAGCGGATGACCCAGGTTCTGGGCGGCGCATATATGGCGCGCGCCCGCTTCATCGACGCCGACGCTGCCGATGTTCAACTGCACGGTTGTGTGATGGCGCCCTCAACGGGCGCCGCGCCGCTCAAAGAGATTCATTATTTCTTTGTTAACGGCAGGTTTGTCCGTGATCGTATGTTGCTGCATGCGATTCGCGAAGCGTTTCGCGATGTGTTGCACGGCGCGCATCAGCCGTCATTTGCGTTGTGGCTGACCATTGCACCGCAACGCGTTGATGTTAACGTTCATCCGCAGAAGGCAGAGGTGCGGTTTCGCGACAGCCAGGCGGTTTATCGCTTTGTCCGCCATGCAACGATGCAGGCGTTGGCGCTGCCGGTGGGTAGCGATCTGAAAAACACCCATTCGCGAACAACCACGGAGTTTACGGCAATAACACCGAGCATGTCCGTGAGTAAGCCCAATACGCAAAAAGCGATGTATCAGCCAACACAACGGGCTTTTTCATTACCGCTACGCGATGGTGATGCCGCGGTTTTTTATGAAAAAATGTTTGCGGCGGCCGAGCGCGGCGAAGCAATAATTGCTTTGCGAAATGAAGAAAAAAGTAATGCGTTGCCTGAAGCGCAAAACGATACGCCGCCGCTGGGTTTTGCCATCGCGCAATTGCACGGCATTTATATTTTGGCGCAAAATCAATCCGGTCTGGTCATTGTGGATATGCATGCCGCGCACGAACGCATTGTTTATGAGCGTTTAAAAAGCGCGTTCGTAGCGAAGTTGTTGCCGGCACAGCCGTTGTTGATCCCGGTGACGTTTGCCGCGGATGCGCTGGAAATGGCAACCGCCGAAACGCACACCGAAACATTGAGTGCGTTGGGTTTCTCGGTCAACCCCGTCGGGCCGTCAACACTTGCCGTCCGCTGTTTACCGGCATTACTGCGCGACGCCGATGCCGAGACGTTAACACGGGCGGTGCTGCGCGATCTGCATGATTGGCAGGTGACGCAGCTCATCGAAGCCCACCGTAATGCGTTGCTGGCGACGATGGCATGCCATGGCGCGGTGCGCGCACATCGATTGTTGACGATTCCGGAAATGAATGCATTGTTGCGTGATATGGAAAAGACCGAACGCGGCGGCCAGTGTAACCACGGGCGGCCGACTTGGCATCAGATCACGCTTGCCGAATTCGATAAAACTTTCATGCGCGGGAAGTGATTTCAAACGGCGGTTTCGTTTAGATTCACCGTTGATCCCGATAACGAAAACGATAAAGAGCAAGTTGCCCGAAAACGTTGGGTAAGAAACGAATGGATCGCCCATGCGCAATGACCATGCGCGCCATGACTTCGCAATGGCGCTCGGCGAGAAAGCGGTCAAAATCTTTGACGGTGCATAAATGGATATTGGGCGTGTTGTGCCATTCGTAAGGAAGCGATTTGGAAACGGGCATGCGTCCGCCGCACATGATTTGCCAACGATGCGGCCAGTAACCGAAATTGGGAAAGGTCACGATGATTTCGCGACCGACACGCAACATGCTTTTTACCAAAGCGTCGAGGTGATGCATTGCCTGTAGGGTTTGCGACAAAATCACATAATCGAATTGGGCATCGGCAAAATCAGCCAGCCCACCTTCGAGATCGCGTTGCAATACGTTGACGCCGCGAGCGATACAGGCCTTGACGCCGTCGATAGAAATTTCGACGCCGTAACCGCGGATATTGCGTTTTTGTTTGAGGTAATCGAGAAGGCCGCCATCACCGCAGCCAAGATCAAGTACGCGCGCGCCGTCGTGGATCCATTGTGCGATCAGCGAAAAATCCTTGCGGGGCGTTTCGGGGGTATGGGCGGTATATTCAGGAGAAGTCATGATGTTTGCTCTTCGGTAATATCCCGGACAAAAATATGGTCATAGTAACGGCGTACTACCTCGTGGTACTCCGGGTCGTCGAGTAAAAAAGCATCGTGCCCATGCGGCGCGTTGATTTCCGCATACGATACCGCGCGGCCGTTTTCAATCAGCGCCCGCACAATTTCGCGGGAATGCTCCGGAGAAAAACGCCAGTCGGTCGTAAACGAAATTACCAGAAAACGACATANNTACATAAAGCAGGTGTCAGTGCCCGAGCCAGATTGCCATCGAAGGGCGCGGCGGGATCGAAATAATCAAGCGCTTTGGTAATGCGTAAATAAGTATTGGCGTCAAAATAACCGGTAAATTTTTCGCCTTGGTGGCGCAGGTACGACTCGATCTGGAATTCTGGCGCGAATGAAAACTTCAGCCCTTCGCGTAACTGGCGGCCGAATTTCTTCTCCATTTGCTCATCGGACAGATAGGTAATATGGCCAAGCATGCGGGCAATGCGTAAGCCGCGTGCCGGCTTGGAATTCTTTTGTGCATAATGGCCGTCAAAGAAATCGGGGTCGGTGAGAATGGCTTGCCGCGCTACTTCGTTAAACGCGATATTTTCCGCCGACAATTTTGATGTTGAGGCGATCACCAGCGCGTTGCGCACCCGATCCGGGTAACGGATTGACCAGCATAAGGCTTGCATGCCGCCGAGCGACCCACCCATGACAGCGATCCATTGGCGGATGCCAAGAAAATCGGCAAGACGTGCTTGGGCATCGACCCAGTCCTCAACGGTGACCAGCGGGAAATCTGCGCCCCAGGGGCGCCCTGTTTTCGGGTTGACGGATACCGGGCCGCTGGAGCCGAAGCAGCTGCCGAGGTTATTGACGCTGACGACGAAAAAGCGACGGGTATCGAGCGGTTTACCAGGGCCGATCATGTTGTCCCACCAGCCGATGTTGCCGGGGGCGTCGGCGTAATAACCGGCGACATGATGCGATGCGTTGAGCGCATGGCAGATCAGTACGGCGTTGGACCGATCGCTGTTGAGTGCGCCATAGGTTTCGTATGCCAACTCGAAGCTGTCCAGTGTTGCGCCGCTGGCGAGCGGCAGCGCTTCGGAAAAGACGGCACGCTCAGGTTCGACGACCCCGACGGATTGGGTGGCGCGGATTTCTGTTTGAGTGTTCAACGTGCTTCTCCATGGCAAAAGTTCACAAATCGGAAATCAGCTTTGGCTTGCCGGGCGGAGAAAAAAAGCGCCGTTTAGCCGAATTTATAAAGCGCCCGCAAGCTGGATCAAATCGGCGCATATTTTTATTATACGGATTTTCAAAAACAGCGAAAGAATTTGCCGATATAATCTTGGCGTGTTTTCTTCTTTTGTTTATCAATAAGCACCATTATTTTATTTTAATCAAGAACTTCGATGCACGCTGCCGGATTTATTCAGGATCTTGCTATTGTCATGCTCATTGCAGCGGTGATGACGCTGCTGTTTCATCGGTTCAAACAACCCGTGGTGCTCGGCTATATTCTCGCGGGCGTGATTATCGGGCCGCATACACCGCCGTTCCAACTGATCAACGACGAACATACCATTAATATCCTTGCCGACTTGGGCATCATTTTTCTGCTTTTTACGCTGGGGCTTGAGTTTAGTTTGAAAAAACTGATGAATGTCGGGCCGACCGCGCTGCTTGGCGCGATCGCCGAGATTGCCGTGATGATGTGGGCGGGCTACCAAATCGGGATGTATTTCGAATGGGGCACGATGAACGCGATCTTCCTCGGTGCAATGTTGTCTGTATCGTCCACGACGATCATCATTAAGGTGCTTGACGATTTGGGAATGAAACGCGAGCATTTTGCGGAATTGATTTTCGGCATTCTTATCATTGAGGATATTCTCGCAATCGGGATGATTGCCTTGCTGTCGGCGATTTCGATCACCGGCGAGGTGCATACAAAAGCAATATTTTCCACGCTCGGTAAGCTGTCGCTGTTCATGCTTGTGGCACTGATTATCGGGATTCTGGTGGTGCCGCGTCTGCTTGCTTTCGTCGCACGTTATAAGAGCAACGAAATGTTGCTGATCACAGTGCTGGGATTATGTTTTGGTTTTTGCCTTTTGGTCATCAAGCTTGATTACAGTATGGCACTCGGCGCGTTCGTGATCGGCGCCATTATTGCCGAGTCGCGCCAGATCAATATCATCGAACGCATCATTGAACCGATCCGTGATATGTTCAGTGCTGTTTTTTTTGTCGCAATCGGTTTACTGTTTGACCCGAAAATTTTACTTGAGTACACGGGGCCTATCGTGTTGATTACGGTGGTTGTCGTAGTAGGCAAGCTGTTCGCCTGCGGGACGGCGACGTTCATCGCCGGACACGGCACGCGCACTTCGATGCGTGTTGGCATGGGGTTGTCGCAAATCGGTGAGTTTTCATTCATTATTGCGGCGCTCGGACAAACACTTAAAGTAACCAGCGATTTTCTTTACCCGATTGCTGTGGCGGTTGCAGCGGTTACCTCGCTTTTGACGCCGTATCTCATTCAGTGGGCGGGGCCGTTGACGCGCAAATTGGGACACATCATGCCGACACAGATGGTTTATATCGGCCAGCTTTATACGATGTGGCTGCAAAATATTCAGCCACAGGGAGACAATGCGTTGCGTGCGCGCATCATTCGGCGCATTGTCATCCAGGTATTCATCAATCTGGCGCTGGTTACAGCCATTTTCCTGATCGGTAATGTTTTCCTGTCGAACTTTGTCGATAAACTTGAAGACTGGGGTATTGCTCGACGTTGGGGCGGTATGCTGGCCTGGTTTATCGCCATGATGTTTTCGTTGCCGTGTCTGATTGCCGCTTACGGGAAGCTTAAAGCGCTCAGCATGATTCTTGCCGAATCGAGCGTATCGCCCATGTTTGCCGGACGTTACACCGAAACGGTGCGCAAGCTGATGTCCGAATTGATTCCACTGATTACGATTGTCGCTTTTTTGTTGCTTGTCATTGGTTTAAGCTCCACGCTGTTGCCGACGATTGAGCAGTTGTTGTTAATGCTGGCGTCGGTGGCGTTTTTTGGTTGGTTGTTGCGAGATCGCTTTTTAAAGCTGCACGCGAACGTGCAAGCGGCGTTGATCGACACCATGAAAGACAAGGCCGACCCATAATGGCAATTTTTATGATGAATATCAAAAGGAAACGTATATGACAGACTCTATCCACGGTCATGAAGTGATGCACATGATCATTGATTCTCAACGCGCTTGGCCGCGCCAGGAGTTGATTGCGGCTATTCAGGAAAAATTTGGCGGCGATGCCCGTTTTCATACTTGCTCCGCCAGCGGAATGGATATTGAAGAATTAATCGATTTTCTTGAAGGACGCGGAAAAATCGTTGACCATGGAAACGGATTTATTGCCACGGTCGATCACGTTTGCAACCACTGAGGTGATGCCATGAGTAAAAACACGGCTCACGGAAAATGTCTGTGCGGCGCGGTGCGGGCAATCGTCAACCGCGTAAACGATGAGATGCACGCTTGTCATTGCGGGATGTGTCGCACATGGGGCGGCGGCCCGTTTTTGTCTGTCGCCAGTCAAGGAAAGCCGTATTTTGACGGAGAAGAAAATATTCAGGTTTACGATTCTTCCGAATGGGCGCAGCGCGGATTCTGCAAAATCTGCGGCACGCATCTTTTTTACCGGATGCGCGATGAAAGCCAATATTTTGTTCCGGTCGGCCTTTTCGATGATCTTAACGCGGTGCATTTTGCCGGACAGATTTTTATCGATAAGAAACCGGCGTATTACACGTTTGCGGAAAAAACACATAACATGACCGAAGCGGAGGTCTTCGCGCAATTTTCCGAGAAATAAAGCTGAAGAAAAGGCGATTGTGTTAGGTTTGCTTTATGATGACTTCTTGCTAGGTAATGGTATTGTTTTCAGGGCGAGCCGACATATGCAATTAAAGCAATGCAAATTACGGCAGCGATAAAACCAATAATGAAATTTCCCCAGTCATTTTGAGGCGGCGACGTTTTTGCCGCATAGTTTTCTTCAGGGTCTGGCAATGACTGGTGTATTTCCCACGCAGCCGTCAATTTGCGCGCTTCGTTAAAATTTTTTTCGTTAACGTATACATGCACAAATTCGCTGACAGGCAGTATACCGATACCGCCTTGTAGATGTTGGCCGCGAATTTCATTTTCAATACCGAACCGGGTAAGCAAATCGCTGACCAGCTTAGCGTCCAGACCGTTTTCTGCCTGATAAAGTTTTTTCATAAATAACGCCGTTGCGTTATTCGAGCAGACTCTTTTCTATAAAGACAGAAGGGTATAGAAAGCGGGCAATAAGTCAGATATGGCGTATACCAAACTTTTTGCACGTTTATCGTTCCAGATACTGTTTCTTTTCTTTTACAGGGCGCCATTCTTCGGCATCGGGCAAAGGCGCTTTGCGTTCGATAATCGTCGGCCATTGTTGAGCAAGCTCGGCATTGAGCGCGATAAACGGTTTTTGGTTGGCAGGCAGATCGTCTTCTGCATAAATTGCTTCAACCGGGCATTCGGACACACATAGCGTGCAGTCAATGCACTCGTTCGGATCGATTACGAGAAAATTAGGGCCTTCACGAAAAGCGTCCACTGGACAAACGTCCACGCAATCGGTAAATTTGCAACGGATACAACTTTCAGTAACGACGTATGTCATGATCGGAAATAAAATTAAAGATAGCGTATTCTAACAAATATAGATCTCCGCAATCGTTTGGATTGCGATCGTTTTAAAATGGGGAATCATTATGAAAGAAGTTTCTGATAGTAATTTTGAGCAACAGGTGGTGGCATCGCCGCTGCCGGTGCTTGTGGATTTTTCGGCCCAATGGTGCGGGCCGTGTAAAATGTTGACGCCTATCCTAAATGACTTGTCCGCCGAGTATGACGGGCGTTGTGTCATTGTCAAAATCGACGTGGATGCCAACCCCGAAACCGCGAAAAAATATGCAATTCGAGCCATGCCAACATTGATGATTTTCAAAAACGGTGAAGTCAAGGCGCAAAAAATAGGCAGCGCCAGCAAAGGGCAATTAAAAACTTTTCTTGACAGCTATCTATAGAACCGTTAACGTTCCGGCTGGCAGCGGCAGAATGGTGATATAACAATATGCGGCTGCCGGGACGTTCCAAGTTTCTTACGGGAGACATCTTGAACAGCGCCGGGTTTGCATGCCACGGTTTCCTGTTGATCCTGTTGAAATCCTGAGCACGGTTCGTGCTTTTTCCGGCTATTTCAAGCCTAATCATTCTGCTGTAATTTGTTATGCGTCTTTCTGATCTTAAAAGTCAACATGTGACCGAACTGGTCGAGATGGCCAATTCCATGGGAATTGAGGGGGCCAACCGTCTGCGCAAGCATGACCTCATTTTTACTTTACTGAAAACCCATGCCAAACGTGGCGAAAGTATTTACGGAGACGGCGTACTCGAAGTGTTGCCGGACGGTTTTGGTTTTTTACGTTCGCCGGAAGCCTCTTATCTTGCGGGCACTGACGATCTCTATATTTCGCCGTCGCAAATCCGCCGTTTTAATTTGCACACGGGCGATACGGTCGAGGGCGAAATCCGTACGCCGAAGGACGGCGAACGTTATTTTGCTCTGGTCAAAGTAGACAGAATCAACGGCGAAGCACCGGAAACGGCAAAGAATAAAATTCTGTTCGAAAACTTGACGCCATTGTTTCCGGACAAGCAGCTTGTTTTGGAGCGTGACATTAAGGCGGAGGAAAATATTACCGGACGGATGATCGATATTATCGCGCCGATCGGCAAAGGCCAGCGCGGTCTTTTGGTGGCTTCGCCGAAATCCGGAAAAACGGTGATGTTGCAGCACATAGCGCACTCGATAGCCGCCAACCACCCGGAAGTTACCTTGATTGTTTTGTTAATTGATGAGCGTCCGGAGGAAGTGACCGATATGACGCGTACTGTGCGCGGAGAAGTTGTTGCCTCTACGTTTGACGAACCGGCCGCGCGCCACGTACAGGTCGCGGAGATGGTCATCGAAAAAGCCAAGCGGCTGGTGGAACATAAACGGGACGTAGTAATTTTGCTTGATTCAATTACGCGCTTGGCGCGAGCTTATAACACGGTGGTACCGACTTCCGGTAAGGTATTGACCGGAGGTGTCGACGCCCATGCGTTGCATCGCCCTAAACGTTTTTTTGGCGCAGCGCGCAATGTTGAAGAAGGCGGATCGCTGACCATTATTGCCACGGCGCTGATTGATACCGGCAGCCGGATGGATGATGTGATTTACGAAGAGTTCAAGGGCACCGGCAATATGGAAATTCACCTTGAGCGACGGATAGCGGAAAAACGAATTTATCCTGCGATCAATGTCAATCGTTCGGGAACGCGCCGTGAAGAATTATTGCTTGGCCCGGATGTGCTCCAGAAAACATGGATTTTGCGTAAAGTGCTGCACCCAATGGATGATCTGGACGCGACAGAGTTTTTGATCGATAAAGTGCGCAACAGCAAGAATAACGCCGATTTTTTTGATTCCATGCGCCGCGCCGGGTAACGACATCTAGATAGGCTTGTTTTTGCCATCATTTTGCCGGATAATATCCGGCTTTTCAGCGTTTTGTTTTTGAAGGTGAAGGGCGGCGTCAAAAAAGACGCCAAATGGCAGGGCAAGGCCTCTGCGGAAAAGGAGTCAAGATGAAAGAGAATATTCATCCTAAATATAGCGAGATTGAAGTTACCTGTAGTTGCGGCAACACGTTTACCACGCGGTCGACATCGGGGCGCCCGTTGCATATTGAGGTGTGTTCTGTTTGCCATCCGTTTTATACCGGGAAACAGAAAATCGTTGATACCGCCGGGCGTGTTGAGAAATTCCGCCAGCGTTATGGCAAACGTGGCAGCAGCGCAACGATAGAGAACTGATGGTTATGCAGTATGAGAAAAGGGCAGCATAGGCTGCCTTTTTCTTTTCCCGTACATATAAATAACCTTGCACCATAGAAAGCACACAACAGTGTAAGATAGTGACCACTGTTGACACTGACACGTTTTCATGCCGCTGCCGTCTCAATCTTCTTATCCAGCATTTTTCCGAGATATGCGGGAAATAAGCGATTCGCCGTCCGGGCCATGGCGGCTGTGGAAGCAAGGCGGTTTGATTCTTTTCTGTTTGCTGTGGATTGCACTGGGGTTGGTCGGTCATGGGCCGTGGAAAGTCGAGGACGCGCGTACCATTGTCGCCGCGTGGGAGATGGTCGAGCAGCAGGATTATCTGGTGCCGCGTCTTATTGGCGAGCCGAATTTTGAATATGGTCCGCTGGTGCCGCAGCTTGCGGCATTAACATTAAAGGCGTTTTCACCGTGGTTGCCGGCGCACGATGCGGCGCGTCTTGCGGCGGGCATTTTGTTGCTGTTGACGCTGATGTTTACAGCGCTGACCGGACGCGAGCTGGGCGGGAAAACGCGCTGCTGGTTACCGATGCTGGTATTAATAGGTTGTGTTGGCATGTTCGATCGTGCGCACATGCTTTCTCCGCAAATCGGCGTGATGGTGGCTGTGGCGATGGCGTCGTATGCGTTAGCTTTAATGTCGCGTTTACCGGGGGCGGGCGGTATTTTATTCGGAACGGCATTATCGGTTGGGGTGTTTTCGTACAATTTCAATGTACTGATCGTGTTGGTGCTGGCGGCATTGATTCTGCCCCTTGCGCATGTTCGTTGGCGCAACACGTCTTTTGCTTTTGCGATGATTTTGGCGCTGGTGTTGGCGGCAATTGCCTGTACAGCATGGCCGGCATTGCTGTATCAGCGTTCGCCGGAGATTTTTTCTCAATGGTATGAAGTCAATAATTTCCTTGCGTTATGGCACCCATATAAAATTTCAATTGTCGATAACGCAAGTTGGCTGGCGCGTAACTTGTTGTGGCTGACGTGGCCGGCTTGGCCTTTGGTTGCTTGGTTGCTGTGGGTGCGGGCGCGCGGTTTTCATGGAGGACTGCAAACGCCGGGCGTCGTTTTACCGGGAGTAATGACTTTGGTATTGCTTGGTTATTTTTTACTGTCTCCGGAAATTCGCACCATCGACAGCTTAATCCTGTTGGTACCATTTGCGTTGTTGGCGGCAGAAGAAGTGGACAGCTTGCCGCGCAGCGGTTCGGCGGGATTGGACTGGTTTGGAATATTGACGGTTGGATTGGTAACACTGGCGCTGTGGTTCTTCTGGTGGGATGCCTACGTTAATGGGCTGGGTTCATATGCAGCCGAGATTTTTCGCGATGCCGATGCCGGCTATCAGCCATCGTTTCGTTTACGCGGCGCATCGGTATCGTTATTCTTGACGATTTTGTGGATCATATTGGTGCGTCCGGCACGGCAATCGAGCCGGCGTGCGATACTGAACTGGGCAGCGGGCATGATGCTGATTTGGGGGCTGGTATCTACCATCTGGATGCCGTATCTTGATTCACGACGCAGTTATAAAGTAGTTGCCGACATGTTGCTGCCGTATGCAACGCAAGGTTGCGTAGCCAGCCGTGGGGTCGGCGATGCACAGCGTGCCTTGTTTTATTATTATGCGCACGCGCAAACGCGCAAAGACGATAATGCGCCGGATATTTGCTCATTTCTTTTGGTGCAGCACGATGATATTGCACCGGGCGATGAACCGGAATTTATCGGTTATCAGCTCCTTGAATCCCGCCATCGTTATGGCGATGTCAGCGAACTTTATTCGCTTTATTCGAAAAAAACCAAAAAATGAAATTTGTTGATGAAGCTTATATCGAGGTTTACGCTGGAGATGGCGGCAATGGTGCGGCATCGTTTCGTCGTGAAAAATTTATTCCTCGCGGCGGGCCTGATGGCGGTGACGGTGGCCGCGGTGGCAGCATTCTTTTGGAGGCTGACCGTAATATCAACACGCTGGTCGATTATCGTTTTCTGCGGATTTTTCGTGCGCAACGAGGTGAAAACGGCCGTGGGCGTGATCAATATGGCCGTGGCGGCGGCGATAAAATATTGCGTGTTCCGGTTGGAACCGTCGCCAGTGACGCCGAAACCGGAGAGGCGTTGGCGGATTTAACGCATGATGGTGCGCAGGCATTGGTGGCTCGTGGCGGACGGGGCGGTTGGGGCAATCTTCATTACAAGTCGAGTACCAACCGTGCGCCGCGCCAGTTTCAACCGGGCGAAAAAGGCGAGACGCGTCGTCTGCATCTTGAGCTGAAGGTATTGGCTGACGTTGGTTTATTCGGGATGCCGAATGCGGGAAAATCGACGTTGATTCGCGCTGTGTCGGCGGCACAACCGAAAGTCGCCGACTATCCATTCACGACGCTGGCGCCGTCGCTTGGCGTTGTGCGTGTGGACGTGAACCGCAGTTTTGTGATGGCGGATATTCCTGGGCTGATCGAAGGCGCGGCAGACGGTGCCGGGTTGGGACATCGTTTTTTGCGACATTTGCAGCGAACACGCCTGCTTTTGCATGTTGTTGACTTGGCGCCGTTCGACCCTGAAATCCATCCTGTCGAAGAAGCGCATGCCATTGTACGCGAGCTGGCGCGTTACGATGAAGCGTTGCACGATAAACCGCGCTGGCTGGTGTTGAATAAAATCGACATGTTTGACGAAGATGCGCGCCAGGAAAAAATTGACGCATTTATTAAAGCGTTCGATTGGCGCGGCCCGGTATTTGCGGTGAGCGCGCTTACCGGAGATGGTTGTCAAAGATTAATATTGGAAATCGCTCGTTGGCTTGAAGAGCATATGCCGGAAGATAGTGGCAAAGAAAAAACGATGCCGGATTTATTGATGCCCATGCCGATTGACGCGCCTATGCTCAAGGAAACGGAATGAGTCAATTTTCGATGGCACAAGCCAAGCGCATCATTGTTAAAGTCGGTTCCAGTTTAGTCACAAACAATGGGCGCGGCTTGGATCGGGCGGCGATTACCGGTTGGGCGGAGCAGATGGCGGCGCTGAAAAAGGCGGGGAAAGAAATTATTTTGGTGTCATCCGGTTCGATTGCTGAAGGAATCAAGCGATTGGGTTGGGCGGAGCGTCCCAAAGAGATGCAAGAATTGCAAGCGGCCGCGGCAGTCGGTCAGATGGGATTGGTGCAGGCGTATGAAACATCGTTCAGCGAACAAGGATTGCAAACCGCGCAGGTATTGTTGACTCACGAAGATCTGTCTGACCGCCATCGCTATTTGAACGCACGTTCGGCATTGCGTACGCTGCTGAAATGGAATGTGGTTCCGATCATTAACGAGAACGACACAGTTACGACAGAAGAAATCAAGTTTGGTGATAACGATACACTGGGCGCGCTGGTAGCGAATTTGCTGGAAGCGGACGTACTGATTCTGCTTACCGATCAGAACGGTCTTTACACTGCCGATCCGCGTCGTGACGCGCAGGCAACGTTGCTTGATGAGGCGCAGGCAGGGGATGCAGCGCTGGAAGCGATGGCCGGCGGTGCGGGCAGCAGTATCGGTAAAGGCGGCATGTTGACTAAAGTACTTGCCGCCAAACGGGCAGCGCGATCCGGCGCTTCGACGATTATTGCCAATGGTCGCGAAGAAAATGTGCTGCTGCGGTTGGCGGCAAACGAAAAAATAGGTACGCGCCTTGTCGCGCGCATGGTGCCGTTGTTGGCGCGCAAACAATGGATTGCCGATCATTTGCAGGTTGCCGGACAGCTTTTTCTGGATGATGGTGCGGTGCGCGCGGTGGTGCGCGAGGGTAAAAGTTTGCTGGCGATTGGCGTTGTTCGCAGCGAAGGGAGTTTCAATCGTGGCGAGGTTGTTGCCTGCTGTAATGAGCAAGGGCAAGAAATCGCGCGCGGGCTGGTGAACTACCATGCTGATGGCGTGCAGAAAATTTTGGGGCAGCCATCGAATAAAATTGGTGAAATTCTCGGCCATCTTGAAGAGCCAGAATTGATTCATCGTGACAACTTGGTACTGACCCAGAACAATAATATTACGTTTGATTAATAGGCGGTTTGCTCTTTAAACCGCTCTGTTTATTGGGTCTTAGTGCGGTAAAATAACACGCCTTATTCTTCTACATCATTGCCCATGAGTTTTTCATCGCTGCAAGTCAGCATTGTTACTTATCGACCTAATGAAGACAATCTGGTGCGTTGCCTTTATGCGCTTTCGG
Source organism: Betaproteobacteria bacterium UBA931 (assembly GCA_002293615.1). Classification (GTDB taxonomy): domain Bacteria; phylum Pseudomonadota; class Gammaproteobacteria; order Burkholderiales; family Casimicrobiaceae; genus UBA931. The sequence continues at coordinate 12,902 of DBDN01000085.1, read as the reverse complement.
AAGCCATTGACTTTGCGCGTTCGGAGGGCGTGATTTATTCCGTTAATGTGGCGTTGATCGACAACAGCCAGAGTAGAAGCAGGGTATGTCGGCTGGTTGAGTTGGGCGAGTTGTTTTTTCGTGAACCGACTGAGGTTTCTTATTTACACGGGCATGCCAATATTGGTTATGGTGCCGCGCATAACCTGACGCTCCACGGTAGTGGCGCCGATTATCATCTGGTATTGGGTGTTAATACAGAGCTTGCCAAAGAGTCATTGGCCGAAGGTGTGAGCTGGATGCAGGCCAATGATGATACCGGTTTGATCAGCGGCGCGCTTTATGATACCAAAGGCGAATTTTTGTATCCGTGCTTGCAATATCCATCGGTGCTTGATCTTTTTTTGGCCAATTTTGCGCCGCATTTTTTACGTCGTCTTTTCAAAAAAAGGCTGATGCGCTATCAGATGCAGCAACAGGTTCATGAGCAGCGCACTTTCTTTGACGTTCCCTGCTTTGCCGCATACTGTTTGTTGGCGCGGCGAACAACGTCCGATCAGAGCAGCGGGTTTGACCCGGCGTTCTTTCTTTATTTCGGCGATTATGATTTAACGCTTCAATTCAGCCTGANNGCGTATCTGCCGATGATGCAAGCCCGGCTGTATCGTGTGCCGCATAAAACCGTGAGACACGCGTACCAGTTTATTAAAGACGCGCTTACTTTCTTTCGTAAGAACGGCTGGAAGTGGTGGTGATCGTGACACGCTTTCCCACGAAAAGCTCTGTTGAAATACTATCTGGATATTCTAATAATTCAACCGGCTGATTTTTGCTGACCCGAAGTGGTTGTGGTGAGTAAACGACGTGAAGCACGCATGTTCCCAATACGGTTTTGGCAACCATTATTTATCGACACGTGAATTAAATTAACCTTTTGTGAAAAAGGATTTACGTTGATTGCATCTTTTTATCTTCGGGCGCAAGATAGGCTCCCAAAATCAAAAGTAAAGGGAGAAACATATGGGAATCTTCAATTTCATCAAGGAAGCCGGTGAAAAACTGCTGGGCGGAAAACACGCGCAGGCAACGCCCGTGGCCGTGCCCGCATCACCATCCAATAACGAGGAAGACATTAAAACAGCCAATCTGGTGGCGGTGACCTCGATCACCAATTACATCATCAAGATGGGTTTAAAGGCGGAGAACTTGAAAATTCTGGTCGATGCCGCCCAGGGGATGGTGACCGTGTCCGGTGAAGCTGCCGATCAGGAAACTCGGGAGAAAATTATTTTATGTTGCGGCAACACCAAAGGGATCGAAAGGGTTATCGACGACATGACGGTAAAACATTCCGAACCTGAAGCACAAATGCACACGGTGGTAAAAGGCGATACGTTGTGGAAAATTGCCGAAAAGTATTACGGCAAAGGAAAGGGCAACGAATACAATCGAATTTTTGAAGCGAACAAACCGATGTTGAGTGATCCCGACAAGATTTATCCGGGGCAAGTCTTGCGCATTCCGGCGCTGTAATACCGGGGAGAGCTGTTTATAAAAAAAGCACCACAAGCGGTGCTTTTTTTATGCGCAAAGTAAAAAGTAATCACGCGGCCATGACTTTGATCGCTTGCGATAAACGCGATTTGGTACGTGATATTGTGTTTTTATGAACCACCTTTTTATCGGCGATACGATCAATGACGGATTGTGATTCCTGAAATTGTTTCAATGCTGCTTCTTTATTACCGGCAGCGATCGCTTTTCTGACTTTTTTTATTGCGGTACGCAAAGTGGATTTAAGACCCGCATTGCGGTCCCGGGTTACGATTGCCTGTCGTGCACGTTTGCGCGCTTGCGCCGAGTTTGCCATTTTGTATTCCTAAAAAATAGATGCTTGAAAAGAATAAACGATCAGAAAAACGACCAAAATAAAACCACCTGAAAGGTCGGCAATTCTACGTGAAATCAGTGGCAAACGCAAATCGGCTCCATAATCATTCCTTGCGCATAAGCCGATGAATTCTGGCGATCCAAAGATTTTCGCGGACAGCGCCTGCACGAATACGCTATTCCGCGTTATTCTTGCGCGGGAAGGAGCGGCATGAATTTATTAAAAGCGATGGGCACGGTCAGCGCCATGACGTTGTTGTCAAGGATTACCGGCTTGGTGCGCGAAATTTTAAAAGCGGCGATTTTTGGTGCTGGCGCGCAGGTAGATGCATTTGAAGCGGCGTTTCGGTTGCCGAATCTGTTGCGTCGCCTTTTTGCCGAAGGCGCGTTTAGCCAGGCGTTTGTGCCGGTGTTGGCGGAATATCAGAAACAGCGCGGACCGGAAGCAACACGTGATTTGGTGCGTAAAACGACGGCACTCTTGATGCTGGTGTTGTTGATTGTTGCTGTGGTCGGCGTATTGGCTGCGCCATGGCTGGTGTATTTGCTTGCAGGCGGATTTGCCAAAACGCCAGGTAAAGTTGCATTAACCGCCGATCTGATTCGTATTGTTTTTCCGTACATTTTTTTCATCTCGCTGGTTTCGTTGTCCGGTGCTGTCCTGAATGTTTACCGGCGCTTTGCCATTCCTGCGGTAACGCCGGTATTACTCAATCTTTCGATCATTGCCGCAACGGTTTTTCTTGCACCGCGGGTCAATCCGCCGGTGTTGGCGTTGGCGTGGGGGGTGGCCATTGGCGGCGTTGCGCAGTTGGTGTTGCAGCTTTATCCGCTCTATAAAATCGGCATGTTGGTGTGTCCGCGTCTGGATTGCAAAGATGTCGGTGTTCGCCGCATCCTCAAATTGATGGTACCGGCGCTTTTCGGTGTTTCGGCAGCGCAGATTTCGATTCTGATCAATACGCAATTAGCGGCGTGGCTTGGTGATGGTCGTATCTCATGGATTACTTACGCCGATCGATTGATGGAGTTTCCCAGTGCGCTGTTGGGTGTGGCGCTGGCTACCGTGTTGTTGCCGGTGCTGGCACGTCATCATGGTGATGGCGAGCGTTATTCATCGTTGCTTGATTGGGGGTTGCGTTTGGCGTTGTTGTTGGCGCTGCCGGCGGCGTTGGCGCTTTGTTTTCTTGCCGCGCCGATGATCGCGACGCTGTTTCAGTATGGCCAGTTTACCGCCGATGATGTGCTGCAAACACGATTGGCGCTACTCGGCTACAGTGTTGGCTTGCCCGCGCTAATTCTGGTCAAAATCTTGGCGCCCGGTTTTTATGCGCGGCAAGATGTGAAAACACCGGTACGCATCGCGATCACATCAATCGTTATTACTCAGATTTGCGCGATCAGCATGATGTTTCATATCGGGCATGCCGGGCTGACCTTGGCGATCAGCATCGGCGCGTGTTGCAATGCCTCGCTGTTGTTTTTGACGCTGTTTCGCCAGAAAATCTATGCGCCCCAAAGCGGATGGCCGGTTTTTTTGGGGAAGCTGTCTATTGCTTTGTGTATTTTTGCTGTGGCGCTGTATTTTTTATCAGGCAAGACCAGTATCTGGCTGGAGGCGCTGCTGGTTGAGAAAATCATGCGGTTATTGGCAACGTTATTTGCCGCCGCCGTGATTTATTTTGCCGTGCTTTGGTGCTTGGGGTTTCGCTTAAGGGATTTTAGCCGCAAAGAAGAGGCGATATAAAAAGAAATATCAGCGTTTCAACAATCTTTTCAGGGCGTCTTTTAATGGCATATTATCGCCATCTAATTTTTCCAGTGCTTTACCAACAACTTTGTCGCCGGCGAGTTTAAGTGCGATTTGCGCCATACCTTTTTCATCCATACCGCAGATTTCAGCACCGGAGGTAATCGACCCATAACAATGCAGCGGGAAGGCAAGTCCGACGTAGCGCTTATTAACGGTACACGCCGGATCGGGCATGGCGGTTTGGTCACCTTCAATCGTAATCTCGGCGCGATAATCAGTCGTCAGTGCGCGAAGATCGATAACACCTTGTCCGGCCACCTTTAAACCGGGCAGCGCAATCACCAGGTCGGAGTTCCGGGCAATGCCATTTTTGATATAAAACGATGCATCGGCGCGCTGAAACACGGTATCGCGGGAGCCATGTTCTTTGGTGAGTTGTTTGCGGTTTAATAACGCGATTGCAGAACATAGTTTCATTTCCAGGTTGGCGCCAGGAAGAATGCCGTCGTTAATATGGATATTGCCGTTGCCGTCAAGCGTCTCTATCCATGATTTTAAGCTGTTGCCGGAACCGATAAGCTTGGCGCTGATCATCGCCTTACCTTTGATCGGCGGCGATTTCTTGCTATGTGCAAAAAATTGTTCAAGCTGCACGTTATCAATATTCTTCTGTACGGCGAATTGAGGACTGTCATTGCGGGCGTCGAAGGCGGCGTTGGCGGAGAAGGTGCCGCCAAGCGCGTTGCCGTGCAATGTATTTATCGAAGTCCTCCCGTTTTTGTTGGCGATTTTCAATACAAATTTTTCGACAGAGATCCCTTTGGCGACAATGCGATCAAAAGTGGTGTCGATGTCAAAATTTATCCGGCGCAAAATGTCCAGCGGTAAAATGGGAGCGTCGTTCCAAACCGGTGTGTTTGTCGAGGTCGTTGTTGTACTGCTGCCGTCTTTTGTTTTGTCGGGTATGGTTTTTGTTTTTGGCAGATAATCGTCGATGTTGACGACGTTGCCGTTGATGTGCGCGACGATTGTGGGTTGGGTGAAGCCGGATACGGTAAGCGAGCCGTTGATGGTGGTGGCGTCAAGTTGGGCGCGAAGGTTCTTGATTGATAGGTTCTGATGGTTGCCGTTGATGTCCGCATTCAGTGAAAACGAGGTCAACGCTTTGTTGTCGGCTGTTGTCGGCAGCATGTCCATTTTTTCCAGTACTTGCCGCAGATCGGTTTCGCTGATCGATAATTTTCCCTCGTAAGTCAGCGCGCTTTCCCAATCGCGCATGTGCAGCTGTGTTTCAAGCCGCAAGGTGGCGACTGTCAAAAGTAACGGCGTCATCGATAGTGTTTGGGCCTGCCGATCCATATTGATTGCGCCGGTAATGGAAAAAGGCAATGTTTTGCCTTTGCCATCGGCCTTTTGCGCCTCACCGGTAATCGATAAATTTGACAGCGTGAAAATACGTTTTTCAAAATCGGCACGGAGTGTTGTGTTGAGATTGATTTTACTGTGCCAGGCGAAATCGCTGCTATTAACATTGGCGGAGAGCGAAACCGGTGTATCTTTTCCATGCTGGATTGCACCGGTGACCATGTTTAGCGTATCGATGGTGTAAACGATGTCTTTTTGCGCATCGCGATAAATGATCGACGTGTCGGCGAAGTTGATGTGTGTAATATCGATTTTTATCGGCGACGCGGTTGGTGTGGTCGACGATGCGTCGGAGGAGGGTTTCATATCTCCTTTTTTTCCGGTTCCGGCCGGACGTATTTCACCGATGCCCGACCAGTTGGTTTGGCCGTTGGCATCGCGAAGCGCCGTCAGCTTCAGACCATCAATAAGGATTTCGTCGATCTGGACTGTTTTACGTAAGAGCGGCAGTAAGCGTACCGAAAGACGAATGGTTTTGACTTTGGCCAAAGGCTTGTCCGGCGTTTTCGCGCTGGCGATCGACGCGTCATTCAGGACAAGCTCGAGCCGTGGGAAAAGGCGCCAGCCGATATTGCCGTCAAGGCGTAACACGATATTGGCTTTCTCATACGCCAATGTTTGAATTTCGTTTTTATAATCATCAATACTTATCGTGCGGCTAATGGAAAAAACCGCCAACGCCATAAAAAGAATGGTAGCCAGAGTAACAAACACAATAATTTTTCCGACTTTAGCCATGATGCGCATTCTGGAAAAAAGAAGGTAAACAACAGGATACAGGAATCGTAGAACAGGCGCCAGAAAGTGATGGATTTTAGGCCTAGCGGCACTTATTGCCCGGTAGATCCTCCAACGACAAATCGGCCGCTCGGTGATACAAGCGTTGTACGTGCGTCTGTAACTCTCTTAGCGGCGTATTGGGCGGTAGCGGCTCACCGGCGATGATGCTGACGCGGGAAAAGATGCCGCGCAGTTTGCCCAGCGCTTTGCCATTGTGCGCCCGTGAGAAAAAACTGCCCCACATGCCAACGATGGCAAGCGGAACAATGGGCGCATTTGAATCGCGGGCAATACGGGAAACACCCGGGTAAAACTTGTGAATGTTACCGTCCGGAGAGAGCCGCCCTTCCGGGAAAATACCGATGATGCCGCCGGCTTTTAAGGTTTCGGCGGCTTCGATAAATGCTTTTTCCTTGAGCGCGCCGTTGTCGCGAAGTGTCGCCAGCGGGATGGCACGGTTTAAGCGGAAGAGCCAGTTCAGCACCGGCGTTTTGAAAATCTGATGGTCCATTAAAAAGCGTACCGGCGCTGGCGTGCACGCGGTAAGAAAGATCACGTCCATGTAACTGACGTGATTGCAAATGATGACGTAAGGGCCTTCATTGGGCAAATGATGTAAATCATAGCGGCGCAACCGATAAAAGACGCACACCAATATTTTTCCAAGGTAGCGCAAGATGAAAGGCGCTGTGGCAATAAATGCGATCAGCGCCACGATAAAAGTAAGCCCCGCAACAATCATGAATAATTGCGGCATCGTTGTGTCGAGAGAAAATATCGTGATTGCAAACATTGCTGCGGCAACAATCATCAACGCATTGAGAATATTGTTGGCGGCGATAATGCGTGAGCGATGTGTTGCTTGAGAGCGCGTTTGCAACAGCACATAGAGCGGGACGGTATAAAAACCGCCAAAAGCGCCCATGAGCGTTAAATCAAGGCAAATACGCCAGTGTACGGTGTTTTCAAAAAATGCCGCGATATCACCGCGCGTTTCCGCATACAGCGTCCGAGATGAGTAGCCGATGTCGAAAGCAAAAAAAGCCAAACCGAGAGCGCCGAAAAAAATCAGTGCAGGCTCGATGCGTTTGCCGGAGAGTCGTTCGCACAATAACGCACCGATGGCGAGGCCGATGGAGAAAAAAGCCAGAAGCATGGTGGTGACGCGCTCGTTACCGCCGAGCAAAACGCGCGTGTACTCGGGAAATTGCGATAGAAAAATCGCACCGAAAAACCAGAACCAGGAAATGCCGAGCATTGATAACCAGACCGCACGCACACGTTTTGCTGCGCACAAATTGCGCCACGTTTCGGTAAACGGGTTTAGAGAAATGCGTAAATCAGGTGTGGCGGCAGGCGTGGGCGGAATACGGCGGCTGGCAAAATAACCGGCAAGCGCAATTAATACCGAAGCGCCGCCCGCAATGACCGGGCCGTGATTACCAATGGCGACAAGAACGCCGCCGAGAATCGTGCCGAGAAGAATTGCGATAAACGTCGCGCTTTCCACCAATCCGTTGCCGCCGACCAGCTCTTCCATACGCAGATGTTGCGGAAGAAAAGCGTATTTTACCGGGCCGAAAAGCGTCGAATGCAACCCCATCAAAAACAGCGCGATAAAAAGAACAATAAGATTTTCGAAAAGGAAACCGACAAGCGCCAACAGCATGATCGCGATCTCCAGAATCTTAAGTAAACGAATTAAGCGCGACTTTTCAAATTTATCGGCAATCTGTCCGGCGGTTGCGGAAAAAAGCACGAAGGGCAAAATGAAAAGGGCCGATGCCAGATTAATCAGCGTTAATGTATCCAGACCGGCTGCGCCGCCGACACGAAAAGTCACAAAAAGCGCCAACGCATTTTTGAAAACGTTATCGTTGCCCGCGCCGAGAAATTGCGTCCAGAAATAAGGCGCAAAACGACGTTCGCGCAATAAGCGAAATTGATGCTCTGATGTACCCACGAAATTTATTTTGACGATGAAGGTCACATGATGAAAGCTTGCGCTTTTCCCGTCAAGTAAACGCGGTAAAATAGCCGAATCATAAAACGCGCCTATCATGAAAAATTATCTTGACTTACTGCGCTTGGTACACGATACCGGCGTGCGCAAAGACGACCGTACCGGAACCGGCACGGTTTCGCTGTTTGGCGCACAATTGCGTTTTGATTTAAGCGCGGGCTTTCCACTGGTCACCACCAAAAAAGTGCACTTGAAATCGGTTATTTATGAACTGCTGTGGTTTTTACAGGGTGGGCATAACGCGCGTTGGTTACAGGAGCGCGGTGTTACGATTTGGGATGAGTGGGCGGACGAAGACGGCGAACTTGGCCCTGTGTATGGCGCGCAGTGGCGTGGCTGGAAAACGGCGGACGGACAGCACATTGATCAAATCGCGCAATTGCTCGACGACATTCGCCGCAATCCCAATTCACGCCGCCTAATCGTTTCATCGTGGAATATTGGCGACATTCCGCACATGAGACTACCGCCTTGCCATGCGTTTTTTCAGTTTTATGTGGCTGACGGCAAGCTGTCGTGCCAGTTGTATCAGCGCAGCGCCGATCTTTTTTTGGGTGTACCGTTTAATATCGCATCATATTCGTTGTTGACGCACATGGTGGCACAGCAAACCGGTCTTGATGCAGGTGAATTTATCTGGACCGGCGGGGATTGCCATCTTTATTGCAATCATTTTGCGCAAGCCGAAGAGCAGCTTTCGCGCGCGACTTATCCGTTGCCGACATTGATGATCAAACGTAAACCGCCGACAATTTTTGATTATCAGTTTGACGATTTTGCCATCGAGAATTATCAACATCATCCGGCGATCAAAGCGCCGGTAGCGGTATGATCAGTAATGATGTGATTACGCCACTTCTTCCGGTGTTTTTTCAAGCGCGCTGATTAATTGCGGGATGATTACTTTGGCGTTACCGACGATGCCATAGTTGGCCACTTGAAAAATCGGCGCCTGCAGATCATCGTTGATGGCGACAATGACTTTACTGTCTTTCACGCCAGCCAGATGCTGAATGGCGCCGGAAATACCGATGGCGATATAAAGATCGGGCGCAATGGTTTTTCCGGTTTGTCCGAGCATCGCGCTGCTGGAAACCAGCCCTTCTTCGACCACAGCGCGTGTTGCGCCAATAGCGGCGTTAAGTATGGACGCCAGTTTTTCGACAAGAGGCAACTCTTCTTTCGTGATGCCGCGACCAATACCAATAACGATTTTGGCGCGGGTAATGGCAATACCAAACACTTCTTCGGCTTTGTTGATGGCGGTGCGGGTGACTGCGCTGACTTTGGGTGCAGCGGGGATGATTGTTATTGGCGCGGGGATCGCTTGTTTTCCGGCGCGGGCAAAAGTGCTGGCGCGGATGCTGATCAGTTTGGGCGAAGCGGTTATTTTTTCAACGACAAGCAAACTGCTTGCGTATACCGGACGGACAAAAAAATCGCTGCCGAGGCCGTCATTTTCGGTAACGATACAATCACTGACACAATCCAGATTAAGCTTACCGGCAAGATACGGCAGAACGCGCTTGCCCAGATAACTGCTCGACATCAGTATATGCGAATACGTGTGCCGCTTCATCTGCTCGATGATTTGAGCGGCCAGGTCTTCCGTTAATCCACAGGAGAAATGGTCTGCGCTGGCACAGATTACTTGTGAAACACCGGCAATAACGGCCGCTTGCTCCGTCAACGCTGGGCTTTGCCGTTCGCTTGCCAACACCAATACATGAATTTCGTCGGAAAAAGAAGCCGCGGCGGTAATCGTCGCCATTGTTTTGGATTTGATTTTGGTGCCATCGTGCTCGGCAAAAACAAGAACCGTCATAACGCATTCCCCAAAGAGTTAAAGTAATATTTTTTCTTTATGACGCAAGCGGTCGAGCAGCGTCGGCACATCGGCAACGATTTCACCATTGGGTCGCATCGGCAGATGGCGCAGCTGCGCGACGGAGATATGCGTGTTGAGGTCAACACCCAACGATTCGGCCGCCTTTCTCGGGATTACGGTCTTTTTCGCTTTGATCAGATTCTGCATGGCCGCATAGCGCGGCGTATTCAGTGTCAATTCTACACTGATGACAGCTGGGAGCGGCGCTTTCAAGGTTACGCTGCCGCTGTCGCTGCGCGTTTGAACAACGACGGTTTTGCCATCGGCCGAGCCTTCGAGCTTTATGGCTTCCGCAAAAGAAATGAGGGGCCAATCGAGGAGCGCCGCCAGCATCGGCGCCACCTGATTGCTGTCGCTGCCCATACCCTGGCGGCCGATGAAAATAACGTCGCATTGTTCATCAAGCGCTATTTTTTTCAGAATACGCGCCAACACCAGCGACGACATCGCATGATGAGTTTCGATCAACAGCGCACGGTCTGCGCCCATGGCAAGAGCGCTGCGCAAAACATCCAGACAGCCTTCATTGCCACAAGAGATGGCAAGCACCGATTGCGCATCGTCGTGCTCACGCCATTGCAAAGCTTCCTCAAGCGCAACTTCATCATAGGGGTTGATGACCAGATGCATCAATCCCATTTCCAGCCCGGAACAATCCGGTTTCAAACGTACCGGAAAAGACGGATCGATCACTTGTTTTACGGGAACTAAAATTTTCATGGTTTCTTAAAACTTTCTCTTAACGAGAGCCGGGTCGGTCACGCAAAAGGCGTTGTTTTTCACGACCCCACTCACGCTCTTTGATGGTTTGCCGCTTGTCGTACTGCTTTTTGCCGCGCGCCAAACCGATTTCCAGCTTAATGCGTCCGTTTTTATAATGGAGGTTAAGCGGCACCAACGTATATCCGGCGCGTTCAACATGGCCGATCAAACGACGAATTTCCGGAGCATGCATCAATAATTTACGCGTTCGCGTTGGGTCGGCAGCGACATGTGTCGATGTTGTTTTCAGCGGTGTGATATGCGCGCCGATCAACCATAGTTCCTCATTTTTGATGACTACATAAGCTTCTTTTAACTGCGCTCGTCCGCCGCGGATCGCTTTGACCTCCCAACCGGACAAGACCAATCCCGCCTCGAAGCGTTCTTCGATAAAATAATCATGAAAGGCTTTTCGATTATCGGCAATAGTCATTGAAAAAACAGTATGGGAAAGCCGGTGATGTTTGGCAAAAATGTTTAAGGAATGATAGGATCGTTCATTATATGTCAAAATACAAGACAGTTTTTGTTGCTTATAGCGAAAAGGGGCATTCTTTCCTAGAATCGTTTGCGTTACCGGAAAATAGTACAGTTGCCGATGCGCTGGATAAAGCAAAACAAAATCCGGCTTTTCCGGTGCAGCTTTCCGAGCAAATTTCTTTTGCGGTATTCGGGCGAACGATAATGCCAAATGCGCGACTCAACGATGGTGACCGTGTTGAAATACTGCGACCGTTACAGCGTGATCCAAAAGAGATTAGGATGCGGCGTGCTTTACCGGGAAAGACGCGTTAAACTTTTAACATTTCTTGGATTTCGCCTAAGGGGAAACATGCATTGATGGCACGTGATCAATTGCGGGTAATTGATAAAAGCATATCCAAAAGATCCTTGTCTGAATGAAAACTAATATTGAATAACGAAAGAAATCGACCTATGAACGCCAAAGTTTCTCGCCGTCGTTTGCGTGCCGAAAAAATGAGCCGTCTTTTTGTGCTTGATACCAATGTGTTGCTGCATGACCCGACTTCTCTTTTCCGTTTTGAAGAGCACGACATTTATTTGCCTATTCGTGTACTTGAAGAGTTGGATGCGCATAAGAAGGGAACGTCGGAAACTGCGCGCAATGCTCGCCAGGCGTCACGCTTTCTTGATGAGTTGATTACCCGCCATTTTCAGGAAAAGAGCAAAGATATTGCATTGGGTATTCCTCTTTCCGAAGCGAACGGTACGCGTCAGGCGAAAGGTTTTCTTTTCCTGCAGACGGAAGCGATTCCTGCGGTATCGTCGCCGTTAATTTCGGCGCGCGCCGACAATGAAATTCTTTCTGTCGTTAAATATCTTGACGATCAGAACAAAGAGCGCGATGTCTTCCTTGTTTCAAAAGACATCAACATGCGCATCAAGGCGCGCGCACTCGGCCTTAATGCCGAAGATTATTTTAGCGATCAGGTCATTGAGGATTCCGATTTGCTGTATTCGGGCATTACCCGGTTGCCGGAAGATTTCTGGGAGACACATGGCAAGAATATGGAGTCCTGGCAAAACGGCGGTCATACTTCGTATCGCGTTTCCGGGCCGATGGCGACAGCGCTGCGTTTAAACGAAATGGTATATCTTGAGCAAGAAGACGAGGCTCCGTTTTATGCGACAGTGAAAGAAATAACGGAAAAACATGCCGTATTGCAGACACTCAAAGATTTTACACATGGCAAAAACGCCGTATGGGGCATTACAGCGCGCAATCGAGAACAGAATTTTGCGCTTAACGTTTTGATGAATCCGGATATTGATTTGGTGACACTGGTCGGGCAAGCGGGAACAGGAAAAACATTATTGACGCTTGCCGCCGGGCTAATGCTTTCGCTGGAATTCAAAAAATATAACGAAATCATCATTACGCGCGTGACCATTCCGGTTGGCGAGGATATCGGTTTTTTACCGGGTACCGAGGAAGAAAAAATGACGCCATGGATGGGAGCGCTCGAAGATAATCTCGAAGTATTGCATCAGACCGAAGAGGATGGCGGCGCTTGGGGGCGTGCGGCCACCCGCGATCTTTTACGCGCGCATATTAAAATCAAAAGCTTGAATTTCATGCGTGGGCGCACCTTCATCAATAAATTTGTCATTATCGACGAGGCACAAAACCTGACATCCAAACAGATGAAAACGTTGATCACCCGAGCCGGGCCGGGCACGAAAATGGTTTGTCTCGGCAATCTCGCACAGATCGATACGCCTTATCTCACAGAAAGCAATTCTGGCCTTACGTATGTGGTTGACCGCATGAAAGGCTGGGCGCATGCCGGGCATGTGATGCTGGCGCGCGGCGAGCGTTCGCGGCTGGCGGACTATGCGGCGGATGTGCTTTGATTTTTTCTGGTTATTGCGCTAAAAAT
>DBDN01000072.1 GCA_002293615.1 Betaproteobacteria bacterium UBA931 | reverse complement strand
CACCCGCTTTGGCGGAACGGTTGCGCGACGGGGCGCGCTGGCCGCAATCGCTGCTGATTTGCGGCGCGGACGGAATTGGCAAGCGAACGCTGGCGCTTAACGCGGCACGGGCATTGCTGTGCGACGCGCCAGCTGCCGACCATATTGCTTGCGAGCAATGTCCGAGCTGCCATTATGTTTCGCAGAACCAGCACCCGGATTTGATGCTGGTCGAGCCGGTTGAATACAGCGATTCCGGTGAAATTAAACGATTAGACGCGATTCCGGTGGACGCGATTCGCCGCCTGATTGCCTTCATGCAGGTTTCTGATCATCGCCAACGCGGCAAAGTTGCGATTATCGCGCCCGCAGAAAAATTGAATCCGGCGGCGGCCAATGCATTATTGAAAACGCTTGAAGAGCCGCCGGAGGGTGCTCGGCTGATTCTGGTCGCGCATCAATGGAAACGTCTTCCGGCAACGATTTTGAGTCGCTGCCAACGTTGGACGGCGCCATATCCCGATGAATCGAGCGCTCTTGAATTTTTGGCGTCCCAAGGTGTTTGCGATGCACGCGCATTATTGGCGCAGGCCGGCGGCGCGCCTTTGCGGGCGCTTGCGATGAATGATGAAAATTTGCTTGGTTTACGACGCCAATGGCTGGCGGTATTGAGCGAGCCTCAGCACCTTTCACCGTTTGCCGCCGCAGAAAGCTGGGGCGGCGGAAACCGTGATGCCGTAAAAATGCAATTTGCGCAATGGCTTGATGTGCTGATTTCATGGGTTCATGACCTGGCACGTGTTCGAGGCGGCGGTGTGCCGCGTTATTATGCCGAATATCAGGATGTGATTTGTCGTTTAACTCCGGCATTGGCAGACACCGCGCTTTTTCGCTATTATCAAAAGCTACTGCGGGAGCGCCGTTGGTTGTCGCATCCATTACAGCCACGGCTCATCGCTGAGTCGTTATTGAGCGACTACCGGGCTTTGTTTATTGCCCGGCGTTGACGTTAAGAAAGGACTTTATGGCCAACGAAGAAGTATTACTACCGTTTAATATTCGCGAACGCGCCGCACTTTACGCATCTTACATGTCTTTTGTCAAAGGCGGCGGCATCTTCGTCCCAACCAAAAAGCAATACAAATTAGGTGAAACGGTTTTGCTGTTGATCAATATCAGCATTCCGTCACATCAGATTGAGGAAAAATTGCCGGTAAAAGGCAAAGTAATCTGGATAACGCCGGAGAATTTGCAGCCGGGACGCGTTCACGGTATTGGCGTGCAGTTCACCAACGATGATGCCGGCAAAAAAGCGCAAATCAAAATCGAAAGCGCGTTGGGGCACCACTTGGCATCGGCACGACCAACGCACACCCTCTAAACTTTCTTCCTGCTTTCGCATGTTTGTCGATTCGCACTGCCATCTTGATTTTCCCGAGCTTGCCGCACATCTGGATGAAGTGCTTGCCGCGATGCGAATAAATGAAGTTAACTATGCATTAACAGTTAATGTTGACCCGAGATATATTTCGCAATTAATTGATTTAATTAAAAATTATAAAAACATTTTTGCCAGTGTTGGGCTTCACCCCGAAAATTGTGACGCGCCGGAAACATCCGCCGAAGAATTAGCGATGCATGCCACAAATCCAAAAATTGTCGCTGTCGGCGAAACCGGTCTGGACTATTACCATGTGCCGGAAAAAGCGGAATGGCAGCGTAAACGCTTCCGTAACCATATTCATGCCGCGCATCTTGCCAAAAAACCCCTGATTGTTCACACCCGTGATGCTGCCGAAGATACGATACAAATTCTGCGCGAAGAAAAAGCATGGGAAACGGGCGGGGTAATGCACTGTTTTACCGGTGATTGGCAAACTGCCCGGCGGGCGCTTGATCTCGGTTTTTACATTTCTTTTTCGGGTATCGTCACGTACAAAAACGCCGGAAAAATCAAAGAGGTAGCGATGAAAATGCCCGAAGATCGGATGTTGATCGAAACCGATAGCCCATTCTTGGCGCCCGTACCATATCGCGGAAAATACCCGAATTCACCTGCTTGGGTAGTCTACGTTGCCGAAGAACTGGCGCGTTTGCGTAAAACAACAACTAAGGAAATCGGGCGCATCACCAGCGAGAATTTTTTTCGATTATTTCAATGCAATATTTCAAAGCCGACTTTTGAAGGTATGTTAAATGTTTAAAAGAGCAATATTTTTTGGGGTTCTTGCCATATTCCCCATGACAGCCTGCGCAGCGCCACCGTACGACGAGGTATTGCAACGGCGAGAAGCAAAAGAAGTGCGCGCAAAAGCCATTGAGCAACAGAAAAACGATACTTACGAACAATTCTTCAAAGCCGTTCAAGAAAACCGTGTCAATGAAATTCGTTCCCTTATCTCTAAAGGTGTTGATCCTGAGTTGACTGACCGCAATGGCGAAACCGCATTGATGGTCGCCGTGCGAGCGGCTAATCCGGATGTGATTGATGCGCTGATTGCCGGAGGCGCAAAGGTCAATAAACCCAGCGTGTATGGTGATACACCACTAATGATTGCCGCGCTGGCAGGGCATCGACGCATCGTCGAACAGCTGATAAAACACGGCGCCGAGGTCAACCGGAAA
The DNA here is from genome assembly GCA_002293615.1 of Betaproteobacteria bacterium UBA931. GTDB lineage: Bacteria > Pseudomonadota > Gammaproteobacteria > Burkholderiales > Casimicrobiaceae > UBA931. The sequence goes on along the minus strand of DBDN01000072.1, from coordinate 9,181 downwards.
GGCTGGACGCCTATGCACTATGCCGCGACTGGTGGTAACGACGAGATCGTCGAAATTCTGTTTGACTATCTCGCTGATCTTGATGCTCGTGCACCCAACGGCACGACGCCTTTAATGATGGCAGCACGACAGAGTTATCCGTCGACCGTAAAGCTTCTAATCCGGCTTGGTGCAGACGTGAGTTTACGCAACGATGACGGCGCGTCGGCCGAGGACTGGGCAAATAAGGGCGATAACGAAGAAATTCGCAATACCTTGCGACAAGCAGTGAAGAAATAGGCGGTATCGGAAATAGTCACTGGGAGCGGAAATGCCAAGCAATGATGTAAACATTATTTTGGCTGCCCGTTTAATTTGACATAATATAAATTATACGAAGTTGTTTTGTAGCGCTTCCCGTCCGCCACTTATTCCTTTAGGAGCATTTCGATGATTAAAACGGAGATCATTACTGTGCGCATGCGTGAAATTGATCGATTGAAGACAATTCAGGCCGTTGTGGACGGCAATCTTCGCCCCAATTTGGCTGCCGAACGCTTGTGGGACTGACGGACCGACAAATCCGGCGATTGCTGCTAAGCGCCGATTCCCTTCGACAACAATAAAATTCTGGTTTCCATCTTCAGCATCTATAACCATTGGAGCGATATCTTCCGCAAGCGCAAGCTTAACCAGTTTTTTTCCCTGCTCGGCGATAATTGCGTCTCGGGCATTTTTCTGATTTGCTTGTTTCCCATGGCGGTAATTTTCCAAGTCCAGACGCAAATTTCCAACACTGAACACTGATTCCTTGTCTGATATACATTGCTTGCCCTTATACACTATGAAAGATATTTCACTTCCTATTACGAATAAACATCACTTCTCTTTCCCAGCTTTACTACCAGCACTAATAACGAATCATCGTAGATATTACAAACCACTCGGTATTCGCCGACCCGATAACGCCAGAATTCCCCAAGCGGACCGGAAAGGGCTTTCCCAAGTTTACGAGGATCGGGATTTGTAGCTACCCGCGTATCCATGTAGTCCAGAATCCGGCGCGTAACCTGTTTATCGAGCTGGCGAAGTTGCTTGCGCACGGAAGCAGCATACTCAATCGTCCAGATCAAGATCTTTTCTCACTTCCGTCGAAGAATAAGTTTTCTCGCGCCCACTACGCACTCGTTCTAGCGTATCTGCAGCAAGGTAATAATCCTCAATATCTTCAAGGCCCTGCTCGATAACCTCTCGCAGGTAAAACGACTTCGTACGACCGGTTTTTTGGGCCAGAAATCCGAGCCTTTCTTCTATGTCGGGAGCCAATCTTATTGATATTGTCATTATTCTCTTCTTTCGTAATACTTGTATTTCTTGTATTACACATATTCATAACGCGTTTGTCAAGTAATGAATCTATTTGGAGAAGTAATCAAAACCGGACGTTTCTATTTAGCTGGGATGCGGACATTTCTACTCAGTCTTGACATTTAAATAGCAGCTTCGTCGACTTCGCCGGTACGAATTCTGCGCACATGAAGCAGATCTAAAACAAAAATTTTGCCGTCACCGATCTTGCCTGTATTGGCAGCTTTTTCGATAGCTTCTATCGCTCTTTCCAATAACGCGTCAGGAATGGCTGCCTCAATTTTTACCTTGGGCAAGAAATCGACCGCATATTCCGCGCCGCGGTACAGTTCGGTATGCCCTTTTTGTCGCCCAAAACCTTTGGCTTCGGTCACAGTGATGCCCTGCACGCCTATGGCCGATAGTTCCTCGCGTACTTCGTCGAGTTTGAAGGGCTTAATAACTGCAATCAGATATTTCATAAAGCATTCCTTATCAAGACATTTGGCAGGATATTGCTAATTATATAGCATAGATAAATTTAAGGTAAAACGAAAAACGCCGCAGGTTTCTACCTTGCTTTTCTGTGTTGGATGGTAATTTGCTGCAAACCGCCGAGAAAACTCAAATAGAGCCGCACTCTCATCAAAAATACACCGAAACGATTACAATACGACGCTTAAAAATAAATATTCTTGCTTATTACCATGCGTCTTTCCCATTTTTATTTGAACACGCTTAAAGAAGCGCCGGCCGAAGCCGAAATCATCAGCCAGACGCTGATGTTGCGCGCCGGTATCATCAAGAAAGTTTCTTCCGGTATTTACAACTGGATGCCGCTTGGCTTACGTGTGCTGCGAAAAATCGAAAATATTGTTCGCGAAGAAATGAACCACTCGGGTGCAGTTGAATTATTGATGCCCAATGTGGTGCCTGCCGAGTTATGGCAGGAAACCGGACGCTGGGATAAATTTGGCCCACAGCTTTTGAAAATCAAAGACCGCCATGAGCGTGATTTTTTGTTCGGGCCAACACACGAAGAGGTCATTACCGACATCATCCGCAAAGATGTAAACAGTTATCGCCAATTGCCGGTGAATCTTTATCAGATACAAACCAAGTTTCGCGACGAAATTCGGCCGCGTTTCGGTGTGATGCGCGCGCGTGAATTTATCATGAAAGATGCTTATTCGTTCGATGTCGATAAAGATGGTTTACGCAAATCGTACCAATCGATGTACGACGCTTATGGCCGTATCTTCACTCGGCTCGGTTTAGCGTTTCGGGCGGTAGCCGCCGATAACGGCGCGATCGGTGGTTCGGCATCGCATGAGTTCCAGGTACTCGCCGATTCCGGCGAAGATGTCATTGCCTATTGTCCTGGCTCGGATTACGCTGCCAACCTTGAAAAAGCGGAAGCGTTGGCGCCGGGCACTCCGCGTGCCGCGCCTCAGGAAACCATGGAAAAAGTGCCTACGCCCGGCATGACTACTTGCGAAGCCGTTGCCGACCTGTTGAAAATGCCGCTGACGCGCACGGTGAAATGTCTCATGGTGGTTGCCGGTGAAGAAAGTAACGAGCAAATGTATATGCTGTTGATTCGTGGCGATCATTCCATGAATGAAGTGAAAGTCGGCAAGCTTGAAAATTTCGCTCGTTGGCGCTGGGCAACGGATGCCGAAATTGTCGCGACGATGGGCTGTGTACCGGGTTATTTGGGGCCAGTCAATCTGCCCAGGGAAATGCCGTTGATTGTGGATCGTTCGGTAATGATAATGAGCGATTTTGTCTGCGGCGCCAACGAAGAAGGTTTTCATTTACGCGGCGTTAATTTCGGGCGCGACGTGCGCGAACCAGATGCCGTTGCCGATGTCCGCAATGCACAAAAAGGCGACTCTTCACCGGATGGCAAAGGCACCCTTGATCTTTTACGCGGTATTGAGGTTGGCCACGTTTTCGCGCTGGGCAATGTGTACGCCAAAACCATGGGCGCTACTTTTCTCGATGCGCAAGGCGAAACGCAAACCATGGAAATGGGCTGCTATGGAATCGGCATTACACGCATTGCCGCCGCCGCCATTGAGCAACATCACGACGAGCGCGGCATTATCTGGCCGCAAGCGATGGCGCCGTTTACTGTCGCCATCGCGCCGATTGCTTACAACCGCAGCGATGCCGTGCGCGAAGCGGCAGACACACTTTATCAAAAGCTGCTTGATGCCGGTTTCGATGTATTGCTGGATGATCGCGGCGAACGTCCCGGCGCCATGTTTGCCGATCTTGAACTGATCGGCATTCCGCATCGCGTTACCATCGGTGAGCGCAATCTCAAGGAAGGATTGGTCGAATATCAGGGGCGGCGCGATGTCGCATCAACGGCAGTAACACTTGGCGATGCAGTTGTTTTTTTACAGAAAAAGCATGACGAAAGCGCAATCATTGCGCCATAATAAGTAGATCATGATAGCGCGTATTCTGTCTCGTATTGTTTCCGTTACGACATTCTCTTTGCTGTTGCTCGCGGCAACGGTAGCGTATGCCGGCGCACAGAAAGAAGAAGAGTTAACCGCATCGGTTGTGGCCGNNGGTTTGCAGCGCTCGCTGTCGGACCGGCCGATCCCGGCTGATTACAGCACGCGCGCAGATGTCAAAACCTGGGTAGAAACAATTTCGCCCAAGCTGAAACGTCGCATTCCCGACGAGCGCGAGCGTTATGAGTTGCTGGCAGCCGTACATTACGAAGGTACGCGTGCGGGGCTGGATTTACAGTTGTTGCTCGGCGTCATTCATCACGAAAGTAGTTTCAAAAAATATGCGATTTCCGTTGCCGATGCCCGCGGTTATATGCAGGTGATGCCGTTCTGGATACGCTTGATCGGTACCGAAGAACACAATCTTTTCCATTTGCGCACCAATCTTCGTTACGGCTGTGTGATTCTTCGCCATTATCTCGATATCGAAAACGGTGATCTTTTCCGAGCTTTAGGGCGCTACAACGGCAGTTTGGGACGCGCCGAATATCCGAGCGCCGTTGCTGCCGCAATGAAACTTTATGAAGTACCCAAAAATATTGCGCTCGAAACAAAAATCGCTTCACAATAAACGTAGGTAAACGCCATATCTGCAGTTGAGTCTTCCGCTTATCGCGGGCGTTTTGCGCCCTCGCCCACTGGCCCGCTTCATTTCGGTTCATTGTTAGCGGCGTTGGCAAGTTATTGCGACGCCCGTCGTCATCAAGGCAAGTGGTTATTACGTATCGAAGATGTCGATGGCAGTCGCGCCGTCGGCGGTGCCGCAGAAAATATCATTAGCACGTTGCAACGTTACGGTTTTCGCTGGGACGAAGAAATTACCTACCAATCCAAACGCGGCGCATATTATCAAAGCGCATTAGCGCTGCTGCAGAAAGAGTGTCATCTCTACCCGTGCGCCTGCTCGCGGCAACATTTGCGCAATGCGCCATTAGGCGTTACCGGCGAGCCTATTTATCCCGGCTATTGCCGGATAAACCCGCCGGATGAAACCATGAGGCCTTTTGCCTGGCGTGTAATTGTGCCGAACAAAATATTGGTTTTTCAAGATGCGATACAAGGTCGACAAGTACAGAATCTCAAGCACGAATGCGGCGATTTCATCCTCAAGCGCCGCGATCATTTTTTTGCCTATCATCTTGCCGTGGTTGTTGACGATATTGACCAACGTATCACCCATGTTGTGCGCGGCACTGATATTATGCCGCTGACGGCTCGTCATCTTCATCTTTATGCGTTGTCCGGAAAAACACCGCCCGCATATGCGCACATTCCCATAGTGGTAAACCAGAACGGTCAAAAACTTTCCAAGCAAACGCGCGCGCCGGTATTACCCGAGCAGCCGCTTCCTGCGCTTCTTGCCGCTTGGCGTTTTCTTGAACAACCGTCACCGTTTATTCCTCCTAAAACCGTCGACGCTTTCTGGGAATGGGCGCATGCCAACTGGAATATTGCCCTCGTCCCCGGCTGTCATGCCAAACCTTTTTTTCCGGAAGCGCTACGCGTATAATCGCCGCTCTTTTGTTGATAGGAGCAGACTCTCATGACCACATTGGTAGTCNNGAAACGGTTATCGCCGCCGACTCATTAACTACTTTCGGCGACACAAAGCTCTCCTCATTCTACGATCAAAGCCCGGAAAAAATACTGCACTATCAGAACAGCTATATTGCGATTTGCGGATCGGCGGCGCATCAGCTTGTTCTTGAGAGCCTGCTTGCACAGAATAATCTTGATCTGTCCAGTAAAGCCGCTATTTTTGAAAGTTTTCGTTCGTTGCATCCGCAACTCAAAGAACAGCATTTCTTAAATCCAAAAGAAGAAGACGATGATCCGTATGAGTCCAGTCAGATCACCGCGCTCATCGCCAACAAGCACGGCATCTTCGGTGTTTATTCTATGCGTGAGGTCTTTGAGTTTACCCGTTTTTGGGCGGCAGGCTCCGGTCGCGAATTTGCTTTGGGCGCGATGAACGCCATGTATCCGCATCTGGACAACGTGGAAACCATTGCCAAGATCGGTATCGACGCCGGTGCTACTTTCGATAAAAATACTGCGCTGCCCATGACGCTTTATAAAATCATTTCCTGATTTTCTTGATGACCGTTCAAAAAAAGACGCGCCATGAAAATATCGGTACTCATGTGCGCATCGACAAATGGCTTTGGGCAGCCCGTTTTTATAAGACGCGCACGCTCGCCGCTCATGCCATCGAAGCCGGGCAAGTACGCATAAATGAAGAGCGCATCAAGGCATCGCGCGTGCTGAAGGTCGGCGATGCGCTGATCATTCGCAAAGAAGGCTTAACTTGGGAAATCGTTGTGAAGGTGCTTGCCGAAAAGCGCGTTTCCGCACAACTGGCGGCGAACTTCTATGAAGAAAGCGATGCCAGTCGTTCAAAACGCGAGCAGATGATCGCCCAACATCATGATGCTATGGCACAACCGCGCTTTCCCGGTCGTCCGACCAAACGTGATCGACGGGCGTTGGAAGATTTTTTGAATGAAGCGTAGACCAAGAACCTATTTCCGAAAAAAAAGCCCGGTAATCACCGGGCTTTTTAATCATCAGACCGCAATCGCGCCAATCAACTTGCATTTGTTTCGCCAAGAACGCTTACGATAATAGTCGCTTCCGTATCGGTATGAAGCTGCAACGTGACCGGATGATCTCCGGTTTGCTTTAGCGGGCCATTCGGCAAACGCACCATTGATCGTTCCAGAGTAACCCCGTTTCCTTTCATCGCTTCCACAATATCAATGCCGGTCACCGAACCAAACAAACGCCCGTCCACACTGGCGCGTTGTACGATTTGTACCGTCATGCCCTCCAGTTTCTCGGCCATTTCCTTGGCGTGTTCGAATTTGCCCGCCGCAATTTTTTCGAGCTCGGCGCGCTGTTCTTCGAGCAATTTGATATTTTCCGGCGTTGCGCGTCTGGCTTTTCCTTGCGGGATAAGATAATTACGCGCGTAACCATCCTTGACTTTCACCACATCGCCGAGCGCACCGACGTTGGCAATTTTCTCTAAAAGAATTACTTGCATGATTGCCTCCTCTTAGTGACGGTCGGTATACGGCAACAGTGCCAGAAACTGCGCACGCTTGATTGCTACCGATAATTGGCGCTGATAACGCGCTTTTGTACCGGTAATACGTGCCGGCATGATTTTGCCGTTTTCCTGAAGAAATTCCTTCAGAACGTCAATATCTTTATAATCGATTTGCTTGACGCCCTCCGCCGTAAAACGGCAGAACTTTTTGCGCTTGAACAGCGAATTGCCGCGATCGCGGCGCTTTTCGGTATCCTTACCTTTTCTTCCCATCATGCGGGCCATATTCAAATTCCTTTAATCGTTTCTATAAACTATATGGTTCGTTAAGAAGCTCAAAATCCGTTATGTGCAGCGCGAGTGTGATGCCGGTGCGCCAGCGACGAGTCATGAATCCGGAAATTCTCAGCATCTGCCGCTCTTTTATTTCGGAAACCCTTTTCGCCGTCTCGCCAAAGGCAATGGCAAAAAGTTCAAATGTCGCCTGTCGCTCACTCCCGCATTCCACCTGTTGCGAACGATGCGTTAACGTCAACTCCTGAACGGGAACCCCTGCCGGGGTATAACGCAACGCCGCTTTTTCCGTGATCACCGCATCGATTAAAAACCGGTTCGTTTTCATCCATGCCACACTACGGTTAATGCCAATTAACTAACGGCGCCCTCGACAGCTTCTGCCGGAGCATCCACTTTTTCGGCAAAAGTCTCTTCGTTGCCCGATCTCTTGTCCTCTTTATCGACCAGCGACTTTGCTTTGTCTTCGCGCATCATCACTGAAGGTGTGGTTACCGCTTCTTCCATGGAAACAGTCAAATGACGCAGCACGGCATCGTTGAATTTGAACGCATGTTCCAATTCGGCAAGGGTTTCGTTGTCGCACTCAATATTCATTAACGCATAGTGCGCTTTNNGCAATTTTTGAATCGGATAAGCCAGTTGGCGACGCCCCCAGTCTTCCATTCGATGAATACGACCTTTACGCGCTTCTACTATACCGCGGTAACGATCAATCATCGCCGGAACCTGTTCGCTCTGGTCAGGATGGACGATAAATACAATTTCGTAATGACGCATGCAGTTTTTCTCCTTTCGGTCTTAAAAAACAGCGAACGCCCGACATTGGGCGCTCCGCCGTTGCGGCCTCCCCGTCTGCAAGCGGATGAGGCAAGGCAATTTATAAATTATAGCATATTAGACCGTGCCGGATAGCAGGAATAATCGCAAGTGTGAGCTGATCAGGCAAGAATCCACTCCACCAACCGATGCCTAGACCTGAGACACCTTTCGCTATTCACCGTAATGGCGCCGTTCGCGCAATGCCTGTGCCAACGTGCCGCCATCGACATATTCCAGCTCGCCTCCAGCCGGGACGCCGCGCGCAAGCCGGCTGATTTTGAGTCCGCGCTGCCCCAAAATCTCACTGATCGCGTGTGCCGTTGCTTCGCCTTCATGGGTAAAATTGGTCGCCAGGATAATCTCGCGTACTTTATCGTCATCGACGCGTTTCATTAGCCTGTCCAGATGAATTTCGCGCGGGCCGATACCGTCAAGCGGCGAAATACGCCCCATCAACACGAAATACAGCCCCTTATATGTATGCGTTTGCTCAATCATGAGTTGGTCGGCCGGTGTTTCAACAACGCACAACAGCTGCGGATCGCGCTTTTCCGACGCGCACAGTGGGCACAATTCAGTTTCAGAAAAAGTATTGCAACGCACACAATGGCAAATATGGGCAAGCGCACTGCCTAGTGCCTGAGCCAGCCGCGCCGCGCCCGGGCGGTCATACTGCAATAAATGCATGGCCATCCGTTGCGCTGCTTTTGGACCAACACCGGGTAAACAGCGCAGCGCTTGTGTCAGCTCTTCGATAGACGATAATGTCACGTGATTTAAAAGCAAGTTAAAAGAATCTTTTCACCGCAAGCCAAAAATACAATAGTTTTTCAGGGAATCAAATCAAAAAGGCAATTTAAACCCCGGCGGCAACCCTGCTGCCATTGGCGCCATTTTTTCTTTTGATGCTTCTTCCACTCTGCGCAGCGCATCGTTGAATGCGGCTGCGATTAAGTCTTCCAGCATATCGCGATCATCTCCGAGCAGTGACGGATCAATCACAACACGGCGCACTTCATGGCGCCCGGTCATTGTGATTTTTACCATCCCTGCACCCGATTGCCCTTCAACTTCCATTTGCGCCAGTTCCTCCTGAGCACGTTGCATGTCTTCTTGCATTTTCTGCGCTTGCTTCATTAAACCGGCTAATTGCCCT
>DBDN01000031.1 GCA_002293615.1 Betaproteobacteria bacterium UBA931 | reverse complement strand
ATGACCGAACGTGGACGAGAAGCATTAACGACAATTAAAAAAAAACTGGGGCGGCGTTCGGCAACACAATTGCAATCACTACTCCAGGATGTATTTCAGGACATCGTATCAGTAGCGCAACAAAACGCGTGGTCGGCGCCGCAAAGAAAATATATCCGCATGTGGCAAAAAAATGGCTGGCTGTCGGCGGCAGATGAAATCGTACCCGGCACAAAAACGCCTCTGTTTGATGAGCAAAGCGCAGCCGTCGATGCCATACTTGCCGCGGGCGGCCATTTTCGGCCTTTCCTGCTGCAAGGCATCACCGGCAGCGGCAAAACGGAGGTTTACCTGTCGCTGGCGCAAACGCTGATGCAACAAGGCAAACAGGTTTTGGTCCTGTTGCCGGAAATTCACTTGACACCGCAATTCCTGCAACGTGTTGAAAATTTTCTTCCCGCACACAAAATCGCCGTGTTGCACAGCGGCCTTGCCGATGGTGAGCGGCTCGGCAACTGGCAACGGGCTGCGTGCGGTGAAGCGCAATTGGTACTGGGGACGCGTCTATCAGTTTTCACGCCGTTGCCGACACTGGGGCTGATCGTAGTCGACGAGGAACACGACCCCTCATTCAAGCAACAAGATGGCGTTCGTTATCACGCTCGTGATCTTGCCGTATGGCGAGCGCAACAGCGCAATATTCCAATCGTGCTAGGCAGCGCGACCCCGTCGTTGGAAACATATCGACACGCACAGGAAAACCGTTATCGGCATCTGCGGATAAGCCGACGCGCCAACGCCCAGGCAAAACTGCCGACGATTCGCTTTGCGGCCAACCGCAACATAGATACGCACGAAGGTATTGCGCCGGAACTATGGGCGGCGATGAAAACATGTCTGATGCAAAAAGAGCAAATATTGATTTTTGTAAACCGGCGCGGTTTTTCACCTTCGCTGAAATGCCATCAATGCGGCTGGGAAGCACAATGCCCGCATTGTTCCGTACGGATGGTGTTGCATAAAGCACCGTTAAAACTGTGTTGCCACCAATGCAACCATACCGTCCATGTCCCAAAAGAATGTCCGAACTGCGGCAACCTTGATCTTGCCCCGTTGGGATTCGGCACACAACGCCTGGAAGCGGCGCTTACGGAAGCTTTCCCCAAAGCACGCATCGCCCGCGTTGATCGCGACAGCACACAACGGCGCGGTACATTTGGCGCATTGCGCGAACAAATCACCGCACAGGAAATCGATATCCTGATCGGTACGCAAATGCTGGCAAAAGGGCATGATTTCCCTCGTATCACGCTGGTGGGCGTACTTGGCGCGGACAATGCATTATACAGCGCTGATTTTCGCGCAAGCGAACGCTTGTCGGCGCTGTTGCATCAAGTTGCCGGACGCGCCGGACGCGCCGCCAAGGCGGGCGAAGTGATCATTCAAACAGATTTTCCGCAGCACCCTCTTTACGAAACATTGCGATGTCACGATTTCGACGGTTTTGCACGCATGCTGCTCGACGAACGGAAGTCGGTTGGTTTGCCCCCTTTCGCATCGCTGGCCGTACTTGCCGCAGAAGACCGCTCTGAAGAAAAAGTCGCTTCATTTTTGCGCGAAGCGCATCGGCTGGCATTAACACTTGTCGTGCCACACCGCCATGTCCAGATTTTTTCACCGGTACCGGCAGCATTGGCGCGTCGCGCCGGTTACTTCCGGATGCAAATGATAGTGCGCAGTGAAAAAAAACGGGGGCTGCAAAAGTTTTTGACTGTATGGAAAAATGCGCTCAATGATAAACACGTCCCCAAAATACGCTGGGCCATTGACGTCGATCCGGCAAGTGTCTAAGGCCAATATTAGCGACGCTAAAAAGAACCTATCGCTTTCACTTTTTCAAACAAGGTTTTCTTTTCCTCTTCCGGAAAAATCTGCAACCAGACCGCCATAATATATGGGTCGTCCGTCGGTTCAAAACCAACACGCAGATCAACTTGACGCGCCAACGCATCGCCGACATGCCCCCAAATCACTTTTGCCTCAGCGCGAACCGCATCAATGCTTTGCCGTTGCAATTGTTCGGCGATACCGCCTGCGTTGCGAATGATTTTACGATGCGCCGCCGGGATATCCCGGTAACGGCGTTCGTCTATCACCAGACCGCCGCATAGCATACATCCCTCCCACGGAGTATGGTGAACATAGCCGACAGGAATGAAACTGTGCGCATGCGCGCGATAAAAAGCAACAAAATGTCTGGGAATGTCCGGAAAAACAGTGGTGTTTAAACGCCGACAAAACAGTTCCCCGACAAAAGGCCGAGCGCAATCAACCTCAACGACCAAAAGCACATCACCAAGAATCATGGCTGAATGCTCTTCTTTTTCTTTCGGCATCGTTTGACAGGGAAGCATATTTTTCAAAAAACGCCTGATCATGATGCGCAATCCTTAAGAATTTTTTCAAAACCTCTAGGGCTTTGCCAGTGTTTTCCGCATACATAGCGCGGCAGATTCCAAATATTGGCGTCACGCGTGACCGGTTCAGGCGCCAATCCGAAAGCCGCCAATTGTCGATGTTCCTGCTCAAAACTCGGAAAATATTCTTCGACAAGATAAGAGGGCGCATGACCGTACGGATAAGCGAAAAGAGGCATGGCAAAATCGCCAATTGTCCGACACAGATAGTCCTGTGCAGCACGAATTTGCGCGTCGGCATCCTGATAGGTATCGATCTTATAGAAAGATCCTTTATGATTTTCTTTTTGCCGCACTTGTACCAGCGTATCGTGAGTATGATCCCAGCTATGGTTGGCAATGCCGATGACCCCTTTTTGTGCGCACTCGCGCCACCAAGTATCGCGGATCAAATCCTGCCCGAAAAAACACGATACCGTTAATTCTTTGCGCGCCTGCGGTGAAACAATCACAAAACTCGCCGTTAGCGGCGCCACCGGATCGGCGTCATGACACCATGAGCTCTGTTCAAGAATATCCTGAAAACTTTTGACAAAGCCAGCGTCAGGATGATCATAACCGTAATAATCAAGATCGGCGCCATCATCAAAAGTAATACACGCATATTTTCCTGATGCAAGGTTTTTTTCGCCACGCAAAGCCCGAACCAACGTTAACGGCGACAACAATTGAAAACCGTAACGAGACAGCATCCTCAAATCTTCCGCCAGCGCAACATGGTCATTGCACTCATAAGAAACCCCTGTAATATTAACCGAGTGATAACACAATACGGGGATGGTCATTGCCTTGTCGAGCATATTTGGATGTGTTTTTACAAGCAGTCTGTTCGTGAAAAAATATTTTTTGATTATGGCACAACTGTCGATATTCGCTCGTCCGCAAGAATTATTTTATATGCTCTTCTTTAACCGCCCCATCCCGATAAAATGCTTCCAATGCCTGGCGACGGTTGCCAAATACCCGTATCTTTTTGCCCGAATCCTCACGATAATTCAGCTCTGCCCATTTGGTTACCTGTTCCGAACGGCTGGAGAATGCGAAAACAATGCCACGCTGGGCGAGCAGGCGGCTAAGATCGTCAAGCATCATGGCGCCGGTCAAGTCGATATTATTTAATGAACGGCCATCAATCACCACCCAACGTATAGGCGTTGCCGATTGTCGAATCAGTTGCAGTATGCGTTGGCGAAAATAATTGGCATTAAAGAAAATCAGCGAAGCTTCAAAACGATAAAACAATAGCCCCGGTATTTCTTTGGCTTCCGAATAATGATCTACCTCGAAAAAATCGTTTTGACCTTCGATCAGCCCAAGACGATGATCGGCCGGACGAGCGGTACGCGTCAAAAAAAGCAATATGGCCATCGATACCGCAAGCAAGATGCCTGACATGACCCCGATCAAGACCACGGAAAGTAATGTGATTAATGCAATAAAAAATTCTGCGCGGCTAACACCATAAAGTTTGCGCAGCATGGATAGATCCAGCAAACCGACCGCGCTGAAAATCAGAATCACGCCCAGCGAAGCAATCGGCATATGCCCCAATGGCTTCGTTAATAACAGCAATGCCAACAAAATAGCAATGGCCGCAAAAATCTGCACCATACGCGTTTTACCGCCGGCGGCATCGTTAACGGCGGTACGCGAATCCGCGCCGCTGATCGCAAAGCCCTGTGATAATGCAGAAGCAATATTGGCCACACCAAGCGCAGCTAATTCCCGATTATTGTCAACTTCATAGCCATTTTTTGCGGCAAAGCTGCGACCCGTCAGCACGGCGCTACTGAAGCTGATCAACGCCAGCGCAGCAGCGGCAGGAAGAATGGTGCCCCACGCCTCAATCGGAAAAGCCGGCCAGTGCAACTTCGGAATCGCCGACGGAATTGCGCCAACAACGGCGACACCATAATCGGCAAGATTGAAAACCATGCTGATCAACGTTGCCGTTGCCGCAAGTATTAATGCCCATGGCGCTTTTTTCCAAAAATGCCGCGATATAAAATAAAGAGCGCACAAAAAAATGGAAAGCAGCAGTGTCGGCCAATGCGGAGAAAGCGCCTGCTCAAAAAAGGATATCAGCTGACGGATGCTGCTTTGTCCGTAAGACGGCACACCGAAGACTTTCGCCAGCTGCCCGATAATAATTGTAATCGCGACCCCGTTTAACAATCCCATCAAAATAGAACGCGATAAAAAATCGGCAAGAAAGCCCAGACGGAACCGAGCGGCCAGCAAACAAAAAAAACCGGTAAATAGCGTTAAGGAAACAGCCAACGCATGGTAATGCTCGGGATCGTTATGCGCTATGACCAACGGCATTAACGAAGCGGTAATCATCGCGCACGTCGCCGCATCGGGGCCGATGATCAGTTGCCGTGATGAACCTAAAAACGCATAAACGATCATAGGCAAAATGGTGCTGTACAAGCCAACAACCGGTGAGAAACCGGCAAGTTGCGCATACGCAATGCTGGTCGGCAGCGCAACAGCAGCAACCGACAAACCGGCTATCGCATCGCGTTTTAGCGGCGCGCGATTGTAGCTCAGCAATTCGGGTAAACCCGGCATCCATTTACCGAGTCGCCTGATGACCACAGTGAACAAATGTGTCGGCATGTTTTTTATTCCGTAATGGTTAACGTACTATTACCCAATATCTGCCTTAGCATAATCGACCCAAGCAACCCTCGATTTGTCCGCCCGTTCATAGCCAACCGGCTTTTTTGAAGCGAATATACAAAAAAACATCTGTCATGATTATCATGAATATGAATACGAATACACCCCATTGCCAGTGCATACCGGGCAAAAAATCAAAATTCATGCCGTACAGCCCAGCCAGCATTGTCGGCAACGCCAACATCGCCGCCCATGCCGCAAGCTTCTTGGTAATTTCACCTTCACGCAACCCAATCAATGTCAAACCAACCTGCAATGTTGTGTGCAACATTTCATGGGTGGTATCGAGCGCGCTGTTAAGACGAGCAAGATGATCGGCAATATCGCGATAATAGTCGGTCAGCTGTTCGCATAAAACGGGAACCCGACCGCCGCTTGATCGTGCCGTCGCTTCCATTAACGGCGTAATGGCATGTTTTACTAAAAGCAGCTTTTTCTTGAGCTTGTAAAACGATCTCAGGTTACGCCGCGGTTGCTCGTTTGAGAAAATCTTATCCTCCAGCCTTTCAAAAGTTTCGTCCAGCGCCTCGATAATCGGAAAAAAACTGTCGACAACAAAATCAATCACTGAATACAAAACAAACCCTGTACCAAAAACAAGCATTTCCGGTTCTTTTTCACAATAACGACGCACCCGTTCAAAATCAAACGTGCTGTTACGACGTACGGTCAGGATATAGCGCTTCCCGGTAAAAATACTGATTTGCCCGGTTTCATAAGGTTTTCCCGCATCATTGGTCGGCGTAAGCGTCCGCAATACGGTAAACAAAGTATCGCCATATTCTTCCATTTTGGGGCGTTGCCTTCCGATCAACGTGTCTTCAATCGCAAGCTTATGCAGTGAGAACAATTCTCCGAAAAAAGCAAGTTCGTCGTTATTCGGCTCGTCAAGCGCCACCCAGACAAAACCTTCCTGCGAATGGGCAAAAAATTCAGAAATCCCTTCGGGGCTCAATGAAGAACGCCAATGCCCCTGCTCGTAAGCGTCGCAGCGCAGCAACATGATTAAATCCTCCTAAGAGACTAAATGGTAGCTGGTTACGCCTTTATATGCCAGACGACGTAGAATCGGCGATAATGCGGCATCGCCCGCTCAGAATGACGCGTCCATGATAATTCGTTCGCTTCTTGACACCGATCTTTACAAATTCACCATGATGCAGGTTGTGCTGCATAAGTTCCCGGCTGCCGACGTCGAATACCGTTTTAAATGCCGGAGCAGGAATGTCGACTTGTCTTTCCTTGCCGAACCGTTGCGCAAACAACTCCGGGCATTGTGTTCGCTACGCTTTTCCCAAGAAGAGCTGGCGTACCTGCGCAACATGCGTTTTCTTGCCAGCGACTTCGTCGATCTGCTTGAGCTTTTTCAACTCAACGAGCGCTTCGTCCACATCGACAGCGGTGCTCACATTGAAAACGGGCTGGCAATAACGATCAAGGGACCATGGCTACACACCATTCTTTTCGAAATTCCCGTCCTCGAAATTATCTCTGAACTGTATTTCCGGCACATGGTCAAACAACCCGATTTTGATGAGGGGCGCAAGCGCTTGACGCGCAAAATCCGTTTATTCGACAATATTCAGGAAGCTGGCTTCAAAATCGCCGACTACGGTGCGCGACGCCGCTTTTCCTACGCATGGCAAGAGGAGGTGTTGCATACGCTGCACGAAAAATTGCCGGAAAAATTTGTTGGTACCAGCAATGTCCACTTTGCGCGTCTTCTCGGCATTACGCCGCTCGGCACTATGGCGCATGAATATTTACAAGCCTGCCAGGCGGTCGGCCCACGTTTGCGCGATTCGCAATCTTTCGCGTTGAATACCTGGGCGCGCGAATATCGCGGCGACCTTGGGATTGCGCTCTCGGACGTTTACAGCATGAATGCGTTTTTGCGTGATTTTGATCTGTTTTTCTGCAAGCTTTTTGATGGCGTGCGCCACGATTCGGGCAATCCGTTTGAATGGGGTGATAAACTGATCGCGCACTACGAAAAAATGCGCATCAACCCGGAAACCAAAACGATGATTTTTTCCGATTCGTTAACGCCGGAACTGGTAATTCAACTGTTCCGTTACTTCCATAAACGGGCTGGGGTTTCGTTCGGCATTGGCACCAACTTCACCAACGATCTGGGCTACACTCCTTTGCAAAATGTGATCAAGATGGTACGTTGTAATGGGCAACCAGTAGCGAAACTCAGCGACTCACCGGAAAAAACGACAACAGACGACCCCATGTACGTCAATTACTTACGCGAAGTGTTTCAATCGCCGGAAACGCTCGCTGATGACCTTTCCTGGAAAGAAAAATCATGAATAATACGGTCATGCCTACTCAGACATCACCCGAAAAGACGCCGATGCGTGACCGACATTTGCAACTTAACGACGTTCTCAAACTTTTGATCGCCGATGGCATTATTTCGACAGACGCCGCCAAAAAACTCACCAAAGTGAAGGCGCACCGTTTTGGCGAGCCGTTGGAGCGGATCGCGATGCAGCAATGGCGGTCATTAAAGCCGCCGCACGAAGAACTGACCGTCGATACTCTGGTGAAATGGCTGGCAGGCAAACTTGGCGTGCCTTATTACCACATTGACCCATTGAAAATCGACATGTTTGCTGTGACGCAAACAATGTCAAATGCTTACGCCGAGCGTTATCACATTTTGCCGGTAGCGGTTACCGGCGACAAGGTTGTGATTGCGACCGGCGAGCCGTTCGTGCGCGACTGGGTCGATGAATTAAGCCGCTTTTTAAAGCGCGATATTGAAATCGTCTTTTCCAACCCGGCCGATGTCCGCCGCTATATCGGTGAATTCTATTCGCTGGCGCGCTCAATGAAGCACGCGCAAGCCCGCAATGAAGGCGCCGCACAGATTGCCAATAATTTCGAACAGCTGGTCGAATTGGGCAATACCGGACATCTCGACGCCAATGATCGCCACATCGTGACAATCGTCGACTGGTTATGGCAATACGCGTTCGAACAGCGCGCGTCCGATATTCACATTGAGCCGCGCCGCGATGTCGGTATCGTGCGTTTTCGCATCGACGGCGTCTTGCACACGGTGTACAAATTTCCCGTTCCGGTGCTGCTCGCGGCCACATCGCGGATTAAGCTTCTAGCGCGCATGGAGATTGTCGAAAAACGCCGTCCACAAGATGGTCGGATCAAGACATCAACGAACGGCAAAGAAATCGACCTGCGTGTTTCCACGATGCCGACCGCATTCGGTGAAAAAATTGTCATGCGTATTTTTACGCCGGAAGTATTGGTGCGCAGCTTCACCGATCTTGGTTTTTCCGATGAAGACCGTGAATACTGGGATCGCTTTGTTACTGCGTCGAACGGCATCATTTTGGTTACCGGCCCGACCGGTTCGGGTAAAACAACCACGCTTTATTCCACGTTGCGCCTTCTGGCAAAACCGGAAGTCAATGTCTGCACCATCGAGGATCCGATCGAAATGATCGAACCATTAATCAACCAGATGCAGGTACATCAGGCCATCGGCGTTGATTTCGCCGCCGGTGTACGCACGTTGTTGCGTCAGGATCCCGATATCATCATGGTCGGCGAAATCCGTGACCGCGAAACCGCCGACATGGCCGTACAAGCCGCGCTCACCGGACACCTGGTGTTATCAACGTTGCACACCAACGACGCGCCTAGCGCGCTGACGCGGCTTTTAGATCTCGGTGTGCCCGGTTATCTGATCAACTCCACCGTGCTTGGCATCATGGCGCAACGGCTGGTACGCACGCTCTGCCCGAAATGCAAGCAGCCGGACGGTGTGCTGGACGATTCCGCGTGGTTGGCATTAACGCGCGGCTTCACAATCAAAAAACCCGAACAGGTTTATCGCGCTGTCGGCTGTTTGGACTGCCGGATGACCGGTTATCTGGGGCGCATCGGGCTATACGAAATTATGGAAATGACGCCGGGACTGCGCGATCTCACTTATAAACATGCCGACGATTCGGCGCTGCGCACGCAAGCGTACAAGGACGGTACGCGTGCGCTACGTATTGCCGGCGCGCTCAAAATCATCGAGGGCACGACTACGACCGATGAGGTTTTAAAGAACGTGCCGATCAACTGATCGGATAGCCTGAATCAGGATTCAAACAGAGTCTGCCGGAATTTGGAACGCTTGGGTTGCATTTTACGCAACCGCGGCCTTTCTTCCGACGCTTGTATTTTTGATTCTTCAATCCTGAATCACTTCTCCCCTTCGTTTTCAGTATTTTCGCGCGCCAGCAACACCGGCAAACCTTTTAATTGATTAAGCGCCTGTTGCAACTGAAAATCTTTTTCTCCGCCAAACTCGAAACGAACCGGTTTAACGCGCAATTTCTCCGTTTTGGGTTCATCGGGCATTGCCGGTGTTTTTTCTTGCGTCTGCGATGACGAAGAAGATGTTTCTTCGGGCAGTGCTTCTTTCTTCACGTCACCGTTGGCCGGTGTTTCCAGATGGCGTTGGAGATTGGCTTCGCGCACGCGCAGAATATCGCGCCCGTCATCGACGAGAATATCGGGCTCGATTCCTTTTGCCTGAATTGATCGCCCGGACGGCGTGAAATAGTGCGCTGTGGTCAATTTGAGCATATGCTCGTTATCCACTTTGATCACGGTTTGCACCGAACCTTTACCGAACGACGGCGCGCCCATTAATGTCGCGCGATGGTGATCCTGCAATGCTCCCGCAACAATCTCTGACGACGAAGCCGTTCCCTCGTTAATCAATACCACCAAATCCAAATGCTCTCCTATCGGCTCTAATTCGGTATAAAAGGTGCGGCTTTCGCTCTCTATTCGCCCCCGCATCTCGACAACTTCCGTTCCCACGGGCAGAAACAACGAAAGAATCTTCACCGCCTCTTGCAAAATTCCACCTCCGTTACTTCGCTCGTCAATGATGACTCGCGTTGCTCCCGATGCTATAATTGCCTCAAGCGCAGCACGAAAATCGGCACTCACATTGTCCGTAAAATCGGCGTGATTTATATAGCCCGTCGTATCGTTCAACATCGCCGAATATACCACTCCCGAACGGACAATCATTTCTCGGCGTATATCGACCTTCCGAATAGTTCCGTCTGCCAAACACTTAAATGTAATATTGGCAACACTTCCAACATCACCCCTTAACATCTCGCTGACCTTATCCGTTCCTATCCCAATAGCCGATTTGCCATCTATTTCAACAATTGCATCGCCGATACGGATACCCGCTCTATCGGCAGGAAACCCCTTATAGGGCTCTGCAAAGATGGTCGTATCGCCCCTCTGTCTGATTCCGCTACCGATGCCTGCATATCTGCCTGTCGTCAAAACTTCAAACCCCTCTAAATCCTTCTCATCGAGGAAATAGGTATAAGCATCGAGTCCCGATGTCATTCCGTCTGCCGCATCGCGTAGCAGTTTGTCGGCATCGGTAACATCGACATACGAATCGGATATTTCTCTGACCATATTGACCAAAATCTCCATCGTGCGCCCCATTCTGAAATCGGTTGCCGTAGCAGCTACTCCCAACACCAAAACGATACCGACAAACGCACCGATACCTATATATTTAAGTTTACTCTTCATTTATCGCCGCACGCCTTAAACGCAATTCAACTTTCAACACTACCGAGCGCGCACCTTCAACCTCGATACCCTCTGTTCCGATTGCCGTAATCGTAATCGCATCATCGCCCGCCAACGTAAACTTAGTCCAGAGACTCTTTGCCCGAAAGCGCATAACTCCTAACTCCTCGCCAACGAGATGGTAGCCTCCTTGCTCCATTGCCTCTACGATTTTGTTGTGCTGGGCTGCCATATTCATACGGATAGTATAGCTCACAAAACCTGTCTTGGCGTAGATAAATGACCATACGACCAAAATGGCAATAAATGCGATTCCCTGCCATTGCGTTAAAATCTGCCAAAACTGAGGCTTCGTCTGCCTTGCAAAATAGAGGATTGTCATTACGACCCCTATAAGTATAACCATTTTCAGCAGATACCTAACTGCTCTTCCGAGATATTTCATAATTGTAAATCATTTTAAATTTTGCATTTTGCATTTTACATTTGTCATAAGCCATTGTGGAGTCGAGGTTGCTCCGCAAATACCAACACTTTGCGCACCCTCGAACCACTCTCGCTTTAATTCCGTTTCGTTCTCAATAAAGTGGGAGTTCGGGTTCGCACCACGCACCACTCCGAACAGCACCTTACCGTTAGAACTCGAACGTCCGCTGACAAACAACACGACATCGAACCTGCGGGCAAACTGCACCAAATGTTCTTCTCTGTCTGCCACCTGACGACATATCGTATCGTAAACCTCTACTCCCGAATGGGCACGCTCAGAAATAATATCCGCAATACGATTAAACAATCCTACACTTTGTGTAGTCTGTGAAATCAAAACGAGCGGCTTCTCAAAATCGATAAGCCCTAAATCTTCTTTACCCTCTATAACTATCGCTCGCCCGAGAGCATTACCTGTTAGTCCGACCACCTCAGCGTGTCCGCGCTTTCCTAAAATTACGACCTGCCCACCGACCGCCCCCATTCTTTCTGCCGCTTCGGCAACCCGCCTCTGCAATTGCGATACCACAGGACAAGTCGCATCTACAAGAGCTATTCCCTTCTCCCGTGCCACCCTGTAAGTTTCGGGGGGTTCGCCGTGTGCCCTTATAAGCAGTCTATCGCCTTTTTGCAGATCGTCGAGGCTCTCAACTC
>DBDN01000060.1 GCA_002293615.1 Betaproteobacteria bacterium UBA931 | reverse complement strand
CAGATGGCGCGGTAAAAATGACGCCGAAAGCCATCAAAGAACCTTATTCTGAACAGAAATTGGCGGCGATGACTGCTGCAGAGGGTACAAACACAACAACGACTTCGCCGCAGGCCGTGACGTCAACGACGCCGCAAACGACGACAGCGCCGGCAGCAGCATCGACAGCTACCGTCGGTGGTTTGAGTTGGACTTGGCCGACGCAGGGGAGAGTGATTTCCAACTTTTCCAACAGCGACAGCCTGAAAGGTATTGATGTCGCGGGCGCCATTGGGCAGCCTGTTGTCGCCAGCGCGGCCGGTCGTGTGGTGTATGTGGGTTCCGGCTTGCGCGGCTACGGCAATCTGATCATTGTGAAACATAACGATGTTTACCTCTCTGTATATGCGCACAATAAAGAGTTGTTGGTCAAGCAGGGGCAACAGGTGGCGCGCGGTCAGAAGATCGCGGAAATGGGCAACAGCGACGCCAACCAAGTGAAGTTGCATTTCGAGGTGCGCGAAAACGGCAAGCCGGTTGATCCGCTGAAATTTTTACCGGCAAAATAAACTCCCGGATCTTGGAACGACACGCCAGCTTCGCGCCGGTGACTTCGCGGCAGACACGCGTATTGATCCTCGGCAGTTTGCCCGGCGCGGCGTCGCTTGCGGCACAAGCGTATTACGCACATCCGCGCAATCATTTCTGGACTATTATGGGGGCAGTGCTCAACGAGGACTGTTTTCCCAAGCGCTCATATGCGCAATGCTTAAGCGCCCTTAAAAAACATCGCATCGGATTGTGGGATGTGGTGGCGCGCGCGGAGCGGCAAGGCAGTCTCGACCAGAACCTGAAAAACATCATGCCCAATCCGCTTGCAAATTTAATCGGCACATTGCCTGCGCTTCGCCTGATCGCATTTAACGGGCAAACCGCGGCGCGTATTGGCGTGTGCCAGCTTAAAAAAGCCGGGATAACTTTGCCGTATTTTGTTTTGCCTTCGACCAGCCCGGCCAACACCATGCCGTTGGCGGCGAAAATCGAAGCCTGGCAAGTCATTATTTTCAGGTAATCAGCGAGAGAGAACCAATCCCGGATGGCGTTATAGATGTTTAATTTCGAATCGAGGTTATAGCAAAGACACTTCGCCAAGTGTGCTTTGGTATTCTTCGATACAGCGCGGAATATTCGGCGCCTTGATAGCATCGTTGACGATAAAAGTCGGCAGGCCGTTCATGCCCAGAAATTGGTTGGCTTTGTGGGACGGCAGGTAAACGCCGTAGGAGCAATTCAGGAAAGCCGAACGGAAAAATTACGGAAATTGCCGTAATGCATTGATACGTAAAGTTTATGCAAGCGTTGATTATGCTTTGGGAATCGTGTTGGTTTAATAATTGAAGCAAGCTTACGGTACCTAGGTTTGGTACGGTAAAATACCGCCGATGAATTTTGACCTGACCACAATTGTTCTGATTGCTATCCCGACCATTCTGGCAATCACGCTGCATGAAGCGGCGCACGGCTATGTTGCAAGAGTATATGGCGATCGCACGGCAGAGATGCTCGGGCGGATTACGCTCAACCCGATCAAGCATATTGATCTTGTTGGTACGATTTTGGTGCCGGGCACGATGATTTTAATGGCGAAGGCGGCGGGTTTCCCACCGTTTATATTTGGTTGGGCGAAGCCGGTACCGATCAATACCGGTAATTTCAAAGATCCGATCCGCAATATGCGCTGGGTAGCGTTGGCGGGACCGTTATCGAACCTTTCCATGGCGGTGGGTTGGGCGCTGGTCGGCAAAATAGCGCTGTTTTTCCCGGGAGTACTGTCCGCCGGCTTGGCCACGATGGCGACTTACGGAATTTACGTCAATGTTTTGCTGATGGTATTAAATCTGTTTCCATTGTTGCCGCTTGATGGCGGCCGCGTTCTTTATTCGGTATTGCCTTGGCAATACGCGACGCAATACAGACGGCTTGAACCATACGGTATCTGGATTTTGTTGTTGCTTTTAGTCAGCGGGGCATTAGGCGCCATTCTGCAGCCGTTCATGAGAATTGTTTTGACCGTCATTCACAAGCTGATCGGTTTTTAATATTATTTTTTGACACATACCTTTTCGCTATGTTTACCGACCGAGTTTTATCAGGGATGCGTCCGACCGGGCGCATGCACTTGGGGCACTATCACGGCGCACTCAAAAACTGGGTGCGCCTTCAAGAGATTTACGATTGTTATTATTTTGTCGCGGACTGGCATGCATTGACCACGCATTACGAAACGCCGGAGCAGATTGCCGACAGCGCTTTTGAAATGGTGGTCGATTGGCTGGCGGCGGGCATTAATCCGGATCAATCGACGGTTTTTGTGCAGTCGATGGTGCTGGAGCATGCGGAGCTATCGTTGCTTTTAGGTATGGTGACGCCTGTGGCGTGGCTGGAGCGCGTGCCGACGTATAAGGACCAGCAACAGAAACTGGCGGATCGTGATTTGTCGATGTACGGTTTTCTCGGTTACCCGGTCATGATGAGCGCGGATATTCTGATTTATCGCGCCAATATGGTGCCGGTAGGTGAGGATCAGGTGTCGCATCTTGAGTTGACGCGTGAACTGGCGCGGCGTTTTAATCATTTTTATGGGCGTGAGCCTGACTTTGAAGAAAAAGCGCAGGCGGCAATGAAAAAGCTGGGCAGCAAAAAAGGCAAACGTTATGAAGAGCTGCGTGATGCGTTCCAGGAGCGCGGCGACGAGCAGGCATTGGATGCGGCAAAAGCATTGCTCGAAGAAACGCAAAATTTATCGCTCGGCGATCGCGAACGTTTGTTCGGTTATCTCGAGGGCGCGCGCCGTGTGATTCTGGTTGAGCCCAAGCCATTGTTGACGGAAACGCCGAAAGTACCGGGTACGGACGGGCAGAAAATGTCGAAATCGTACGGCAACGCAATTTTCATGCGTGAAGAGCCGGAGACACTGACTAAAAAAATCCGTACGATGCAAACCGATCCGGCACGGGCACGGCGCAGCGATCCCGGCAATCCGGAGCGTTGCCCGGTATGGTCGTTGCACAAAATTTATTCGAACGCCGACACTTGCGGTTGGGTGACTAAAGGTTGCACGACGGCAGGCATCGGTTGTCTGGATTGCAAGCAGCCGTTGATTGATGCGATCGTCGTCGAGCAGGCACCGATTTTGGAGCGGGCGCAGCGTTATCTCGACAACCCGGCGTTGGTACGCGATATCCTGACGGACGGTTGCGATCGCGCCCGTAAGGCCGCAGTTGAGACGATGCGTGACGTCCGTGAAGCGATGGGGCTGTCTTATGACCGGGGTATCGGGTGAACGGTGCAGCCAATATTGATGTATTGGTAGCCGGGGAAATGCTTTTGCCGCGGCCTTTGGCGGACGGCGATGAAAAAGCGGTCGCTCGTATTTACGGCGAGCTGGTTACGGAACTGCCGACGGATTTATATATTCCGCCGGAGGCGCTGGAAATTTTTCTTGAGATGTTTGAAGGGCCGCTCGACCTTCTGCTGTATTTGATTCGTAAACAGAACATCAACGTACTCGATATTCCCATGGCGGAATTGACCAAGCAATATCTTGGTTATGTCGAAATGATGCGGCGCAACAATCTGGAATTGGCCGCGGAGTATCTGCTGATGGCTGCCGTGCTGCTGGAAATCAAATCACGGTTATTGTTGCCCAAGCCGCCGGCGATTGAAGGTATCGAGGCGGAAGACCCGCGGGCGGAACTGGTTCGCAGGTTATTGGAATACGAGCAAATGAAAGCCGCAGCGGCGGCGCTGGATGAATTGCCGCATGAAGGGCGAGATTTCGAGGTGGTGCGCATCTGGTTTGACCGCACGATAGCGGTGCGTTTGCCCGATGTCGAACCGGAGGATTTACGCCGCGCCTGGGCAACGCTGGTGCAACGCGCCAAGGCCAACCGGCACCACCTGATTACCCGCGAACAGTTGTCGGTACGCGAGGAAATGAGCCGCGTACTCAAACTGCTGGATGACGGCGACTACTGCGAATTTACAAAACTTTTTGCGGAAAACGCCGATTTGCCCCATTTAGTGGTAACATTTTTGGCGCTGCTTGAGCTCTCACGCGAACAGTTGATCGAAATTGCGCAAACAGAGCCTTATGCGCCGATCTACGTACAAAGTAAACGGGAAGCGCCTTTTGTGCTGAACGACGAAGAACCGCTTTAGGCATCCGTCGTTAAAGCGGAAGAAATCATCAATACTGAGCCAAAAACGGAAACGTTGATCGGACGTTATCCTAAAATATTAATGTATGAGCGAACAGGAAACACAACCGGCGGCTGAAAACGCCGCTGATTTTAATTTGCCGCAGACAGATGCTGAACCGGACGTTTTGCCAACGGACGGTTCGGTGTGTGAGGACGACGGCAAAGCGCTTGACGAGCATTCGGCGACCACCGAGGAAATCGCTCATTACAGCAAAATGATCGAAGCGATTTTGCTGGTTTCCGGTGAAGCGGTGCCGGTTGCGCAATTGGCAAAACTGTTTTCGCCGCCACTTTCGGCGTCATTTATTCGTTATCTTTTGAACGATCTTAAGGAAGCGTGGAAAAGCCGGCAGATTGAGCTGGTGAGCGTTGCCAGCGGCTGGCGTTTTCAGGGCAAACCCGACATCCAGGCATACCTTGAGCGCTTGTCGCCGGAAAAGCCGCCGCGGTATTCGCGAGCCGTGATGGAAACGCTGGCGATTATTGCTTATCAACAACCGGTTACCCGTGGCGATATTGAAGCGATTCGCGGCGTCGCCGTCTCTTCCAGCATGATCAAAACACTGGAAGACCGGCAATGGATCGAGGCGGTCGGGCATAAAGAAACGCCCGGACGTCCTTCGCTCTACGCGACCACGAAAAAGTTTTTAGATGATCTCGGTCTTTGTTCTTTGGCGGAATTGCCGCCGTTGACCGAGCTCGATTCCTCACATTTATTGGAGATGCCTGATGCCCCAGCCAAGGCCGCAGAAGCGCCGCTTGCACTTGCGAGCCCGATCCTCAGCCGGCACGCCGAAGATTCACCAATCGAGTCTGGCGATGCAGGGTTTTGTGGAAACGCTTCCCACGAAAATCAAGAAGACCACTGACGAGGTTTTTTCCGAACCGCAGCGCCTGCATAAAGTGCTGGCATCGTGCGGTTTTGGCTCACGCCGTGCGATGGAAGAATTGATCATTGCCGGAAGGATTACGGTGAACCGCATGCCTGCGGAGATCGGGCAGAAGGTCGGGCCCGGCGATGAGGTGCGTATTAACGGCGAATCGGTCAAAATCCGCTTTTCCGAACCGCCGCCGCGCGTGTTGCTTTACCATAAACCGGCGGGCGAAATCGTCTCGCGCGATGATCCTGAAGGCAGGCCGACCGTGTTTAATGCCTTGCCGGCGATCAAAGGCGCCAAATGGATTTCTATCGGCCGCCTTGATTTCAATACCGAAGGTTTGTTGCTTTTTACCAATTCGGGTGAACTGGCGAATCGGTTGATGCATCCGCGTTATGAAATTGATCGTGAATACGCGGTGCGGGTGATGGGTGAACTTACCGGCGAGCAGACGCAGGAACTGTTGCGTGGTATTGAATTGGACGATGGCCCGGCGCGTTGCGAAAAATTGACGGACGGCGGCGGTGAAGGCAGCAATCATTGGTATCACGTCGTGATCAAGGAAGGGCGCAATCGCGAAGTGCGCCGGATGTTTGAAACGCTCGGTTTGATGGTCAGTCGTTTGATTCGCACGCGTTATGGTGTAATCGGCATGCCGTCGGTGCTTAAACGCGGCGGAGTACTGGAGCTTGAAGCGAACAATCTGGTGACGTTGCTTAAATCGGTCGGTATGAGTGGGGGCGGTGCCAGGAACCATACGGCCAAAAAAAGCGCTAAGCCTCCGGAGTCGGAAGGCGATATCAAACCGGATAAGAAACGGCAGGTGCGTTTCAAGGTGGGGAAAGACGCTAAAAACGTTAAAAAGAAACAGGCTTATACGGAGGCCAGGACCGGTGCGGACACCGCCTTGCCTATCGCGAATGACGAGAACAAAGACAAAGCAGCTGCCAAGAAAAAAGGGACAACGGGTTTGTTCGGACGGCGGCGTCCGCGACCGGCACATGACGAAAGACAAATCGCGGCGGTATCTGAAGAGGTTCAGGAATAAAGCGCTTTGCCGTCAAGTTTTTTCGCATATGAATGGTTGGGTAAATGGTTATTTTCGGCGCGGTTGGGGAAAATCGGTGCGCACGGCGGCGATGCTTTCAGGATATAAAAAAGCGACGAAGTGCAGTATTGTTACCGATTTAATCAATCGATTGACCGGGTTTTATATCCGCCTTCTGTAACATCGGCACATGCTTAAAAACAATAACCAAACATCTTGTTGGGAAAAGCCGAAAAACCGGCAAAATCCGAGCGAGGTGTCGCGGCAAGAAGACGATATGTGTTACCGCCTGACCGCAGAGGGATTATCGGCATTTGATCAGTATGGGTTTGAGGGAGCGGGCACACGCCGTATTGCCGCCGATGCCGAAACCAACATTTCATCGATTGCCTATCATTTTGAGAGTAAGAAGAAACTTTGTCTTGCCGTAGACGAGCGCATTGCCGATGAAATCGGCAGTATGTTCGATGAACGGGAAAGCCGTATCGGCGACAAGATGACGTTGATCCAGGAATGAAATCGAAGAAACAAGTTGCTGGAAAAAGTGACGGGCTAATATTAATTGTATAAATTTTTCTGATTGAGGTTTAACATGCAAGGAACTGCTATCAAAGTCATGATCCCATTAGTGATGGTTTTAACCGTGCTGACAGGTTGCGAAAAAAAGCAGAAGGCACAACAACAAATGGGAAGCGGCGCGGTTAACGTCGGTGTTGTCGAGGTGGGCACCCGGGAAATCGCGGTGACGACCGAGTTGCCCGGGCGCACCAATCCTTATGTGATCGCGGAAATCCGCCCTCAGGTAAGCGGCATTATTCAGAAAAGGTTGTTTGAAGAAGGTTCCGATGTCAAAAAAGACCAAGTGCTTTATCAGATTGATCCGGCGGTTTATCAAGCAACATATAACAGCGCGGCGGCAGCCTTTTCCAAGGCCGAAGCTTATTTGGCGACAAACAAGGCACGTGCCGAGCGCTACGCAGATTTGGTGAAGATCAACGCGATCAGCAAGCAAGATTACGACGACGCGGAGGCAACGTATAAACAGGCGGTTGCTGATCTGGAGGCTGCTCGTGCCGCTACGGAAAGCGCCACCATCAATCTCAATTACACACGCGTCACCTCGCCGATTGCCGGGCATGTCGGTAAATCGGAGGTGACACAAGGCGCTTTGGTCACGGCCAATCAGCCGACGATGCTGACGCGGGTGCAGCAACTTGATCCGATCTATGTGGATTTAACGCAATCCAGCGTTGACTGGTTGCGATTGAAAAATGCTTTTGAAGCGGGATCCTTGAAAAGAAAAGTCGGCGATAAAAACAAAGTTAAAGTAAAACTGAAGCTGGAGGACGGCACGCTTTACAAACAGGAGGGCGATCTTGAGTTTTCGGATGTTACCGTCGATGAGACGACAGGCATGATTTCATTGCGCGCCGAATTTTCGAATCCCAATCGCGATTTATTGCCGGGCATGTATGTACGCGCGGTGATCGAGCAGGGAACCGATGCGATGGCGATCCTGATTCCGCAAAAAGCGTTGTCGCGTACCCAAAGAGGCGAACCGCAGGTTATTGTTGTCAATGATGACCATACGATTGCCCACCGTGTGATTAGTGTTGATAAGGAATATGGCAAAGAGTGGATTGTGACGGGCGGCTTGAAAGCGGGCGAAAAAATTATCGTCGAGGGTGCGCAAAATCTGCGGGGTACGAATATCAAAGTGGAGCCGAAGCTGATGACCATGGAAGAGGCAGAGGCTATTCCTATGGATTCCGAACCGGTGAAAGAAGAAAAGAATGGTCAGAAAAAAACGGAATCGCCTACTTTGACAAAACAGCAATAAGAAGTCAGGAGACTGATAGATGAACGTATCGCATTTTTTTATTGACCGCCCGATTTTTGCCTGGGTGATCGCCATTATTATTTCGCTGGCGGGCGGAATTTCGATTTTTACATTACCCATATCCAAATACCCCAACATTGCGCCGCCGAACATTCAGATTCGCGCCAACTATACGGGAGCTTCCGCAAAAACGGTGGAGGATTCTGTGACCCAGGTCATCGAACAGCAGATGAAAGGCCTTGACAATCTGTTGTATATGACTTCAACAAGCGATTCATTGGGCAGCGCTTCGGTTTCTCTTACTTTCGAAACCGGAACAGATCCCGATATTGCGCAGGTTCAAGTACAGAATAAACTGCAGGCGGCGTTGCCGTTATTGCCGCAGGAGGTGCAGAGGCTCGGTGTTCGTGTCCAGAAATCTTCATCCAGCTTTTTGATGATTGCCTCGTTTATCTCGACAGATAAAAGTATGGACAACTCCGATATCGGCGACTATGTTTCGGCCAATATCCTTGACCCGGCCAGCCGTCTTGACGGTGTGGGCGACGTTCAACTTTTTGGCGCTTCGTACGCCATGCGTATCTGGCTTGACCCGAATAAACTTTATAAATATAACCTGACGCCCATCGATGTTACCAATGCGATCCAAGAACAGAACGTACAGGTATCGGCGGGGCAGCTTGGGGGAACGCCGGCTACGGCAGAACAACAGATCAATGCGACGATCAGCGTGCAAAGCCGCTTGCAGACGGTTGAGGATTTCCAGGGGATACTGTTGCGCGTTATGCAGGATGGCTCGCGCGTGTTCCTTAAAGATGTTGCCCGCGTTGAAATCGGCAGCCAGACGTACAATTATCTGGGGCGCTACAACGATCTGCCGGCGGCGGCTATGGCGATCAGCCTGGCTCCGGGCGGTAATGCGATGGAAACATCGCAGCGCGTTCGCGATCTGTTGACGGAGATGGAGGGTTACTATCCTCCCGGTTTGGAGGTGGTTTATCCATACGATACGTCGCCTTTCGTTAAGGCGTCGATTGAGGAAGTGCGCAAAACATTGCTTGAGGCAATTTTCCTTGTATTCATTGTGATGTTTATATTTTTGCAGAATATACGCACAACGTTGATCCCGATGATTACGGTTCCGGTGGTGTTGCTTGGCACGTTCGGATTGCTGGCGGCGTTCGGTTTTTCAATCAACATGTTGACGATGTTCGCGATCGTGCTTGCCATCGGGTTGCTGGTGGATGACGCGATCGTGGTGGTCGAAAATGTCGAGCGACTCATGGGGGAAGAAGGTTTATCGCCCCGGGATGCGGCGCGGAAGTCCATGACTCAGATTACCGGCGCATTGCTCGGCGTGGTGATGGTATTGTGCGCCGCATTTGCGCCGATGGCGTTTTTCGGGGGGGCGACAGGCGTTATTTATCGGCAGTTTTCAGTCACGCTGGTGTCCGCGCTGGTGCTTTCCTTTACGATTGCCATTGTGCTGACGCCGGCGCTATGCGCCACGATGCTAAAACCGGTGGAAAAGGGACATATGCACGATCGTGTCGAGCCCACGAGCTGGTTTGCCAGGCTGTTTTTTATCCGCATTATTATTAAGCTTTCCTATAAGTTTTTTGACTGGTTCGACCGTTTTTTCGAAAAAGGAAGCAAGCGCTACCAGAATATTGTGTCTTTCCTTCTGAAACGCTCCGTTCGCGTTGTTGTGATGGTGGTATTTGTCGCGGTATCAGCGGCGGTCGGCGCCATGCTTGTCAATCTTCCGACTTCATTTCTTCCCGAAGAGGATCAGGGCGCAATTATGGGTATGATCCAGCTTCCGGCGGGGGCAATGCAGGCGGAGACGTTGGCGGTCATGCGCGATGTGACCAAATATTATCGTGAGGAAGAATCCGAAGCGGTTGAAGCGGTGATGGCGGTTGCCGGTTTCAGCTTTGCCGGCGCAGGGCAGAATATGGCATTTTTCGTGGTGCAAATGAAAGATTGGAATGCCCGTTCGGAAGGTTTTTTTGCGCGAATCAAGCGCGCTTTGGGCATGAGCACGACAAAAAGCTTAAGTGTTGCCGATGTTGTGGCGCGCGGCAACGCGGCGTTAGCGCGCAGAGACGCTTTGGTGATGGCGTTTGTTCCGCCTGCGATTCCGGAGCTGGGCGTTGCGACCGGCTTCGATATGTTTCTGCAAGATAGGGCGGGCTTGGGGCATGAAGCGCTGACCGATGCGCGTAATCAGTTTCTGGGCAGGGCGATGCAAAGTTCGGTATTAACGGCGGTTCGTCCCAACGGGCAAGACGATACGCCACAGCTTAAATTTGATATCGATCAGGCGAAAGCGCAGGCTTTTGGCGTGTCTCAATCGGCGATCAACGCAACGCTGGCAACGGCCTGGGGCAGCACTTATGTGAACGATTTTGTGGATCGCGGACGCGTCAAGCGCGTGTATGTTCAATCTGAAGCAGATCATCGGATGATGCCGGAAGATATCAAATCCTGGTACGCCCGCAATAATCAGGGGGAAATGGTTCCGTTTTCTTCCTTTACAACAGCGCGTTGGGAATACGCTTCCCCACGCCTGGAACGTTTCAATGGTTTTCCCGCGATGGAAATCCAGGGCGAACCGGTAAAAGGCATAAGTTCGGGGAACGCGATGGATGAAGTGGAGCGGATTGTCGGCTTGTTGCCGGAAGGCATCGGCATTGAGTGGACCGGGATGTCGTATCAGGAACGTGCCGCGGGCAGCACCCAAATGCTGCTCTATGCGCTATCGATTATAGTGGTGTTCTTATGCCTTGCCGCATTATACGAAAGCTGGTCGATTCCGTTCTCGGTAATTCTGGTGGTTCCCATCGGCGTGTTGGGTTTGATTTTGGCGATCTGGTTGCGCGGTTACGCCAACGATATTTACTTTAAGGTGGCGTTGCTGACGATTATCGGACTATCGGCCAAGAACGCTATTTTGATCGTCGAATTTGCCAAAGAAGCGCAGAAGCGCGGCGAAAGCCTGATTAACGCCACGCTTGAGGCGGTGCATATTCGTTTGCGCCCGATCCTGATGACGTCGTTGGCGTTCGGGTTCGGCGTGTTGCCGATGGCGTTGTCCACGGGCGCCGGCGCCGGTGCGCAGAACGTGATCGGCACGGGCGTTGTCGGCGGCATGATCACGACAACCATGTTGGGTATTTTCTTTACTCCGGTGTTTTTCGTTGTGATTCGCAGTATTTTCAAATACAAGCCGCCCGGGTATTTGGCGCAAAAGGAAACGGCTGAATCTGCTGTTGTGAAGGAATAACCAATATGAAAATGAAAACACTCTCCATGGCGGTTTCTTACGTGTGGCTGGCCGCGGGTTGCGCGAGTTTGTCTCCGGATTATGAGCGGCCGACGGCGCCGATTTCGGCAAGTTGGCCGGAAATACCGGGCTATGAGATTTCCGGCGAGATGCCCGATCAAATGGCGGCGGAAATCCATTGGCGCGATTTTTTTACTGACCCGACTTTGCAACAGCTCATTGATACGGCGCTAAAAAACAATCGTGATCTGCGGGTGACCGCGTTGAATGTGCAGCGCGCTCAAGCGCTTTACCGTATTCAGCGCGCCGATACCTTGCCGACGATCGGTATTTCCGGCAGCGGCAATTCGCAGCGCCTGCCCGGCGATTTATCGGAGACCGGCGAGCCGCGTATTGCCCGGCAATACAGCGCAGACGTTGGCATGACCAATTTTGAGTTTGATTTTTTCGGGCGTGTGGCTAGCCTGAGAGATCAGGCGCTGGAAACTTATCTTGCTTCTGAAAATACCTGGCGCAGTGGCCAGATCAGCCTTGTGGCGGCAGTGGCGTCGTCGTACCTGAATTTGCTTGCTGATCGCGAGCACTTGACGGTGGCGCGCGAAACATTGGCGGCACAGCAGGCGTCTTACAACCTGGTTAAAGTGCGCTACGAAAACGGTATCAGCTCGGAGCTGGATTTACGCCAGGCGCAAACCGCCGTCGAAACATCGCGTGCGGATGTGGCGAACTACGTTACGGCCGTTGCACAAGATGAAAATGCGCTGGTGCTGTTATTAGGCACCAACGGTTTGCCGGAGACGATTGTTGGCAATCGCCATGGCGCATCCATCAGCGCGATACCGATCCTGAACCCGGGCGAAGTACCTTCGGCCGTTTTGCAAAAGCGCCCGGATGTTGTTTTTGCGGAGCATACACTGAAGGCGGCAAACGCCAATATCGGCGCTGCGCGCGCTGCTTTCTTTCCAAGCATTTCGCTGACCACATCCATTGGTACGGCCAGCGCATCGCTTTCCGGTCTTTTTGACGCGGGCTCGGGCGCATGGTTGTTCATGCCGCAGATTTCGTTACCGATTTTTGACTCCGGACGCAATATGGCCAATCTGGAAGTTGCCGAAGTTGCCCGCGATATTGCTTTGGCCCAATATGAAAAGGCGATCCAAAGCGCGTTTTCCGAAGTGGCTGACGCGTTGGCGCAGAGCGCGACGATTGATGAGCAGCTTTCTGCGCAAAAAGCATTGTTCGAAGCGACGCAGGCAACGCATACGCTTTCTCAGGCGCGCTACGAAAAAGGGGTTGACAACTATCTGACCGTACTTGACGCCGAGCGCTCGATGTACAGTGCCGGCCAAGGCCTGGTATCCATGCAATTGTTAAAGCAGATGAATCAGGTGGCGCTTTATAAAGCTTTAGGTGGTGGCATCGACCAATACGAGTTTGTCTTGAAAAAAGAAGATCCGTGGATGGCCGATGAACTGAAACGAAAAACAATGAATTAAAAAAAGAGCCGCCAAGAGAATTTGCGCCAAAATTCTCTTGAAGAGCTCCGCCGCCTGACGATGAGTTATGCCTGGAAAGTTAAAACCGTCGGCGCATCTATTCCGGGCAAACCATCCCACATTCGCTCCGAAAATCTTCGGAGGAGTCTTCTCTTACCTTCAGCAAGGAGTGGTGCATTTTTGCACCGTAATCCCCGCACTACCGGGTGCACTTTTGCACAGTATTTGACATGTGTTAAACATGGCACAAAAAGCATGGTAACGGGTTCAACGCTTAGCAGCC
>DBDN01000051.1 GCA_002293615.1 Betaproteobacteria bacterium UBA931 | reverse complement strand
GTCTGCATACGCCGTGCCTGAAAAGCCTCGCAGTTGGAACACGAGGATATTTCGCGATAGGTATTCTGCGCAGGCAACCAGACCTCGAGATCATAAGTCTTTGCCGAAGCAAAACCAATATCGCCTGTACACAACGCCACCACTCGATACGGCAGCTCCAGCGCCCGCAAAATCGCTTCGGCGTGCCCGCGCAACTCTTCGAGCGCTTCGTAGGATTTTTCCGGATGGACAATATGCACCAATTCAACTTTCTCAAACTGGTGCTGACGAATCATGCCTTTCGTATCCTTGCCATAGCTGCCCGCTTCCGAGCGAAAGCACGGCGTTTGTGCGGTCAATTTCATCGGCAGCGCTTCTGGCGGCAGGATTTCGTCGCGCACGGAATTCGTCAAAGTGATTTCCGAGGTAGAAATCAGATAAAGCGCGCTTTCTTCACCGCCCGCGCCGCCTTTTTTTACCGAAAACATGTCGGCTTCAAACTTGGGCAGCTGTGACGTTCCAATCAGCGTATCGCTGTTGACGATATATGGCGTATAGCATTCGGTATAGCCGTGTTGTTGGGTATGCGTATCCAGCATGAACTGCGCTAAAGCGCGATGCATTTTCGCAATGTCGCCGCGCAAAAATGAAAAGCGCGCGCCGGACAATTTCGTTGCCGTCTCAAAATCCAGCATTCCCAACGCTTCGCCCAGTTCACCATGATCCTTTGGCATAAACGAAAACGTCCGCGGTGTGCCCCAGCGACTGATTTCAACATTTTCGTTTTCGGACTGCCCGACCGGTGTAGATTCATGCGTTAAATTGGGAATATCGAGCATAAACGTACGCATCTCATCTTGAATTTGCGTCAATTTCTTTTCCAGCTCCGACAACTCTTGCCCGAACCCGGCGACTTCAGCCATCAACGCGGTCACATCGCCGCCATTTTTTTTCACAATGCCGATCTGTTTGGATTGTGTGTTGCGTTTTGCCTGCAGCTCCTGCGTACGCGTCTGCACATCCTTGCGCGCGCTTTCCATGGTCTCAAAAGCGGCAATATCAAGCGTAAACCCCCGTTGCGCAAGCCGCCTAGCGACTTCATTGATGTCCTGACGAAATAGATTGATGTCCAGCATGGTTTTTCTCTGCAAAATCCCGACCAATGTCTGGTCTTTAAAAAGAAGAGACTTTACCCGATCTTACCTGTCTCCGGTTCGGGAAATCATGGGTAAAAATTGGGCAATTAAGACAGATTGGCATAATGCAAACCTAAAAAATAAGCATAAGCCCTTGTAAATTAAAAATAATTTACAAAAAAACACATAGCTGAAATTTTCTGGCCCCAACATTATGACCATCCGTTGTGTCGGCAACGCCCGCGCCTTTGTCGGGGCGATGGTTATAATCGCAAACACCGTTGTCCATGCACGCAACACACTGACGTGCTTGGCATCTGTCTGATGTCAATCAACCGAGGCAAAGTGTTTTCGGCGCTCTGCTTCATTTTGTTTTTTTAGGAAATATTTTATGCTGACCGCGCCTACCTCGCTCTGCCCGAACCCAATGCGGGTACACAGTATCGTTCAAGAAACACCCGATGTCTGGACGATCGGTTTTCTTCCGGAAGCCGGATACAACTACCAACCCGGGCAATATACACTGGTGTGTGTCGATGACGATCCGAATACCTTGCGCGCTTACACGATTTCTTCATCACCCGGTGCCGGTGCTTTTTTAACCATCACCGTACGCCGCATTGAAAACGGCGTCGGTTCA
This sequence comes from Betaproteobacteria bacterium UBA931, assembly GCA_002293615.1. Classification (GTDB taxonomy): domain Bacteria; phylum Pseudomonadota; class Gammaproteobacteria; order Burkholderiales; family Casimicrobiaceae; genus UBA931. The sequence goes on along the minus strand of DBDN01000051.1, from coordinate 2,311 downwards.
AATTGGCTTACCCGTAAAGTTAAAGTCGGCGACTATTTGTGGCTAAGCGACGCGCAAGGCTCATTCACCTGCGCTGACATATACGACTCAAAATATCTGATGCTCGCAGGCGGCTGCGGTGTAACGCCAATCATGTCGATCACCCGCTGGCTGCTCGTCAATCGCCCAAAGGCCGATATCGTGGTTTATTACAACGTGCGCACGCCCGATGATGTGATTTTCGCCAATGAATGGAAAATGCTGGCCGGCGAATACCATGATCGTTTAACGGTCACCATGATGGCCGAAGATAAAGCGGCCGGTGATTTTCTGCCGGGACGCTTATCACCGGAAATTCTGCGGGAAAACATACCGGATATCGCCGAGCGCACCGTCATGACCTGCGGTCCGGCCGTATATATGGCCCTGGTTGAGCAATGGGCAAAGGCATTGGGCGTGCCGCCGGAAAAATTTTACAAAGAACAGTTTCACGTTGCTGCCGAATGCATCAGCGATGACGCTGGAAAGGTTACGCTTTCCGTAGATCATCTTCGTCAAAATTTCTCGGTTGCCAAAGGCACTTCATTGCTCGTTGCCCTTGAGCAAAACGGCGTCAGTGTTGTTTCGGCTTGCCGCTCCGGCGTATGCGGCGCCTGCCGTACCAAAGTGTTGGGCGGCAACTTCACCGTCACCAGCCGGGAAACCCTGAGCAAACAAGAAATTGACGCGGGTTTTGTGCTGGCATGCAGTTGCAAGATTCAAGGCAACATCGTTATCGAATAAACTTAAAATTCAGCATATTATGTCGTCACTTTTTCTTTTTGACCTGCTCTCCGCCATTCCTTTCAGCGGAATGGCGCTCTTGGTGATCGTCAGCTTTATCTGGGCAAAACGTCGACGCGATTATTTATGGTACGCGTTCTGCGCAGGATTTCTAATGCTGTTCTTATCGCGTATCCCGATTTTTATCAAAATGCTCTCCGATCACGGCGCGACATACCTGAATACGGCTGTTTCGCCGAGCACGCTTTTTTATTACCAAATATTCTCACTGGTCGGCAGTATCGGCATCTGGGTCAGCGCCATCGCCCTATTGATTATTGCCTTACGCGAGAAAAAATGAGCTTCAATAAAATCTGCTTCACGCAAACGATAATCGGCGTTTTTTTTGCTTGTTGGGCACTGTCGGTTTCGGCCCAGAATAATTACCACGAACGCGAAGACGTTCGAACCTGGATTAACAATTTTGCCGAGCGCGAGAACATCAACCCCGAATATTTAAGCCATTATCTCGCCGGAACACAAAAGCGTGAGCGTATTCTTTCGCTGATAGAAGCACCGATAAAAACGCCGATCGGCTGGTATGAATATGCGCCGCGTTTTTTAAACGACAACCGTGTTAATGAAGGCGCTTCGTTCTGGCTCGTCAACGAACCCCATCTGGATAAGGCCGCCCGTTTTTTTGCCGTCCCGCCGGAAATTATCGTCGCCATTATCGGCGTGGAAACTTATTATGGCCGTAATGTCGGCGGCTTTACCGTGCTTGACGCGCTGGCAACGCTGGCGTTTGATTATCCGCGCCGCGCCGATTACTTTCGTACCGAGTTGGAGCAATTTTTCCTGATGGTCGTGGATAACAATCTCAATCCGGTATTGTTAAAAGGTTCATACGCAGGCGCAATGGGTATCGCCCAATTCATGCCGCGCAGCTACCGGCATTTCGCCGTTGACTTCGATCATAACGGAAAAATCAACTTATGGACGCCCGCAGACGCTATCGGCAGTGTTGCCTTTTATCTGTACGAGCACGGTTGGCAACGTGACGGCAAAATCCTAAGCAACGCGGTTATCACCGATGAATCCTTCGTTAGTGTGCTTCCGCTTATCGACAACGGTCTGAGCGGCATAAAGAGCTGGCGGGAATGGCAAAGGCTCGGCGTTGCCCTTTCCGAACCCGACGAAACGATCTCCGATGACGAAAATCTGGCGTTGATCATGCTTGACGTTGCTAAAGACACGCCCGCCTATTATCTGGCGCACGATAACTTTCGTGTCATCATGCGCTACAACAAAAGCCGGATGTACGCGGCAGCGGTTACGCGGCTTGCCGAAATCGTAGCGGCAAAGCATCGCCGCTACGATTAATCACCTCAATCATTACTGCGCCTTTGCCGCATCCCCCCTTGTTGCGCAGCGCCGGTTTCCGGTCGGCTAATCGAAATATTCGCCCTGCCCGTTTGCCCGGACCCATAAGACGGGCGCGGCGTATTCGTCGTATTTGGCGGACGAATCTGTTGCGGCGGGCGCATTGGCTGTGGACGACTGCTCTCCT
>DBDN01000055.1 GCA_002293615.1 Betaproteobacteria bacterium UBA931 | reverse complement strand
TAATTTTTATATTTATTTTTATTCAATTTTTATTTTTTCTGCTTTTATAATGTAAGTTCTTTTTAAAGTGATAAAACAAAATAAAAAACACTGAAAACATATTTCTTTAAATGCAATAAGATTCTATGACTATGGCTTCAAACATCGAAGGGAGAACTTATGCTAGGAAAAGTAGGAGGGGTAACATTGCTGGAATTGTTGCTGGTACTCGCTTTGGTAGCGATGGTTACTGTGTCGTCTGTTCCCTTATTCAACANNTTCATTCAACAACTGGATTGTCCGTACCCGTCAGAATAACTTGGCTCGGGCTTTGCAAAACACTACGTGGATCGCGCGTACGGAAGCGATCAAGAACAATCAGCGCACGATTGTTTGCCCATCAAAGAATCTTAAGACCTGTTCTGGGCAAACCGATTGGGAAAATGGCTGGATTGTTTTTATTGATGTTAATGACGAGCGTTCGTTGGAAGCGGAGTATGTCGTACCAATCCATGTGGAAGCGGGGACATTTCCTGGTATTACGGCATCAGGGAATCAGAATGTTCGCTATTATTTTTCTTATGTTGGTACAGGAATGCTGCAACAGTTTAGTGGCGCCTTGCAGCCTGGCACAATCAAAGTGTGCGCGCCAGGGCAGAATGCCATCGATACCGTTCTGGCACATAGCGGACGGTCAAAGGTCAATAAAACGAAGAAGCCCTGTTGAAAAAACAAAAGAGCGCTAAAGCGCTCTTTCATGAAGGGTTTGCAGAAGAAAATATTCATCTATTTTCTTGCACGATTTTCGGTTTGACGCCGGTCAACATATATTCCATCAATTCCTTGACAGAACACATCTGATCGCCGAATGGCAAGGAAGAAGCCCCCCGGAAAAAGAGTCCTTTCATTTTGTTGCCTTGCAGTGCAAACGCCAGCTGCATATCGATGCAAAATTGACCGATTTTGGCGATGCCGTCGCGTAACCCGCATTCCGACAGGCAATCAAACTTCACCGAACAGCGCGGTTTCTTGTGGGCGACCGCAGTAAGCTTGGGCAGGAATTTCAGATAATTATCAAGCCACGGCGTACGCACCGCGCGGGCGGGAAGCCCGGCAACGCTGATGAATTCGATCATTTCTTCCGGTTTGGCCTCAAGCAGTACTTTTTTAAACCCTTCAGCCGCGTCGCCTTCTTTGGTAACCGCAAAAGCAGAACCCAACTGCACTGCGGAAGCGCCCATCTCGGTAAGTTCAATCATTCGCTCGTGCGAATTAATGCCGCCTGCGAGGATCAGCGGGATTTCCTTTTCCCCGATTCCTTCGGCGCGAAAGAATTCTTGCACTTCAGGCAGCACGTTTTCAAAATCAAAGCGCGGATCGTTGATATCTTCTATTTTCGCCGCGCCCAGATGACCGGCCGCATAACGCGGATGTTCGATGACAATAGCGTCGGGTAGGCGTGCTTTGCGCGCCCATTTTTTGATGATTAATTTAACGCCGCGCGCGTCGGACAAAATCGGAATCAAGCCGATATCCGGCTTTTCGTCGACAAGATTTGGAAGATCAAGCGGTAATCCCGCACCCATTACGATGGCGTCGGCACCGCTGCGACAGGCTTGGCGGACGTGCGACGCGTATTCAGACAAAGCACGCATGATATTGACGGCAATTAAACCGGCGCCTCGGGACATTTCACGCGCCAATGAAATTTCGCGATCAAGCGCTACCAGATTTGCTTGGTCAACGACATCTTTGTCGGCGTGGCGGCTGGTTTCCATCAGGTCAGGATGGTGGCGACGCAGATCAACACTGGCGATGGTGCCAACGCCGCCCAGGCTTGCCACGGTTCCCGCGAGGCGGTGCGCGGAAACACCGACGCCCATACCGCCCTGAACGATAGGCAAAAACTCACGACCTTTGACAATCAATGGAGAAAGATGGTTCTCTACCATTTTGTTGAAGAGTTCTGACATAGATCCTGTATGTGTTTAAAAAAACAAAAGAAACAAATAAGATTAAGAATTATTCTCTGTTAAGCAGCTGTTCGGCAAAGATCATAACAGTTTTTTTGGCTGTTAAATAAAAATCTTCCGGCGGATGATAACCATACATAAGCCTATGAAACAGGTGATAAACGTCGTGCTTGCTGTTTCAGCATAAATCGTGATGTTAACGAAAAATATCAATCTTATCGGGCTCTTGTAATAAAGGATGCTAAACGAACGTGTTTTTATTTGCCGACGTCCAAAAGTAAGAAATAAGCAGTTGTATTCGAATGTCTTGGTTTTCCGGAGGGAACCGTTGTTGCGTTGACGTGGTCATGTAACAACGGCAGTGGTGTGACCGCTTTTTGTATTTTTGGTTCTTATTATGCAAAAAACGAAGAGCCTATGCAAAAAACGCCTAAAAGTGCTTGCCATTGGTTTCCGGCATCAGTATTTTCCGATAGTGGTGCTTTTTGAGTTGTGTGCGAACGTTGCCAATATCAGGCGAACATCAGGCAAGAAGCTACTCGTGTGCTTACGGAAGCACGTTGCTCGGGAAACATTTTTCGGTAGATTCTGGGGCACGTTTTTGTCGTGGGTCGTTTAATCAATTGTCTATTCTAGGAGGTGTTTTATGTTACGGGGACTGGATGATTTTCTGACATATGTCAAGCAGAGAGATCCGAGACAGAATGAATTCCATCAGGCGGTTACAGAGGTTATGGGCAGCCTCTGGCCGTTCATTGAAAAGAATCCTCAGTATAAAGAGAATGCTTTGTTGCAACGCATTGTTGAGCCGGAGCGTGTCATCATGTTTCGCGTGCCTTGGATGGATGATCAGGGTAAAGTTCATGTCAATCGCGGTTATCGCGTCCAGATGAATAGTGCGATCGGCCCTTATAAAGGCGGCTTGCGTTTTCACCCGAGCGTAAAGCTTGGCACATTGAAATTTCTCGCGTTTGAGCAGGTATTTAAAAATGCGTTGACGACATTGCCGATGGGCGGTGGGAAAGGCGGTTCGGATTTCGATCCGAAAGGGAAAAGTGATAACGAGGTAATGCGTTTTTGCCAATCGTTCATGAGCGAACTGTTTTGCCATATCGGGCCGGATACCGACGTGCCTGCCGGTGATATTGGCGTCGGCGGGCGTGAAGTGGGCTTTTTATTCGGGCAATACAAGCGCTTGCGTAATGAGTTTACCGGCGTACTGACCGGTAAAGGCATGTCGTTCGGCGGCAGCCAGATTCGGCCGGAAGCGACCGGTTATGGTCTTGTGTATTTCGTTAATGAAATGCTTGCGGATGCCAATGATACTCTAGCGGGCAAACGCGTTACCATCTCCGGCTCTGGAAATGTGGCACAGTACACGGCGGAAAAATGTTTGCACAACGGCGCTGTCGTGATTTCGCTTTCAGACTCGCAAGGAACGATTGAATTTCCGCAGGGCATGAGCGAAGAAATTCTACAAAAGATTATGGATTTCAAAAATACCGAGCGCGGCCGTCTTTCCGGTTTTGCCGAAAAAAACAAACTGCAATTTCATGCAGGCAAAACGCCGTGGGGATTGGCGTGCGATGTGGCATTGCCATGCGCGACACAAAACGAGCTCAACGAAGAAGATGCCAAGATTTTGGTGAAAAACGGTTGCAAGTATGTTGCCGAAGGCGCCAACATGCCGTCCACCATTGAAGCGACCGAAGTGTTTCTGAAGGCAGGGGTGTCGTTTGGTCCGGGCAAGGCCGCCAATGCGGGCGGCGTGGCGGTATCCGGCCTCGAAATGAGTCAGAACAGTAAACGCCTGATGGACGCTCGTGAAATAGTGGACGACCAATTGAAAGGCATCATGCAGGCGATTCACACCTCCTGTGTTAAGTATGGCAAGGAAGGAAAAAGCATTAATTACGTGAATGGCGCAAATATTGCGGGCTTCGTTAAGGTAGCTGATGCGATGATGCAGCAAGGGATTGTTTAATAGCTTTGATACATAAAAAAATCCGGGGTTTCCCCGGATTTTTTTATGGTGAGTCATTATCGTTCTACCAATCGATGTACTGAAGAAACATGGTTGTCGATAAAACAGATACGAGTGCGGGTTTGCGGATCCATGGCTGCGGGCGGGTAATCCCAGCAATTTTCACAATTGCTTTTGGTTGCTTTGATCTGGTTCTTGCTGACGGTAAAACGTTTGGCGCATTCACCGGGCGCCTGCACATCGGGCGCGCCGATTTTGGCGCGCACTTCGGCTTTGGTCATTCCCTCGCGGATGAAACGGCGTTCTCCCGCTTTTGATTCCCGTTCATTCGTTTTTTTCGGTGGTGTTTTCTTTGTTGTGGTTTGTTTATTTTCCGGAGCAATATTGGTTTTTGTGTTACTTGATGGCCTTATCTTCGTTGGGGCCGATTGGTCATAAAGCAGATCCATTGGCGCGCCCTCACCATTATCACACGGGTAGTCCCGGAATTCTATTCTTCCATCGTTGCCTGGGCATTTGTATATTGCATCGGCTACCGCGGGTATTGACGTTATCGCCATGTTTCCCAAAATAATCGGCAGCAAAAATTTTATCAGATGCCAGCTTTTCGTCATGATTGCGATTATGCCATAACTATGGTTGTTGCACGCTATAATGCGCACTGTTTAATTCTTGAAGAATCGTGATGCAAAATACCCGAGCCGATTTTCGCCAATGGTTTCTTGATGCCGTAGGTGAGGTCGCGCCAGAAATGGCGGAAGATTTTGTTCGGCAGATTGTTGTCGAGCGCCCGCGTCAAGCGGCGCATGGTGATTACGCCTGTAATGCGGCAATGGTACTGGCGCGAGCACTGAAAAAAAATCCCCGCGAATTGGCGCAGCAGATTCTTGGCGCGTTAACGACAAACGAATCGGTGGCGCGCCTGGAAATTGCCGGCGCCGGGTTTATCAATTTATATTTAACGCCAAAGGCGCGCGGTTCGGTGGTTACGGCAGCGTTGCGCGAGGGCGAGCGTTTTGGCTGGGCGAAAGCGTCATGTGCTATCCACACTATTGTTGAGTTCGTTTCGGCAAATCCCACCGGACCGCTGCATGTCGGTCATGGTCGACAGGCGGCGCTTGGTGATGCTATTTCCCGCCTGCTGATCGCGCAAGGTTATGATGTGACACGCGAGTTTTACTATAACGACGCTGGGCAACAGATTCATAATCTGGCGATTTCAGTACAGGCGCGCGCTCGAGAAATCAAACCCTCCGGGTGGGATAGTTCTGAAATTGGTACCCCTTCGGGGGGGATTCCCGAAAATGGTTACCATGGCGCATATATTGGTGAAATTGCGCGCGATTATCTTGCTCGGCCAGAGGCTGATGTAAATGATCTTGATGCGATACGACGTTTTGCGGTAACGGCATTGCGTCGGGAGCAGGATATTGATTTACAGGCATTCATGGTGCACTTTGACCATTATTACCTTGAAAGCTCGTTGTACGCCGATGGTCGCGTCGAAAAAACAGTGCAAAAACTCGTTGCGTCGGGACGCACGTTCGAACAGGACGGCGCGTTATGGTTGCGTACCACGGATTACGGCGACGATAAAGATCGGGTGATGCGCAAGGCCGATGGCAATTACACTTATTTTGTGCCGGATGTGGCATATCACGTTACCAAATGGGAGCGCGGTTTTGTCCGCGCAATCAATATTCAAGGCTCGGATCATCACGGCACGATAACGCGAGTGCGCGCCGGATTGCAGGCGCTGGATATAGGTATTCCGGAAAATTACCCTGAATATATTCTGCACAAGATGGTGACCGTGATGCGTGGTGGTCAGGAAGTCAAAATTTCCAAACGAGCGGGCAGTTACGTCACGGTACGCGATTTGATCGACGAAGTTGGTTGTGACGCGGTACGCTTTTTCCTTCTGATGAGGAAAGCGGACAGTGAATTTGTGTTTGATATTGATCTTGCGCTGGCGCAGGCGGAGGAAAATCCGGTGTATTATGTACAATACGCACACGCCCGTGTGTGTTCGGTATTGCGTCAGGCGCAAGTGAATAATCAAATGATAGTTTGCGGTATTGATAATGTTGATCTGACGTTGTTGACGCGTCCGCACGAAGAAACGCTGTTGCGCCGTCTGGCTGATTTCCCGTTTGAGGTTACCAGTGCCGCCAAGGAGTTGGCGCCGCATCAGATGATTACATACTTGCGCGATTTGGCAGGCGATTTTCATGGCTACTATAGTGCCGAACGTTTTTTGATCGACGATCAGGCGTTGCAACAGGCGCGATTGGCGTTGGTAGCTGCCGTCGGGCAAACTTTGCGCAATGCACTGGCACTTCTGGGTATTACGGCGCCGGAGAGAATGTAAAAAATAGCGAGAAGAATATGGCAAAGAGCAGGCAAGCGTTTCGTTGGGGCATTTTGATTTCCGGGCTTTTCCTCGGTATTGTCATTGGCTTGATCATGGCGATTATCGTGGCTTGGCGGCTCGGCGGTGATTCTGTGATGGAGGTGATCGAAGGAAAAAGCAAAACAATTACCGCACAATCGGGGCGCGCCAAAGCCAGTGATGAAAAAGAAAAAAACAGCTTTGATTTTTATACAGTGCTTCCGGAAGGCACACCGGCGCAGCCGCAAAACACAACAACTTTGCCGCCTAAAACATCGGTTGCGACACCGCGTGCCGGGACAGCCGCCATAGTTTCGTTGCCGGAAACGCTGCAAACCAAGCCGTCCGCAACCAATAATATGCCTGCTGCCAAAGAAATTTACTGGCTACAGGTCGGTTCGTTCAGCCGGATTGAGGACGCGGAAAGTCGCCGCGCTGAGCTGGCCTTATCGGGATGGGAGGCAACCATTCAAAAAGGAGAAGCGCCGGGGCGCGGGGTGATTTACCGTGTTCGCCTGGGCCCTTACGATAATCCGGAGCATACCGGAAGAATGCGCGCCGAATTGTCGCGTCGCAATTTTGAAGTGGCGGTTGTCAAGCAATAAGCGTAGGCAATAAATATTGCCGTGATTATCCGTTGCAAATTGTGCTTTTTGCGTTTCTTACGTCGATGTGCATTGCGTTATGATTATATCCTTCGGCGAACGTTTATATTTGCCGAAATAATCTCTGTTAAATTTTTCCTGAGGTATTCATGAACGTTTTATCCAAAATTTCTCGCATATTTCCTTTATGGGTGATTTCTATTTTGGTTTTATCTTTTTCATTGCCTGCGTTGGCGGCAACCGAAGGTAAGGAATTTGTACGTATTCCCCAGAAACAGGTCGAAGCGCCCGACGGCAAAATCGAAGTTCTTGATTTTTTTTCCTATGGTTGCGGCCATTGCGCGCAGCTCAACCCGATTGTCAGCAAATGGAAGAAAACTTTGCCGGATGATGTCGTCTTTCATAAAGTTCCGGTTGCTTGGGGACGCGACGCATGGAAAGCGTTGGGACGTGCTTATTTTACGATAGAAGCGTTGGGCGATGACGCGCTGGACGACAAAGCCTTTACCGCGTTGCAGCGCCAGCGCATTAATCTGCAGGTTGAAAAAGATTTTCTTGACTGGATGGCGGATAACGGTATTGATCGCAAAAAGGCCGAGGAAATGTATAAATCTTTTTCGGTGAACAACATGCTGAACAAAAGCGAGAAACTGGAGAAAGACTATAAAGTCGATTCTGTGCCGCACTTTTATGTAAACGGAAATATGGAAGTCAAATTGGACGGCATTACCTCTTCCGAAGATTTTACCCGCGTGTTGAACGAGATTATTGATATTGCTCGCCAGGAAAATCAGAAGAAGAAATAAAGCGTAAATACCGTGAATATTTTTATTACGGGCGCCTCTTCCGGTTTGGGAGAGGCGCTGGCGTTTCGATATGCAAGACGCGGCGCGGAATTGGGTTTACTGGCGCGCCGCCGCGGCAAGCTGGAGTCTCTTAAAGACAGGTTGGGTGAAAAAAACATTCATATCTACGAGGGCGATGTCGGTGACGCTTCGGTGTTGCAACAGGCCGCGCATGATTTTATGCAACGATGCGGTGTGCCGGATATCGTTATCGCCAACGCCGGCGTTTCCTATGGTACGGTCACCGGCGGGCAGGGTGATGGGGATTTGCCGGTATTTCGTGAAGTGATTCGCACCAATCTTTTGGGGATAGCCAATACTTTTCATCCTTTTATTGATGGGATGCGCACGGCGCAAAGCGGAACATTGGTTGGTGTTGCCAGTATTGCCGGTTATCGAGGGCTGCCTGGTTCCGGTGCATACAGTGCTTCCAAAGCGGCGGCTATTGCCTATTTGGAAAGCCTGCGCATTGATCTTCAGGGAAGCGGTATTTCCGTGGTGACGGTTTGTCCCGGATTTATTGATACGCCGATGACAAAGCAAAACCCTTATCCGATGCCGTTTCTGGTATCAGTAGACAAGGCGGCGGACTTAATGATTCGCGCCATTGATAAACAGAAACGTTGCTGCCTTTTCCCATGGCCGATGATGTTGGTCGGCAAATCATTGCCTGTCGTTCCCGACACAATTTACGATGCCTTTTTCCGTATTTTTCTGAAACGGTTTGCGACCAAGCCCAAGAAAACAAAATAAAACAATGTATCTATTTCGAGTGCTTCGTTATTGCCATTGGGCGGAAAAAGTTGTGCGCGTTGCCTCGTTGCGGAAGCTGGGCGGTTCTTCGGTTTTTATTCGATAAAAATCCGGCCAAAAATAACACCATCAATATCTGTTTCAGCGATAATATCAAGCTTCCGTAATCTATTGCGACGCGCGAGGCGTCATTGTTTTATGACACAGATTGGTATTGTCGGCGGTACCGGTTATACCGGCGTTGAATTGCTTCGATTGTTGGCGCAGCATCCTGACGTGGAGATTCATACGATTACCTCCAGGCAAGAAGCGGGTATCGCGGTGACCGATGTATTTCCGAGCTTGCGCCGTTGCGCAGCATTATCCCGCTTGTCATTTTGCGCGCCAGATGATGCGCCGCTTACCGAATGCGATGTGGTTTTTTTTGCAACGCCGCACGGTGTGGCGATGAAAGAAGCAAGAAAACTGACCGATGCAGGCGTTAAAATAATCGACTTAGCGGCGGATTTTCGCTTGCGCGATCCGACCGTATTTGAGCGTTGGTACAAAATGCCGCATGCTTGCCCCGATCTTTTGGCGGAGTCGGTATACGGTTTGCCGGAACTGGCGCGCGAACAAATTAAAAAAGCGCGCATTGTTGGTAATCCCGGTTGTTATCCGACAGCGGTGCAGCTTGGTTTTTGGCCGTTGTTGAAAGCAGGCTTAATTGATGCGTCACAGATGATTGCCGATTGTAAATCGGGTGTTTCCGGCGCAGGCCGCAAAGGCGAGCTTTCATTGATTTATCCGGAAGCCGGCGATAATTTTTCCGCATACGGCGTTGCAGGGCACCGTCATCATCCGGAAATCGAGCAGGGCTTGCAGGAAATGGCTGGGCAAAAAGTCGGTTTGACGTTTACGCCGCATTTGGTACCGATGATTCGCGGTATCTTTGCAACGCTTTATGCGCCATTGACAAAACAGGATGCCGATTTGCAAAGCGTCTTTGAAGAATGCTACGCGAACGAATTTTTTGTGGACGTATTGCCCGCGGGTAGGTTGCCCGATACGCGTTCGGTGCGCGCTTCCAACCAAGTACGCATTTCGGTGTTCCGGCGCGGCGCATTAGCCAACGTATTGGTCGTTGAAGACAATCTCATAAAAGGCGCTGCCGGGCAGGCTGTCCAGAATATGAATCTGATGCTTGGGTTACCGGAAACAACGGGGTTGACGGCGTTACCGATTGTTCCATAGCTTTATATCGCAGAAGGGGGAGTTGCGTTTATGTTTTCAGTAAGCGCCAAACATGATTTAAAGATTCGCCGCAATTGGCCGTGGCCGTTCCGGTTGGTTGTCATTGTGTTGCCGTTGCTGGTGATCGCTGTTTTGCTCTGGAAAAATACCCACCAAACGCCTGCTGTGGAAGCAGTGACGCAATCGATGGTGGCGAGTGAAGCACCGGACATTTCTCGTTTTCAGGAACAGATTTCCGAATTGCGCAAGCGTAACGCAATGCTGGAAAGCGAATTGGCGATGCAGCAAGGGTTGGAAAAAGAGTCACGTGAGCAGACACGGTTATTGACCGAAGAAAATACCCAGCTCAAAGAGGAACTTACTTACCTGCAAAAGTTGGTATCGGATGCTACTGCGGAAGCGGGGGTACGCATTCAGGATGTTCGTGTTCAACCCGGAAAAGGGAATAACGAATGGACTTACCGGATTTTGCTGGTGCAGGGCGGCAACCCAAAAGATGATTTTGAAGGGGAAATCAGAATTACAGGCTATGCGGATGATGACGATAAGGTATTGACGATGGTTGATAAAGAAAACATCGTAATCGCGCCTCAATCGTTGAAATTCAAGTATTATGAACGCATTGAAAGTGTCTTTCGGATTCCGGACGGCAAAAAACTCGGCCGTATTGATGTCGGCGTGTTCAAAAAGGACAATATGTCCGAACCTTTTGTAATTCGTACTGTTTCTTTATCTTGATTATGTTTGGTAAGAAAAAAATTATTTCACAAAACCGCGTCGATTGTTTAATCAGCGCAGATACCATTATCGATGGCAATATTATTTTCAGCGGAGGTTTGCGCATTGATGGTGTCGTTACGGGCAATATTTCCGTTGCCGAGGGTAAAAGCGGAACGCTTATCGTCAGCGAGCAAGCCCGGGTGGACGGGCTGGTGACGGTGTCCCATGCGGTGATTAACGGGGAGGTGCGTGGCGCAATTATCACCGAAGAATATCTTCAGTTGGAAGCCAGTGCCCGTATTGATGGCGATATTACCTATCAGAAAATTGAAATGCATCATGGTGCAGTTGTCAGCGGTAAATTGATGCACGTTAACGGCATTAACGGCAGCGAGTACGTTGAAAACCAGGTAAGTTGAATGGTTACATTAAAGGCCGGCAATATTGCGGTTTGTTTTTAAAATTCTGTTTTTGATATTCCCGTTTCTATAGGAGAGTGTGCATCATGAGCGTTTCGGCGACGACAGAAGCAGCAGAGGCAGTACAAGCGCCGCTGGTGTTTACCGATGCGGCGATTATCAAGGTCAAATCCTTGATTGAGGAAGAAAACAACCCGGATCTTAAATTGCGGGTTTTCGTCAGCGGCGGCGGTTGCTCCGGGTTTCAGTATGGTTTTACTTTTGACGAAGTGGCCAATGAAGACGATACCAAGGTCGAGAAAGATGGCGTTACTTTGCTGATTGATCCGATGAGTTTCCAATATTTGGTGGGTGCAGAAATTGATTACAAGTCGGATTTGAGCGGCGAGCAGTTTGTAATCAAAAACCCGAACGCGGTCACAACTTGCGGTTGCGGGTCGTCGTTTTCGGTATAGCTTTAATTAAACAATGCATAGCTGCAAGTAGCGTTGTTTTTTTGAAAAATAGGGTGTCGAGTGTGATCGTCGCTGTTGCCGGCAGAAGTTTCTGATCTGATATGAAAAGCGGCTCTAGAAATGGAGCCTTTTTCTTTTAAACGGTTTTTGTTTGGCGATAAAAAATTATAACCATCATTATCCAAAAAACAGATATTCAATTCAATGAAACGTATTTTGACCATTCAATCGCACGTAGTTTTTGGGCACGCGGGAAACAGTGCCGCGGTCTTTCCGATGAGCCGCCTTGGCGCGGAAGTATGGCCATTAAATACGGTACAGTTTTCCAACCATACGCAGTATCCCCAGTTTTATGGGAGTGTGTTGCCCGCCGAGCAAATCGGTGAAATCATTACAGGCCTGGAAAAAATTGGCAAGCTGGCAGTTTGCGATGCGGTATTGAGCGGTTATTTGGGGTCGCCCGCGCAAGGCGGCGCAATTCTGGACGCGCTCAAAAAAGTGAAAGCGGCCAATCCCGATGCGCTTTATTTTTGCGATCCGGTGATGGGGCATTCGGAAAAGGGCTGTATCGTTGCGCCCGGCGTCGCCGAATTTTTGCGTGAACATGCGTTGGCGGCCGCGGATATTGTCGCGCCGAATGTGCTGGAACTGGGCATGTTGAACGGCATGGCGGATTTTATTACCGATTTGCCGGAGGCGGTGCGTGCGGCGCGGCGTTTGCTGGACTTTGGCCCAAAAATCGTGCTGGTGAAACATCTTGCCCGCGCCAGCCGCAATCCGGCAGATTTTGAAATGCTGCTGTTGAATCGCGATGAAGCATGGCACATCAGCCGCCCGTTTTTTGATTTTTCCAAGCAACCGGTTGGCGTAGGCGATTTAACCAGTGGGCTGCTTTTGGTCAATCTGTTGCATGGCAGACCGCTGAAGGATGCGCTGGAGCATACGACCTCGGCAGTCTATGATATTTTACGGATCACTTATGATGCGCATGAATATGAACTGCAGTTGATCAGGGCACAGGATTTTATTGCCAAGCCTTCAACTATGTTTACCGCGCAGCGCATCGAGTATTGACAATGCTTTTCTCCATATTAAGTATTACGGCCGCGTTGGCGATGGGAGCCGTCAGTCCTGGCCCCAGTTTTATTATGGTGGCACGTAAAGCGGCATCAACCAGCCGGAAAGAAACGTTATTATTGGTTTTGGGGCTGGGTACGGGAGCGTTTTTGTTTGCGGTGGCGGCGTTGCTCGGCTTGCATGCGGTTTTAAAAGCGGTGCCGGTAGCTTATACCGTGCTTAAGGTATGCGGCGGCGCTTATCTGATTTATCTGGGGATTGCCATTTGGCGTGGCGCAAAAAGACCGCTGTCAATGGGTACATCTGAAAATACACAAAAATCGGGAAGCCGCTGGCGCGCTTATTTTTTGGGGCTGGCAACGCAACTAAGCAACCCAAAAACGGCGATTTGGTTTGCCGGTGTATTTGCGGCATTGATGCCCGCCGAGCCGTCTCTCGTTTTTTATCTGGCGATCCCGCCGCTGGCATTTGTGGTTGATGCCGGTTGGTACACGATTGTAGCGTTTGTACTTTCCTCCAGTTTTTCGCGCGTGGCGTATTTACGCCATAAAGCCAAAATAGATCGCGTCAGCGGTACCGTGATGATGTTATTGGGTGCTAAGTTGATTTCAATGGTTAAAGAATAAAGAAACCATAAAATAAAAATCTCACCCGCGCTTAAAAATAAAACGGAAACGCGCGAGTGAGATGGGAGTAAAACAGCCGGGAAAGAGGAACCGTTTTAATCAAGGAACGCGGTATTTGAACTCTTTATGGCAATTTGAATTATTACATTCAAGCCGAGACTCCTTATGTTGGCGATGGCAGTTGGCGCATTCCGAATAAGTTCCGTAATGCAGCGGGTCATGCGGATTATAATATTGCTTATATTTTTCCGCCGTAAGCTTGGCAACGGCTTCCGGTGCCCCATGACATGATGTGCAGTTGATTTCGAGCGCCGCTGTCGGTATTTCCTGATTGTGGCATTGCATGCAGGTGACGCCGGCACTATCGTGTTTTTTTGCCATCTCGGATTGCTGTGCCAGCGCCGGTTGGCTGATCAGAAAAAGCATCGCCACGGCGGATATTAAAGACAATTTTTTCATAGTGCGTTCTCCCGATTAGATTTCTTTCATCATGTGCGCTTCTCGGCCGGCGATACGGCCATAGACGGTGCAATCCACAGTTGAGCATCCGGTGACCCGGACAGCGCCATGCACACCGGTAGCGGCTTCGCCGGCGACGTAGAGGCCAGGGATGACTTCATTACCCATATCCAGCGCTTGTGCTTTCGGGTTGATCAAGATACCGCCTTGTGTATAGTTGAACTTCGGATAAACCGGGCAAGCATAGAACGGCGCTTTTTCGATTGGGCTGGCTTTGGTTTTTTTAAAGTCTTTACCGAACTCTGTATCGATACCGGCGTGGAACATTTCATTGTATTTTTTAATGCTTGCGTTGACTTCCGCGGCAGGCATTTTGAAATACTCGGCCAGTTGATCGAGAGAATCAAATTTTTGCATCTCGCCATTGTTCAGGATGATTTCCAGCTTGTCGCGGTCATAGATGGTTTTCAATCCTTCTACATCGTAAATCAAAGCAGGCCAGCTCGAACCGGCATTCGAGAGGTCGACGATTTTGTACGATAATCCCATACGCGATGCGCCTTCACCGATAAAGCGTTTTCCGGTGCGCTGATCAAGAAGTATGCCTTTTTCAATGTCTTCGTAGCCGATGGAAATTGCAAATCGTACCAGTGCCGTGTGCATGGCACGCGCACCGCAACGCACCATGGCTTTCAATGCGCCCGCCGTAGCGCCAAGTTGTACGGTAGAAGGAATTTTCCGATATTGCGGGAATTCGTACTCGCGGAATTCGAGATCACGAGAAAAGCCGCCGGATGCAAAAACAATACCTTTGCGTGCTTTGTAGTAGCGCGCCGTGCCGGTCTGGTTGGTGCGATCATCGCTGGGCGATTGTGCGTCAAAGAGATAGCCTTCGCGAACTTTCAGACCGACCGCACGGCCGGAATGATCCCGAATCACTTCATCGATTTTCGTTCTTAGCTGAAGGTGCGCTTTATTAAGCCCCAGGTAATGCCTTAGCAGCGGTTTAATCACATTCAATCCCATGCTGTATACGGGCTGGTAGCAGCGTTTAACGGAGTGCTGCGCAACGGTACGGAGCTCCTTCTCGTAGAGTGCGCCGCGTTGTACGAGGAAGCGATGCGCATCAGCGGAGTTTTTGACCAGTGTTTCCACCAACTCGGGAACGTTAAGGCGCTCCCCGGCTTTCATCAGGTCATTAAAGTACAGCTCTTCCGAGTCTTTGATTCCGGCTTTTTTCTGTGCTTCTGTATTGCAGGCAGCAAACGTGCCGCCGCTGATGACCGATGAACCGCCATGTGCCATCATCTTTTCTAGGATGATGGTCTCGCTGCCTGCCTCAGCCGCGGTAATACCGGCGGATAAGCCGGCAAGGCCGCTGCCGACAACAATGACGTCAAATGATTTGTCCCATGCAATTTTTTGAGGAGATAACCCGGCTGTCGCCGCACCGGGTAAAGCGGACGCCAGCATGCCGCCGGTGAACAATCCTCCTGTCTTTAACAGTTCGCGACGTGTTAGTTTTTCTTTCATAAATGCTCCTGATCATCCATACTGACCATATGGTCAGAATAAATTATAGGAGCGAAACGGGAGATGAAAAGGGCTTATTAAAAAACATTATGGGTGTTATCAAGAAGCGCGATAAAAGCATTTTTCACTCAGTAAGAAAATGTTTTTTTAGTAATTGCTTGATAAGAAAAAGCGTTGCCGGATCGGCGTGAGGATGATGATAAACGGCAAATTCCATGGCTGGCGTTTCAAGGAACCAGGCATGTTGGGTTAATACGGTATGTGTTTCCTGAACGGCGCTTCGAGGCACCATGCTGACACCGATGCCATGGGTTACCGCTGAGAGGATTCCCGAAAGGCTGGTACTGGTAAATGTAATGTGCCATTTCCGTTTATGTTTTTCCAATATACGGAATATTTCATTACGATATAAACCGTTGACAGGGAAAACAGCAAGCGGCAGCGGCGATTCATCGGCAACGGGGTGGCCTAGGCTATCGATCCACACCAAAGGTTCGGAACGGATGACGTTGCCGCCTTGCCCGGCTTTTTGGCGAACGATCACCAAATCAAGCTTTCCTTCATCATGTAAAACGCGCAAACTTTTACTCAGGCCGGCCGTGATTTCAAAACGGATATGTGGGCTAGCATGCTTCAATGCCATCAGGTCAGCGAGAAGGCTTTGAGAGGCGAAATCTTCGGGCGCGCCGATGCGAATGGTTTTTTCCCGGATGCTTGTTTTAAGCATTTCCCGCGCTTCCTGTTCCAGAAAAAGGATCTGCCGGGCGTAAGCAAATAGTTTTTCTCCTGTCTCTGTCAGAATGATCAAGCGGGTCGTGCGATTGAAAAGATCTTGGCCCACACTTTCTTCCAGTCGCTTAATATGTTGGCTGACAGTGGATTGCGTCATGTGCAGATGCTTTGCTGCTTGCGTGAAGCTTTGCAATTCGGCAACAGCAACGAAAGTGTGCAGCGATTTAATATCCAACATGGTCATCCTACGAGAATATCTTGTTTAAACGTTACGGCAAAAACAACCGTCAGTTTGAAACAATCAAATAAAGCGGTTTTATCGTTTAATCGTGTCCAGCCGCCAATTGCCGGTTGTTTTTATATGTTTTCCAATGTGGTATACGCCAGCGACAGCCACTTGACGCCATGATTCTGAAAATTCACCTGCACGCGGGCATCGTTGCCGCTGCCTTCGGCGCTGATAATGATGCCGTTGCCGAATTTATGATGGGAAACGGCTTGACCGATATTAAGACCACTTGCAAGACGGCTTCCCGAAAAAGTCTTGATTGGCACGCTGTGAGGATGATGCGGCGACGGATCACGTAGCGCGTTATTCGATGCAAAGGCAGGTGAAAGTTTGGGGGAGGCAAAATATCTGGTGTCGCGATGCGGCATTGTGGAAAGCCATTGTGCCAGTTCGTCAGGTATTTCGCCGATAAAGCGCGAAGGTACGTTATAGCGGAACTGCCCATGCAAACGGCGGGTTTGGGCAAAACTCAAATAGAGCTGACGGCGGTGGNNAGGGCGCGGGTCATGGCGACATACATCAACCGTCGCTCTTCTTCCAGGCCATTCGGCTCATTCAGGCTGTTTTCGTGCGGGAACAAGCCGTCTTCCAGTCCGGTAATAAAAACGGTATGAAATTCCAATCCTTTGGCCGCGTGCATGGTCATCAGTTGCAGCGCGGACTTATCATCGTTGGCTTGAGTATCACCGGCTTCAAGCGCGGCGTGCGTTAAAAACGCAGTCAGTTCGCGGGAAATCGTCGGATTGATACGGGTTTCGGCATCAATGGCCTCCTCCTCATCAGCCATATAGCGATTCATATCGCGTTCCTCAACGAAACTGCGCGCAGCCTGAACCAGTTCTTCCAGGTTTTGCAAGCGCTCTTCCGCTTCACGTTCAGCGCGATAATGAGCGAGCAAGCCGGACGCTTCGAGCACATGCTCGATCATTTCCGGCAAGGGCAACGAGATGATTTCCCGGCGCAGGCGTTCGATCATCAGTACAAACGCGGCGATATTGGCGCCGGACTTACCGCCGATATCGGATTGACATGTTGCCGCCCATAGCGATACCCGATGCGTACGGGAAAAATCCTGAAGCTGTTCAAGCGAGCGCGTGCCGATACCGCGCGCCGGGAAATTAATGACGCGCAGCAATGCGCCTTCGTCTTCGGGCGACGCCAATAGGCGCAGGTACGCCAACGCATGCTTGATCTCGGCGCGCTCGAAAAAACGCAATCCGCCGTAAACGCGGTAGGGGATGCTTGCGGAAAAAAGCGCATGTTCAAGGGCACGCGATTGCGCATTGGCGCGATATAAAATCGCCATGTCGGAAAGCGATACGCCTGCTTCGGTTTGTGCTTGCACGATGTCGGTGATAAAGCGCGCCTCATCTTCTTCGCTCTCGGCGGAAAAAACGCGCAATGGCTCGCCGTGCGGCGCGTCGGTCCACAGGTTTTTGCCCATACGCGCATGGTTGTGGCGAATGAGCGCGTTGGCGGCGTCAAGAATGTGGCCGTGCGAACGGTAATTTTGCTCGAGACGGGCAATGTGTACCGGTAAATTGGAATGAGCAAAGTCGTGTTCGAAGCGCTGCATATTGCCGACATGCGCGCCGCGAAAAGCATAAATGGATTGGTCGTCGTCGCCGACGGCGAACACGGAGGCATCATCGCCGGCCAGCAGTTGCAGCCAGCGGTATTGCAAGCGATTGGTGTCTTGAAATTCGTCGACGAAAAGGTGTGTGAAACGTTTGCGGTAATGTTCACGCAGCGCGGAGTTTTTTGTCAGCAATTCGACGCTGCGCAGCAACAGTTCGGCGAAGTCGACGACGCTCTCACGCTGGCAAACGCTCTCGTAAAGCGTGTAATGTTCGACCATTCGCCGTGCCTGTTCATGGTCTGCGGCAATGGCGTCGGGGCGCAAACCTTCCTCTTTGTTTTTCTGGATAAACCATTGCAGGTTTTTGGGCGGAAAGCGTTCATCGTCGATCTGATGGGCACGGTACATGCGCTTGATCAGCGCGAGCTGATCGGCAACGTCGATAATTTGAAAATGCGCCGCCAGATTGGCATCGCGGTAGTGCGTGCGTAAAAAACGATGGCACAGGCTGTGAAAAGTGCCGATCCAAAGCCCGGACATGCGGATCATCGTCATATCGGCAAGGCGGGCGAGCATTTCGCGGGCGGCCTTGTTGGTAAAGGTCACGGCAAGTATGGAAAGCGGCGTGGCCTGTCCGGTGGACAGCAGCCAGGCGATACGCGAGGTCAGCACGCGGGTTTTGCCGCTGCCGGCGCCGGCGAGGATCAGTGCGGAACCGGCGGGCAAGGTAACCGCCGCGCGTTGTTCCGGATTGAGGTTGTCGAGGAGG